>NZ_CP107939.1:8423170-8725101 GCF_036046055.1 Nocardia sp. NBC_00403
GATCTTGCCGTCGCTGACGCGAAAGAGGATGACCACCGTATTCACATACTCCGCACCGGAGACAGTGGTCGCTCGCGTCGTCCACTCGGCGGTCGCGCGGTCGCCGTCCGCGAGGACGGTGTGAACTTCCAGCGTCATAGGCACGGCCGGATCGAAGCGGCGGGTCATCTGGGCGAGAAATCCGTCGAAGATCTCGTCAGGGCCGGTCCAGGTGCGCGAGGTCGGGAGATTGCCGATCAGTGTCCAAGTGCCGTCCGGCGTGAATGCGGCGCGGCATTGCTCGATATCGCCGGTTTGCAGCGCATTGATGTATGCAACGATCGCGGCACGGGTCTGCTCGGTGGTCGACATCGTGTTCCTCATTTCATTTCGATGGTGAGTACCGCGTTTCCACGGATCAGCCGATTGTTCAGATCGGTTAGCACAGTGCGGGTTTCGGCCCAGTCTTCGATTCGCCCGATCTCCGGGTGCAGGGTATCGGCGGCAACCGAATCGACCAGTGCGCGTAGATCCTCGCCGTCCGTGGTCGTGGAGACCCAGTGCGGGAAATGCTCGAGCGTGAACGGGGTTGCCGAGAAAAGCCGAAAGAAGTCGAGCGTGATCGGTTCCAGGCTCGCCTGCCCGAACCACAGCACCTTCCCACCGGGGCGCAACCGGGTCAGCGCCGCCGAAAAGACTGTGCCGCCAACGGATTCGAGCACCACGTCGAATACCCCCACCGCCTCGGCGACGTCGCGCACCACCGCGGCTGCGCCCAGCTCGGCCAGTCGCAGGCCCCGATCGCGCGACGCGGACACCGCCGTCACCGACGCGCCCGCGGCCGCCGCCAGCTCGACCAGGTAGTGGCCGACCCCACCGGAGGCTCCGGTCAGCAGGATCCGTGTGCCGGACAATTCATCGACCCGCCGTAGCAGGCGCAGCGCGGTCAACCCGGCCAAAGGCAACGCGGCGGCGGTGATCGTGGCGACGGCGTCGGGAACTACCGCCAGCTTCGAGGTCGGCACAGCGACCAGCTCGGCCCAACCGCCGCCCTCAGGGTGCGCGACGACCCTGGTACCCATCGCGGGTCCGGATCCGTCGGCTGCGACCGCGCGGACCCGGCCGACGATGTCCTGCCCCATCACTCGGCCCGATGCCGCAGGCGTCCCGTACACGCCCGTCAGCGCGAAAATCTCGCCGCGATTCACCGAGAACGCTTCGACCTTCACCAGCGCCTCGTCAGCTGCGGGTGTGGGTTCGGCCAAATCGACGAATTCCACAAGCATCGGATCGGCGGTAGCTGCCAGTGCTTTCATTGCGCTCTTCCCTTCTCGAACCGTCGCTTAGAACCATATGAGCGATCGTTTCTCTCTGGAAGAAGGCAGTAATTGGTGGTATAGGTACCTGGTGGATACCAAGTTACCGTCAGAGGTGATGGCCTACGATATTTTCAACAGCAGCTGCCCGTCCCGACATGTATTCGATCGCCTCGGCGAACGCTGGACCGGCCTGGTGCTACTGGCGCTCGGGCCGGGCACACAGCGGTTCTCGGAGCTGCGCCGCCAAGTCCAAGGAATCACCCAGAAGATGCTCACCCAGACCCTGCGCGGCCTGGAACGCGACGGGATCGTCGAGCGGCGGGCATATCCGACAGTCCCGGTCACCGTCGAATACTCGCTGACCCCGCTCGGCCGCAGCCTCTGTGATGCGGTCGCGGTGCTGCGCACCTGGGCCTACGAACACATCGACGAGATCGAGGCCGCCAATGCGAAGTACACCCGACCCTGACGGACTTGCCCGTCAGCGCACACGAGCTCGGTGCCGCAGCACGAGCAAACTCAGGGCCGCCCCTACCATGCATAGCCCGACCACCCACAAACCAGCACGCTGGCTGCCCGTCATATCCTTCAACGCACCGGTCACATACGGCGCGACAAAGCCACTGACATTGCCGATCGAGTTGATCAGCGCGATGCCGCCCGCCGCAGCGGCGCCGGAGAGGAAGGTGCTCGGCAGCGCCCAGAAAGTGGGCAGCGCGGCCAGCACCCCGACCGCGCACACGGTGACAGCGGCCATGGCCGCGAATGGATTTCCGAGGTAGAGGGCCACCGGGATGGCGAGTCCGCCGATCAGTGCGGGCAGGGCGACGTGCCAGGTCCGTTCACCGGTTCGGTCGCCGTGCCTGCTCCACAACACCATGACTACCGCGCCGATGACATAAGGCACGGCATTGATGAGACCGCGCTGGACGATCGAGAAGTGCGTTCCGTACTGCTGCTGGAACCCGCCGATGATGGTCGGCAGGAAGAACCCGAGCGCATACAGGCCGTAGACGATGCCACCGTAGACGAGCGCGAGGCCGAGTACGCGCGGATGGGTCAGTGCCTTGCGCACCGTCCAGTGCTCGGCCTGCTCCAGCGCGGCCTGTTCGGCGGCGAGTTCGGCTGTCAGCCAATCGCGTTCGGGCAGCGAGAGCCAGCGCGCCTTGTCCGGACGGTCGGTGAGGTAGAACCAGGTCATGACCGCGAGCGCCAGCGCGGGCAGGCCCTCGACCAGGAACATGAAGCGCCAGCCGGTGAGCCCGAACACGCCATCGCCGTACTGGATGATCAGACTCGACACCGTCGAGCCGAGCGCGGTGGAGATCGGTACCGCGGTCATGAACAAGGCAACGATCTTCGCGCGGTGCTGCTGCGGAAACCAGTAGGTGAGATAGAGCAGAATGCCGGGGAAGAAGCCGGCCTCCGCAACACCGAGTGCGAAGCGCAGCACATACAGCATGGTTTCGTTGGGTACAAAAGCCATTGCGGTGGCGACGATCCCCCAGCTCGCCATGATCCTGGCGATCCACCGCCGCGCCCCGAACCGATGCAGCGCCAGATTGCTCGGCACTTCGAGAATGAGGTAGCCGATGAAGAAGATCCCGGAGGCGAGGCCGAACGCAGTTTCGCTCAGCCCGAGATCGGCCTTCATACCGCTGGGCCCGGCGAAGCCGATATTCACCCGATCCAGGTAGTTGACGAAATACAGCAGCCCGAGAAAGGGCACCAGACGGAGGGTGACCTTGCGCACCGTCGCGCCGGACACATCAGTGGCGTGGACCATTCGGGCACTCTCGACGCGCGACGCCCGGGAGTCAAGTCATCGGGGACGGGAGACTGCCGACCGCGCCGGTGCCGCTATTCGATGTACCAGCGAAAGCTGTCGTTGCCGACGGCATGGGCGTCGATGGTATCCCGCAGGTAGTTGGCCGTTTCGACCACGACGCCGCCGGATTCCCTGCCCCCGATCAAGATTCCGAGGAACGCCGCACGTCCCTCCGGGGTCTGGTTGTACACAATGCCGCCGGAATCGCCCCGGTCGGCGTAGAAGTCGGTGACGAAGTGGTTGTCGCCCACCGAGGTGATGGTTCCGCACGTCCAGGTGGTTGCCGATCCGACGTGGCACACACCCTCGCCGACAAAGGGTTGGGTGTAGGTGGATTGAATGCCGAAGGTGCCGAGCGACGCCGAGATGCCGACATTGTTCGCGAGCCGGATGAGGGCGAAGCCGAGGTTCGCGGTCGTCGAGTCGTCACCATAGCTCTGTTCGAACCATCCGATTATGCCACCGTTTGCGTTGTAGACGCGCGCCCCTGACTGAAAGCAGTGCGCGGCCGTGACGGCGTATTGCGCACTACCCATATGCCCCGTCGCCCCGACCGAACAGATCCGGTCGGCAGCCCGGATCGTCATGCCCGGGTACGCGGTCGCCTGAGCCTGCGCGGTCGCGGGGAATCCCACGCCGAGGCCGACTGCGAGGGCTGCTGCCGCTGTCACCAACCTCGACAGCCTGTTGCGGTAGTGCATGATTCGCCCCTCGGTTGTATCGGCTCGGCCTTTGCGCCGGTAAACCGCTTGGGCTGCCGACACCTGCACGATATCGCTCGCCCCCGCGAGGCGCGCGCTCGAACTTCCCTCCCCCGGCGAGCGGGGGCTCAGGCAGCGAATCCGAGTGCGTCGCCCCGATGACCGGAGCCATGTACAGCAGCGGGAACGGGACGTGGGAGTACGAGCGCGCCCTGAGCATCGTGCCGACGGCACCGCCGAAATACAGCAGCAGGCCGATCGCGGCCATTATGCCGATGAACGGCACGAAAAGCCCGGCCGCACCCATCGCCTTGGCGGCGCCGAGCCAATTCCACCAGGACTCGGACACACCGAATTCTGTCAGTGCTTCGACCACCCAGCCGACCCGAAAGAAGATCGCAGCGACCGAATAACCGATCCAGGCTGCGTCCAAGATGGTGGCGGCGGCATGCGCAGTGGACATCGGTCGGCCGCGCGCACGCCGAACCTGCCGGCCCGCAACACTGTGAGGTCACTTGATAATCGGCTGCGTGGGTCCACACCCCGCCACACCAGGAATTCGATAGGACATCGGTGGGACAAGGCGCGAGCGAGAGCGGCCGTGACTACAGACCTGCGTGTGAGAACAGCCCCGGCGAGCCGATGGACTGCCCCACCGTCACAGGTGCGGCGAACTCGGCGGACCGCCTCGGCAATCGCACAATCCGCTCGAACAGCGTGAGGTAGGCGTCGATCATCCGGTCCGCGTCGAAGCGTGCCTTCACATCGTCCCGGCACACGCGGCGGTCGATCGTGCCGATCTCGGCGACCGCCTCGACCGCAGCGGAGATATCGGTCACCAGAAACCCCGTCGAGCCATCGCGCACGATCTCCGGCATCGATCCCAATGGCGTTGCGATGACCGGTGTTCCGGTCGCCATGGATTCGATGACCGACAGTCCGAACGGCTCGGCGAAACCGATGAGGTGCAGCAGCGCACGCGCGCCGCCGAGCAACTCGTCGCGCTGCGCGGGACCGACCGGACCGACGTAGGTCACCGCCGCATCGGCGAGATGCGGCTCGACCGCGGTGCGGAAGTATTCCTCGTCTTGAATCACGCCTGCGATGATCAGCGGAAGCCCGGCCAGCCGGGCCACCTCGATCGCCAGGTGGGTGCCCTTTTCCGGGTGGATTCTGCCGAGAAAGAGCAGATATTCGCCGTGCTCCGGCCGGAACGTAAAATCCGCGAGGTCGACGCCGTGATGAATGGTCGCGTCATAGCCGAGATCCGGGTGGCGATCGGCGGCACTGATCGCCACGTAGTGCGCGATATCGTCGAATGCCCGATAAACGGGCACGATTTTCGGCGAGGAAAAGCCGTGGATCGTGGTGACCATCGGGGTCGACACCAGCCTGCTGTAGGTCAGCGGCATGAAGTCGAAGTGGTTGGCGAGCACGTCGAACTCTCCCGCATGCTCGAACACGGTCGAATTGTGCAGCGCCTCTAGCACTTTCGCATCCGCGCCGACCGTCTCTTCGTATCCCGAAGGAACGGGACCGACCAGCCGTGCCGACGTCGTCGAGTCGGCGGTGGCAAACAGCGTCACCTCGTGGCCACGCGCGAGGAATCCCTCGGCCAAGGTCGAGGCGATTTGCTCCCACGGTCCATAGTTTTTCGGAGGCGACCGATGTGCGACCGATGAAATAACGCCGATTTTCATAGATCCTCGATTACTGGCGATTTTGCCGCGAGAATCGTCGAGTGACGGAGCGGACTTGATAACACGACCGTACCACGCCCCATGTCCCGTGACCTGGGTGTTACGATCGGGGCCTAGTGGTCGATCCGCCCGTGTCGCAGTCCGGAGCAGATTCTCAAGCGCTCGAGCGCAGCACGATAGCCAATTGAGTGGCTACAGACAGCGCCACCGTAGACGCTGCCTCGAAACAGGAAGGCTGACGTCGTGTCAGTTCGGTCCTATGGAGTTCTGAGCACGTATCCGCCCACCCAGTGCGGGTTGGCGACCTTCACCGACGCCTTGGTCGCTTCGCTGACGTCGCACGAAAACAGTTATACACCAGTCGATTTGGTCCGCGAACCGGCTCGCGAGGTGAGCACGGTCGGCGTTGTCGCCGTTGTCGACACCCCCGAGCAGGCACCGCGGCCCGAGGTGGCGCATCAGTGGGTGCGCAGCGCACGCGGCGGCGCGACCGCCGCGGCCGCGGCGCTCAACCGCTACGACGTGGCGATAGTCCAGCACGAGTTCGGCATCTTCGGCGGGCGAGACGGTGCCGATGTGCTCGAAACCGTTCGCGCCCTTCGTGTTCCAGCGATCGTGGTGCTGCACACCGTGCTGGCCACCCCGACGTCCCGGCAACGAGTGATCCTCGAAGAGCTCGCTCGCATCTGCGCTGCGGTCGTCACGATGACGAAAACCGCAGGCCAACGCCTCATCGATCACTACACGGTCGACCCGACGAAGATCCGGCTGATCCCGCACGGAGCCGCCGACAACCGCGCCGGACAGCCCGAGGACCGGCACCAGCCGATCTCACGGTCACCGGTAATCCTCACCTGGGGGCTGCTCGGTGTCGGCAAGGGCATCGAATGGGGCATCGATGCGATGGCCCAGCTCGCCGATCTGCGACCTGCGGCGCAGTATCGGGTGGTCGGACAGACGCACCCCCGGGTGCTGGAACAGCACGGCGAGTCCTATCGCACGGGACTCGTCGAACGTGCCCGTCGTCGCGGGGTCGGCAACGCCGTGCATTTCGATGCCCGCTACCTGTCGAGCGCCGAGCTGTACCGGCTGATCCGGCAGGCCGATGTCGTACTCCTGCCCTATGATTCGCGCGAGCAAGTGACCTCCGGCGTGTTGATCGAGGCCGTCGCCGCGGGCAAACCGGTGGTATCGACGGCCTTCCCGCATGCACAGGAGCTGCTGTCGAGCGGCGCGGGCCTGCTCGTCGAGAGAGAGTCGCCCACTGCCATCGCGACGGCACTGCGCCGCGTCCTCACCGAGCCCGGCCTCGCGAATCGCATGGGCGAGGAAGCCGATCGTATTGCACCCGAACTGCTCTGGTCCTCAGTGTGCCGCAAGTATCGCGCGCTCGCCACGGAAACCCTGCAGGCCGACCGAAAGCTGGCCACCGCATGAACAACAACACCATCACCATCTCCTACGCACACATGTTCCGGCTCAGCGATGACTGCGGGATCTTCGAGCACGCGAAGTTCAGCGAACCGCGCACCGAGAACGGCTATTGCGTCGATGACGTCGCGCGCGCCCTCGTTGTCGCCGTCCGCGAGCCCGAGCCCGACACGCAATTGCTCGCCCTCACGCAGGTGTATCTGGACTTCGTTGTCAGCGCACTCGCCACCGACGGCCGCTTCCACAATCGCCGCGGAACCGACCGAACCTGGCAGGACGAGCCGAGCCTCGAAGACCATTGGGGCCGCGGCCTGTGGGCGCTCGGCTCGGTGGTCGCCCGAAGACCGGACCTGGCGGAGACTGCGCTCGCGCATTTCACCGTCGGTGCGCGACGGCGTTCGCAATGGCCGCGCGCGATGGCCTTCGCCGCGCTCGGTGCGGCCGAAGTGCTGCAGGCCGATCCGACCAACTCGGTCGCCCGTGAGCTACTGGCCAGCGCGAGCGCACTGATCGGGCCACCGACTCGAAAACTGCACTGGCGCTGGCCCGAACCCCGGCTCGACTACGCCAATGCGGTGCTGGCCGAGGCGATTCTGGTGGCGGGCGCGGCCCTCGGCGAGGAACGAACACACGCCGATGGGCTGGTAATGCTGCGCTGGCTGCTCGAGGTGGAAACGGCGGGCGACCACCTGTCGGTGACCCCCGTCGACGGCTGGACCACCGGCGAGCTGCGGCCCGGCTTCGATCAGCAGCCGATCGAGGTCGCGAGTCTGGCAGACGCGTGCGCCCGCGCCTACGACCAGACCGGCGACCAGCGCTGGAAGGATGCGGTCCTGCTGTGCGACAGCTGGTTCCGCGGCGCGAACGATGTCGGGACGCCATTGCTCGACGAGGTCAGCGGCGGCTGCTGTGACGGACTGGAACCGACCGGCAGAAACGAAAATCAAGGCGCCGAGTCGACACTCGCGCTGATTTCCACCCAGCAACAGGCCCGCCGACTTCAGCGGGCGCGGTAATGGCCGACCCCGCGGCGCCGAGTCCGGCCCAGCTCGCGCGGCGGGGCGACCGGGCGCTGTATCCCGACCAACGCCGGGTCTTGGCCAGACTGTTCCTGCCCGGCCAGGAAATTCTCGGGCAAGGCATTTCGCGCGCCGACGCCATCATCGCGCGAGTGCTCGGTCTCTCCGATGCGGATGTGTCGGCCACCCTGGCCGACACGATGGGCCGGTTCGGCGAACGGCACCGCGATATCGGCGCAACGTTCGCGACGCACTATGCGCGGGTCGCGCACCGGGTACCGCGCACATCGACGCCGACGCTCGAACGCCGTCAGCTCATCGGCGCCTGCTTCACCCAGGAGTACGCGGTCGAAGCCGCCGCGTTGTTCAATCCGTCGATCGTCGCGCATCCCGATCAATCCGGTATTGCCCCTGGCGAACTGCGCTTCGTCATGAGCCTGCGCGCGCTCGGTGAAGGACATATTTCGAGCATCGAGTTCCGAACCGGCACACTCGGACAAGGAGATTCGGTTCGGCTGGACGAGCAGACGCCCTACATCGAGACCGGGCAGTTCACCTCGACGGCGTCCGGCGACTACACCGTAGCCTTTCCAGCCGAACTCCCGATGTGTGAGCGAGTGCTCTTCCCGGCAGCCGACGAGGAGAGCCGCGGGATCGAAGACGCGCGGTTCACCCGGTTCGTCGCGGCGGACGCGACCGTGACGTATTACGCCACCTACACCGCGTTCGACGGCGCGGTCGTCACACCGAGACTGCTGCGCACCAGCGATTTCGCCACCTTCGTCAGCACCACGCTTGCCGGGGACGGGGCCGCGGGCAAAGGGATGGCGCTCTTTCCGCGACAAGTCCACGGCCGATATCTGATGCTGTCGCGGTGGGATCGGGAAAGCATCAGCGTGGTCGGCTCGGCCGACGCCCGAGTCTGGAGTGACCCGGTCACCGCCTATCTGCCGACCCGGCCATGGGAGCTGATCCAGCTCGGCAATTGCGGTCCGCCGATCGAAACACCCGCGGGCTGGCTGGTGCTGACCCACGGCGTCGGACCGATGCGCACCTACGGCATCGGCGCGATTCTGCTCGACCTCGACGATCCGACCCGTGTCATCGGCGCATTGCGCAGGCCACTGCTAGCGCCGGACGAGGCCGAACGCAACGGCTATGTGCCCAACGTCGTGTATTCCTGCGGCGCACTGGTCCACCAGGACACCCTCGTGCTGCCCTACGGGCGCAGCGACTCGGCGGTCGGATTCGCGTTCATAGCGCTGCCTGCGCTGCTGCGGCAGCTCCTGGAAGCCGGCCCCGACTGAGGGCTCGCGGACTGCTTCATCGTTTATTCACACTGTAGTTGTCACTCGTTGACCTACACCGTTGACACTTGACCTATACGGGCGTGTACTGGAGTTCTGGCAGATCAGATCTCGGCCAACGTGGGGTTCCACCTGAATGGGCTCTTTCATCACTATGGTGACTGCGCACCAGAGTTTCGATCTCACCGAACAACGAGGACCTGGTATGGCAATCACCGAAATCAAGGAATACGCGCATTTGAGCGCGGCCGACGTCGAGGCGCTCGGGCAAGAACTCGATGCGATCCGCCGGGACATCACCGAGCGGCGTGGCGAGCAGGACGCGGCGTACATCCGTCGCACGATTGTCTTCCAGCGGGTACTGGATGCCGCGTCGCGGCTGGTGATCGTCGGCAGCAAGACCAAGGCCGGTTGGCTGCTCGGCACCGCGGGCTTGGCGGTGGCCAAGAGCATCGAGAATATGGAAATCGGCCACAATGTATGCCACGGCCAATGGGATTGGATGAACGATCCCGAAATACATTCCAGCACTTGGGAATGGGATATGGCCGGCGTTTCGGCGCAGTGGCGCTATTCGCACAACTATCGCCACCATGTGTTCACGAATGTGCTCGACATGGACGACGACATCGGCTTCGGTGTCATACGGGTGACGCGCGACCAAACCTGGCAGCCCCGCTTTCTGCTGCAGCCATTGCAGAATCTGTTCCTGGCCGCCACCTTCGAGTGGGGTATCGCCCTGCACGGCATGTATGCCGAGCGCGATCGCATGCCCACCCAGGAGCAGAGGACCGCGCAGACCAGGGCGATGATCGGCAAGCTCGTCAGGCAGGCAGGAAAGGACTATCTGCTCTTCCCGGCGCTCAGCGGGCGGCGGTGGCGGCGAACCATAGCCGCGAATGCCTCCGCCAATGTGCTGCGCAATATCTGGGCGTACCTGGTGATCTTCTGTGGACATTTCCCCGACGGCGCCGAGAAATTCACTCCCGAAGTCATGGAGCACGAGACCAAACCGGAGTGGTACCTGCGGCAGATGCTCGGCACCGCGAACTTCGATGCGGGCCCGCTGCTGGCATTTATGAGTGGAAACCTGTGCTACCAGATCGAACATCACCTGTTCCCGGACCTGCCGAGCAATCGCTATGCCGAGATCGCCGAGCGGGTGCGCGCCCTGTGTGACAAATACGATCTGCCCTACACCACCGGTTCGTTGACCCACCAGTACCTGCTGACGCTGCGCACCATCCACAAACTCGCCCTCCCGGACCGCTTCCTCACCGCCACCAGCGATGACGCACCCGAAACCGCGTCCGAACGACGATTCGACAAGGATGTCGCCGCCACGACGTCCGACACCGGCTCGTCGGCGACTCGACGCGGTCTACGCACCGCACTGAAGAACCGCGCCCTCCGCCGGCGCATCGAATCAATTGCCGCACCGCACCTTTGAGAGCCGAACCGCGCCTCCCGCAATCACCCGCGCGGCGCGCGAGCGGCCTTGCCGGGATCAGGCAGTGTCGCGGTGAGGCCGGCGAGCAGGATGTCGAGCCCGCGCTCGAGTTCCGCAGCGCCGTCGTAGGAGGCCAGGACGGGGGCCAGCTCGCGCAGCAGCGGAAACTCACCGATCGGCAGCCGGTGCAGCCCGAGGCGCAGTACTTCGTCGGTTTCCTCCGGACGTTCCACGAGCTCCTGGAGTTCGTTGAGGATGTGGCCGTAGAGGAATCCGAAGAGCGCACGGTAGATATGCAGTGCGTCGGCTCCCGAGAATCCCGCGCGGGTCAGCAGGCCGATGATGTCTTCCAAAGGCCGCACCACGGCTCGGGGGCGCATCCCCAGCGGCGTCGCCAACGGCCGCGTCACCAGCAGCGGAACCACGCGTGGATGCGCGAGCGCCAGTAGCCGGAAGTCGCGCGCGACCACCCGTAACTGGTCGGCCCAGTCGCTACCGGTGGCATCGACCGTCAGTTGGGCGAACACCGACTCGGCGACACCATCGAGCACCGCGGCCTTGTTCGGCACGTGCCGATAGATCACCATCGGATCCCGGCCCACGGCTTCGGCCAAGCGGCGCATCGACAACCCCTCGACCCCATCCCGATCGACGATCTCCAGCGCGGCCGCGAGTACCACCGCCCGCGTGATCTGGCCGTTGTCACGACCCCCTGCGGCAGTGCCCTTGCCGCCGGTCGATGATTCGGCCATCACAAGCACTCCCTCTATGGAACCAGCGTGGGTCATGAGTGTATACCTACAGCGTTGACACCTGTTGTTCATCGGAGTTCACTGGAGGTATTCGGCGACCCAGCTGGTTACCGCCCATAGGAAGTCCACCGCAATGACCCTCGCCGACAAAGCCCGCACCGCGCTCCGTGCCATCCAGCGATTTCTCCGCCCCAGCGAACCTCCATCGATGCATAACGAGGGCCGCCCCACCCGCGCGGCAGCCAAGGCCGAACGAGCAGCCCGCAAACTCGACCGAACCGACGAGCACTGAGCAGTACCGATACCGAGCACGGACCGATACTCGAGCATGCTGCGGATTTACTGGGGTAGGACGAGTACTCGACTACCCGTGTAGTCGAGGTGCGCCGGTCCTACCGTGAGGCAATGGCCGTCCCCCAGCTCTCGGTGGATGTCGCCATCGCGGGCGCGGGAGTCGCTGGATCGGTGGCGGCGTTGATCGCTGCCCGCGCAGGCAGGAGCGTTGCGCTGATCCACGCACGGCCGCGACGCCGAAATCGGGGCGAGACAGTGCCCCCAGAGTTCCGGCCGCTGCTCGAAGAACTCGGACTCTGGCCGGAATTTCTCCGGTCCGGACCTCGCGAGTGTTGGAGCAATCAATCGTGCTGGGGTAGCGCGCAGCCGCGCGAACGGCATTACATCTGCCACCCGTACGGATGTGCTTGGCATGTCTGCCTGCCTGCTTTCGAAGCCGAGCTGCGCGCCACAGCGGCCCAACACCGGGTTCGCCTGATCGACGGCCACGTCACGCGTGCCGAGAACCACACCGAACACGTTGCGCTGTATGTCGAAACATCCGACCGCGCGATGCACGTCGATGCCGCCGTGGCGATCGATGCGACCGGCCGTTCGGCGCGAGTGGCACGCGGACTCGGCGCCACCCGCCTCAACATCGATCAAACGACGAGCTTCGCAACCACATGCGAACCCACCGGAAATGCCGGGGCGACCGATACTTTGGTGGAAGCCACCGATATCGGCTGGTGGTATTCGGCACCAGCGACCGATGGACTATCGGTCATGTTGGTCACCGACACCGAGGTCGTCGATCTCGCAGCGAACAGACTGGGCAAGCAGTGGGTCACGTTGCTGCGGCAAGCTCCGAACACCAGTGCTCGCGCCCGGGCAGCAGCCGACCCCGCCCTTGCCGTCGCCGCGGCCGGCCCGTCCAGGCTGGACCCTGTTGCCGGGCCGAATTGGCTCGCCGTCGGTGACGCCGCGGCCACCTACGACCCACTCGGCAGCAGCGGGATCCTGCACGCGGCCAGCAGCGCGGCTGCGGGCGCGCAGGTCGCCGATGCCCTACTCACCCAAGACTTTTCGTCCATCACCGACTACCCACACCGCGAGATGGAGTTATTCGATGAGCACCTCAGACAGCGCAGCGACCGATACCGGACCGAGCAGCGGTGGCCCGCCTCGGCCTTCTGGACTCGCCGCGGCATCCCCGCCACCAGCCGGCAGTGACACCGACCCTTCGCACATCGCGTTCGCGCGGATCCACCCCGGCATCGGAGTGGCGCGCGTCGGCAACAGCCCCAGAACTCACCAAGCGAATGGCGCTGCCATGGCAGGCCGATTTCTACTACTGCCAGGTCCATTGGTGGCCCGCGCAGCGGCCCGACGAGGTGATCACCGAGGCCGCCTTCGCGGAATTCCTTGCAGCCCTTGCTGATCCGGCCAGTTCGAGCGATCCACAAGCCGCCGCTGCAGGCCCGCAGCCGGATATCGGCGACCTGCCCCGGACCGCACGGCCATGGGCGCGCAGCCTGAACGACACGGCAACCGTCGCCGACGACGAGATGGTAGCCGGCTGGAGCCGCCTCGGCGTGCTCCGACCACGTCGCCTTCCCGACGGCCGGGTCGTCGTAGTCGAGGGGGAATCGGCGGACACCGCCACAGACTCGGAAATCCACTGATAAAGGCGGCACACCAATGCATCTCGACAATCGCGTCGGCGCGGCACTGCAGGGGCGCGGCCCCGTTTTCCGGCAAGGCATATCTCTTCCAAGGCGACAGGTATGTGCGATGGGACCGGAAGAACGACAGAAGACTTCGGCTAACCCATGAACATGTCGACCTGGCACCCGCCGGATCGCCTGTTGTCCGACATCGACGCCGCCGTCACGGATTCGGTCAGCTCGCCGACAAGGCCTACTTCTTCAACTCGATGCAACAAATAACATTACATTGTTGCAGCAACAATTAGGTCAAGAATGTTTCAGAAGGCGCGATCACTGCTAGCGTCGAAGCGTGACCGCCACGCCCACGACCTCGTCGAATACGCGCGAATCGGCCGAATCCATCGAATCGCGCATCCTCGACGCCGCATTGGTTCAGTTCGAACAGGTCGGGATCAAAAAGACGACGATCGAGGACATCGCCCGCCGCGCCGGCGTCGATCGGGTCACGGTCTACCGTCGCGTCGGCTCCCGCGACGACGTCGTGCAGATGGTCACCACCCGCGAGGTGGGGCGCGTGCTCGCCGAACTCGCCGAGATGCCCGCACGCCACGACACTCTCGACGGACTCGTCGCCGACATTTTCGTCACGGTCGTCACCCGATGGCGCACCCATCCCCTCGTGCAACGGATGCTGACCCTCGAACCCGAGCGAGTCCTTCCGCAACTCACCACCGGGGGCGCCGCCACCTTCGCCATGTCGGTCGCGGCGACGTCCGCCGCGCTGCAGCAGGCCGTCGAAAGCAATCTGCTGCCGGACTCCGCCGATTTGCGGACCCGCGCGGAGATCGTCTGCCGTTTCGTCCATTCACTCGTCCTGCAGCCGGACGGATCCATCCCGCTCCAGTCCACCGAGGAGCTCACCGAATTCGCCCGCAAGCATCTGGTGCCGATCATCGCCGGCTGAAATTCCGGATCCCGCCTTACCTCGCACCACAGCCCGCATGCGCCGCACACTCGGTCGACGATCGCGCGGCGGAATCGCTGATCGGCCGCACCGACGGACAACATACCCGCGGCAAGCACCGACACCACGTCCCGAGCGCACGGCGACAACGAAAGCCCTTTGCAATAGAGACTCGGTGATCGTGTGCGCGCGATCGGAGCCGAACACACTTATTGATATGACCGGCGGTTCGGCGCAACACGTCTGGACTAGGGGCGGCGCACCACGATCATCGGACACTCGACCGAATGCAGCAGCGCGTTGCTGGTGGAACCCAGGACCATCCCGGCGAATCCACCGCGGCCGTGGCTACCGACGACCAGCAACTGTGCGTTCGATGATGCGTCCAGCAGCGAACGAACGGGCCGGTCACACGCCACGATTCGCTGCACCGCGATGTCCGGGTAACGGTCGCTCCATCCGGCCATATTCTCCGCGAGCACGACCTCTTCCGATTCCCGTGCCGCGTCCCATCCCGGGACCGGTAGGTAGTCGACCGAGCTGACGTCACTCCAGGTGTGCAAGGCGACGAGCCCGACCTTGCGCCGGGATGCCTGTTCGAACGCGAGCTCGATCGCCGGCACGCTGTTGGTCGAGCCGTCGACACCGACTAGGACGGGCCTGCCGAGTGACACCGTGTCGGTTGCGGAATTCTGGTGCACGACGGTGACCGGGCAGTAGGCGTGATGAGTGAGCGCTGCGCTGACCGAACCGAGCAGACCGCGTCGGAACGCACCGAGGCCACGGCTGCCGACCACCAGCATCGCTGCTGTCTTCGACCGTTCGATGAGGGTCGGGATGATCGCATCGAAGGTCAATTCCGTGGTGTGATCGAGTTCTTCACCCGCGGCCTGCCTGGCGATGCTGGTGGCCTCGGCCAGGACCTGCTCGCCCTGGGCGCGCAGCAAGTCTGTTTCCGGCGGGCCCATCATGACGCCGGGCGCGTACGTGGTGGGTAGCGCTTCCGACGTGACCAGGTGCAGATTGCAGTGATACAGGGCAGCGTCGACCGCCGCCCAGGCCGCTGCCTGATATGAGCTCGCCGAACCGTCCACGGCCGCGATGATCGGATGGTCGTTCATTGTTTGTCCTCTCTGAATTCGCTGCGCCGCCGATTCTGGAGCAGCAGCCGCCGAGGCCTGATTCGACGCGGGGCGAACGATTCATCGAGCCGATCCCGGCGGTCTCCGCCAGGCCCGTATCCACCCTGCTCACGAGCGGGCTGGGCTGCCTCGGACGGAGACAGCTGGCTCACGAACCAGGTGCGGGCGATCTCGGCGACCTTCTCCAGCGCCCCGGGCTCGGCGAACAAGTGGGTGGCGCCCGGCACCTCGGTCAACACCGTCTCGCACGTCATCGCTTGCATCGCACGATGATTCAGTTCAAGTACGCCCTCATCATCGCCTCCGATAATGAGCATGGTCGGTGCCGTGACGTCGCCGAGGTGCGGTCCGGCGAGATCGGGCCGACCGCCCTGCGACACCACCGCGGAAATCCGCACAGCTGGATCTGCTGCCGCCCGTAGGGCAGCCGCCGCGCCGGTCCTGGCTCCGAAGTATCCGATTCGCAAGTCCACGACGTCGCTGCGCCGCGACAGCCAAACCGTGATGTCCACCAGCCGCCGCGACAGCAGCCCGATATCGAAGACTCGGGAGCGATCGGTCTCCTCCTCCCGGGTCAAAAGATCGACGAGCAGCGTCCCGAGCTCGGCACGGTTCAGCACCTCGGCCACATAGCGATTGCGGGGGCTGTGCCGGCTGCTGCCACTGCCGTGTGCGAATACCACCAGCCCGAGCGGGTGCTCTGGAACGGTGAGGTACCCATCCAATGCCACTCCCCCGGTGATCACCCGCACCGGTTCATTCCGCAGCGGTGGATCGTCCGGTTCGGCCGTCGGCGGTGCTTGCAGATGCCCCGCAGCGCGGCGCAGCAGGTCCGCGACCTCGGCATCGGAGACCTGATCGAACCTGCCGTACCACCGTCCGACCGCCCCGAACCACGACGGCGACGCCAGACACACCGTCTCGTCGGCATCGCCTGCCAGCAGAGGCAGGACAGCTCGGGGCACCACAGGAACGGCAAGGACGATCCGGCGCGCACCGCGCGCCCGTGCATCCTGACAGGCCGCACGAATCGTCGCACCTGTCGCGACTCCGTCGTCGACGACGATCACCGTCCGGCCGCACAACGATATGCGCGGATGGGTACTTCGCAACAGCGCGGTACGCCGAACGAGCTGCTGACGTTCATGGCGTTCCACCTCCGCCATCTCGTCGCGGGTGAGTCTGGCACGCGTCACGATGCCGTTGTCGATCACCACGATGCCGTCCTCGCTCACGGCGCCGAACGCGAGCTCCAGCTGATGCGGCACCCCGAGCTTGCGAACCACGATCACATCCAGCGGGGCCCCCAGCCCGACAGCGACCTCGTAGGCGACGGGGACGCCACCGCAGGGCAACCCGACCACCACGGCGTCCTCCTCGTCCAGGTACTTCAGCCGCAGCGACAGCTGACGTCCGGCGTCCGCACGATCATCGAACAGCACGACGAACCTCCTCAGTGATCTCTTCAGCTTCGACATACGCCCACGTAGACGCCAGATCCGATCGTCGCCGCAGAAGGAGACATTGGTCCTCGAATGCACCGTGGGTCCCGGGGGAGTTTCTGACCGAAGCCCCCTCCGACGACATCACAGCTCTGTGGCGGCCCGCCCGGGTTTCGCCGACCGGCTGGCGGCCGACCCCGATGAGAGCGCCGGCCCGATCTGAACAGTCCGAATCTCCTTGCGGTGCTGACACTCGGCGTTGTGAGCCCCGGAGCGCCGCACTCGGCGGGCGGACGTCAGCGTTTGGCGGACCGGCAAGCGCAGCGGGATACCGGTCCGGCGCATTCGGGTAGCGGGGCGTGTCACACACCGACTTGGCATAGCCACAGATTTGCCGGACACGCGGGATGCGACACTTCTCCCTGACCCGGCCGCGCCGACCGCTTAAGCTATCAGCGCCGCAACGTGCGACAAATACTCGAAGTCGAGAAGCCTAAGAGGTAGACGTCCAGGAGGTGCGGAATGCCAGAAGCCGGTCGTTCGCGGCGATCACGTCCGATATTGATTGCGAGCATGTTGCCGATTGCGGTCGTTCTCGGAACCGGAGTAGCCAACGCATTTCTGGATGACACCGCGCAGGCACCTGCCACGCCGCCGACGACAGCGGACTGGCTATCACTGACGCCTCCACTCGGCCAGTCGGCGGCCGACATCGTATCGCCGCTCGACACACGCCGCGGCGATCGAACCGTCAGCCCGGCGAATCCGCTCGCCGCCGGCAATTGGACTCGACTCGTGACGGTGGACGCACCTGACTCGCCGGGCGTGAATCAGGAGCCGATCCAGGCGTTCTGCGAGCACGTCCCCGTAGATCCCCGTCGATGCACCATCACCGCCCTGGACGCAAGCGTCGGTGCGGCAATAGGCGCGGGCATCGGCGCGGGAGTGGTCGCGCCCGTCGCGATAGCCGCCGGAATGGTCGGCGCGGGCGCCGGGTTCGTCGCCGGTATCCCGTTCATGCCGACCGGCTTGGTTGTCGGCCCGCTCGCCGGCGCGGCCGTCGGCGTCGCCGTCGTCGCCGGACCTGCCGCCCTGCTCGGTGGAGCACTCGGGGCGTCGGTCGGGACGATAGTCGGCATCACCACGCCCCTCCCGCAAGAAGACGGCCGAACCGATGGATCCGGCGCGCCCACCACCTCGCCGAAAGAAAACGCGGTCATCAATCCAGTCGTGCATTGATAATCCGGGCGATCTGAGCAATCGCTCCGGGTTCGGTCATTGTGAGGTGGGTCGCATCGATGTCGAAAATCGACATCTGCCCGCGGACCACCCGCGCCCATCCCTCGTGACCCGCAGCATCGGATCGCCTTTCACGTGTCGCGGTGAAGTAGAGCATGTCGCTGTCCAAGACCGCGGGCCGCCACACACTGGCTGCCCGGATCGCCAGGTTGTAGGCATCGGTCAGGCGCTCGATCCGTGCGGCGTCGATACCGAGGCTGCCCCCCAGGTGCCGTTCGATCAGGTCGGCGGCCTCCTCGGCAGTCGCATCGGGGCTCACGTAATCGACGCCCATGACCGGGCCGAGATTGCTGATCAGTTCTCCGGCCGTGACGGCGCGCGGCGTCGACTCGTCGACACCGTCCGCCTCGGCGTCCAACAGCGCCAGTAGCGCAACCTGCTCACCGGCGGCGCGCATCTCGACGGCAATGGTATGGGCGATCGCACCACCCAGTGACCAGCCGAGGAGGTGATAGGGGCCATGTGGCTGAACCGCGCGAATCTCGTCGAAGTAGCGTTCGGCCATTTCTTCGATCGATGTCGGACCGGGGACCTCACCGCCGATTTGTGGCGCCTGAATGCCGTAGATCGGTCGACCGTCGGAGAGGTACTGGTCGAAGGTGCGGTAACACCACGACAGGCCCAAGGCCGGGTGGATACAGAACAGTGGTGCCCGCTCACCGCCGGTCCGGATCGGCAGCAACACATCGAAGCCGACATCGGTCCGGTCGAGGGCGGGGCCGGAGCGCATTCCGGATTCGATCCGCTTTGCCAGGTCGGCTGGACAGCGATCCGACAACATCCAGCTGATCGGAACCTCGTAGTCGAGTTCCTTGCGCAACTCGCTCACCACTTGCACCGACTTCAGCGAGTTACCACCCAATGCGTAGAAGTCGTCATCGACGCCCACCCGATCCACACCGAGTACCGTTCCGAAGGCCCGGGCAACCTCCCATTCCAGCCACGACGAGGGCTCCCTGAACTCCCCTACCGCGAGCACCGGCTCCGGTAACCGCGTGCGGTCCAGCTTGCCCGACGGGCTGAGGGGCACCGTGTCGAGCACCACCATCGTGGTGGGCACCATGTAGTCGGGCAGTTTCGTTGCCGCGTGCGCCGAGACCGCCGCGGTGTCGACCGTGGCGCCCGCGGCAGGCACGAGGTAGCCGACGAGGTGGTCCACCGCACCGGTGGAGCGCACCACAGCGATCGCCCGGGCGACGCTGGGGTGCTCGGCAAGTACTGACTCGATTTCACCGAGTTCGATGCGCAGGCCGCGCAGCTTCACCTGAAAATCGGTGCGGCCCATGTATTCCAATTCGCCGTTCCGGCGCCAGCGCACCAAGTCGCCGGTGCGGTACAGGCGCCGGCCGTCACCGTACGGGTCGGGCACGAACCGTTCCGCGGTGAGGCCCGGACGTGACTGATAGCCGCGCGCGAGCTGGTTGCCCGCCAAGTACAGCTCCCCCGCGACCCCGGGCGGTACCGGATGTAACCGCTTGTCGAGTACGTATGCCCGCGCGTTCCATACCGGTGTGCCCATCTGCATGCTCCCGCTGTCGGCGTCGGTCACCCGATGCGACGTCGCGCACACGGTGAACTCGGTCGGCCCGTACATATTGTGCAACTCGACCCCGGGCACAATTCGCCGCGCGGCGTCCACCACCTCAGGGCCGAATGCCTCACCACCCACCAGGAGCGTCCGCACCGACTCCAGCGACCCCGCAGGCGTCGCGTCCGCAAATACCGCCAGCATCGACGGCACGAACGCGGTGATCGTGACCCGCTGGGTGGCAATGGTTTCGGCGAGATAAGCCGGGTCGGTATGCCCGTCGGCTCGCGCGATCACCAGCCGCGCCCCCACCGCCAGTGGCGCAAACAGCTCCCACACCGACATGTCGAACGTGGCCGGGGACTTCTGCAGTACGACGTCATTCGGCGTCAGTGCGGAGATTTCGTTGACCCACCGCACCTGGTTGACTACCGAAGAGTGCAATATCGCAACACCTTTCGGTCGCCCGGTCGACCCCGAAGTGAAGAGCAGGTATGCAACGTTGTGCGGTCGTAGCGGTGCGAGCCGATCGGCGTCGGTGACCGGCGCGTCATCGAATCCGGACAGCTCCAGCCCTTCGAGGGACGACAGCTCCAGCACCGGTGCGGCGATCGACAGCATGTACGCGATCCGGTCGGCCGGAAGGTCCGGATCGACCGGCACGTACCCGCCGCCCGCGGCCTGCACCGCGTACGTGGCGGTGACCTGGTCCAGTGAACGCCGCATCCGCAGCGCCACCAACGACTCCGGCCCCACTCCGCGGGAGATCAACCACCGCGCCAACCGGTATACGCGAGACGCGAATTCCGCATAGGTCAGCGACTGTTCTCCGACTATTACCGCGGGCCGGTCCGCATGCGCCGCTACGGAGTGGGCGAAGATGGAGACCAGCGTCTCGTCGGGACGGAGCCTGCGATCGGTCGCATTCCACCGCGTCAGAACGGCTTCCCGTTCATCTGCGTCGAGCAGATCCACCTCGTGCACCGGCTGTGCCGAATCGGTCACCAGTGCGCCGAGCAACCGCAGCAGGCGATCGACGATCGTGGTCACCGTTGTCGCGTCGAAGAGGTCGCTCGCGTAGGTCACCGCGCCGCTGATGCCGGCCGCGGCACCGGTGGAGTCGTAGGAATCCGACACCGTGATCTGCAGATCGAACAGTGCGGTGTCGATGTCGGCCGTCACAGCCGACGCCGAGAGCCCCGGAAGTTCGAACTGGGCACTGCCGACGTTCTGGAATGCCAGCATCACCTGGAACAGTGGATGGTGGGCGTGCGACCGCACCGGATTCAGCTCCTGCACCAGTCGCTCGAACGGAACATCGGCGTGCCCTAACGCGGCCAGATCGGTCCCGCGCACGTGCTCGAGCAGCTGTGTGAAGGTCATCCCCGGGGTCAACCGGGTCCGCAGCACCAGCGTGTTGACGAACATCCCGACCAGATCGTCGAGTTCGGGTTCGCCGCGTCCCGCATGCGGAGTGCCGATCGCGATATCGTCCGTATCGGCCAGCCGGGCCAGCGTAGCCGCCAGCGCAGCGTGCAAGACCATGAACAGCGTCGCGTTGTGTGCTCGCGCGACCTGCTGCAATCGCGCGTGCAGATCGGCACCGACGGTTATCGGTACGCTCGCGCCCGCGTGGGTCTGTACGGGCGGGCGCGTTCGGTCGGTCGGCAGCTCGAGCAAAACCGGAAGTTCCGCCAATTCGACTGTCCAGTAGTCGATCTGGGCGCGTAGCAGCGAGTCGGGATCGTCTTCGGTCCCCAGCACGGTCCGCTGCCAGATCGCGTAGTCGGCGTACTGCACCGGCAGCGGCGGGCGGCTCGGTATCTCCCCGGCCAGGCGTGCCGTGTACGCGGTCATCATGTCCCGTGCCAGCGGGCCGAGCGACGACCCGTCGCAGGAGATGTGATGCACCACCACGGCCAGGATCCACTCGTTCGGCCCGAGCTCGAACAACCGGACCCGCACCGGCGCCTCGACCGTCAGATCGAACACCGTCGAGACGAACGCCGACAATGCTTCGGCCAGTTCATATTCCGCGACCGAGGTCACGGTCACCGGCGCGATCGCCTCGGCGGCGGGAAGGACAACCTGCGACAGCTCGCCCTCACCATACGGGTATACGGTCCGCAGTACCTCGTGCCGGTTCAGCACATCCTCGACGGCCGCGCGCAGCGCGTCGAGATTCAGCTGTCCAGACAGTCGTAGCACGATCGGAATGCCGTAGGCCGCCGAGCCGGGGTCGAGCCGGTTCAGGAACCACATTCGCTGCTGTGCGTACGACAGGGGAATTCGCTGCGGCCGTTGCTGTGCGGTCAGCGCCACCCGACCGGTATCGGCCCGCGATTCGGCGCGCGCGGCCAACCGCGCGACCGTCGGCGCCTCGAAAATCATCGACGCCGGGATGGTCGCGTCAAGGGCGGCACCGATCCGTGCGGCTAGGCGGGTGGCCACCAGGCTGTTGCCACCCAGTTCGAAGAAGTCGTCGTCGGCGCCTACCGGACCATCGACGCCGAGGACGTCGGCGAATACGCCTGCCACTATTTCCTGCACCGGTGACGCCGGGGCCCGGAATCGCTTGGCCTGGACGACGGGTGCGGGCAGGGCCGCGCGGTCGAGTTTTCCATTCGGCAACAGGGGGATCGCGTCCAGGATCATCACCGCGGCGGGTACCAGGTACGACGGCAACACCTCGGCCAACGACGCCCGCAACTGTTCGCCCGACAAGCTCACCCCGGCTTCCGGCACCGCATAGGACACCAACATCACCGCACCGGTGTCCTCCCGCCGCGCCACGGTGACCGCGTATGCGACATCCGCTCGCGCGCTCAACACCGCGTCGATCTCGCCGAGCTCGATACGATAACCGCGGATCTTCACCTGGGAATCGTTGCGCCCCAAAAATTCCAGGGCACCGTCGGTATTCCAGCGCACCACATCACCCGTGCGATACATGCGACGTCCCGGTTCCCCGAACGGGTGCGCCACGAACCGCGCCGCATTCGTCGCCGCCCTGTTCAGGTACCCGCGCGCCAGCGCAGGACCCGCCAGATACAGCTCTCCGGCCACCCCTATCGGCACCGGCTCCAACCGGGCATCCAAAACCAGCGTCTGTATTCCCGGCAGCGGGGTACCGATCGTCGGCCGGTCGGCCGGTCGCAGCGCACCTGTCGCCGTGGCGGCGATCGTGGCCTCGGTCGGCCCGTACAGCACCTGGAACTTCCTGGCGCCCGCGGTGTCGGTGCCTGCCCATCGGCTCACCAGATCCGCCGGGACCTCCTCACCACCGGACATCACCACGCGCAAGTCGTCCAGCCCGGCCGGATCCACCGAGGCGAGCGCGGCCGGGGTCAGAAACGCGTGGGTGACCCGCTGTACGCGCAAGAGCTCGGCCAGCTCGCCACCGCCGTAGATCCCCGTCGGCGCCACGACCAGTACAGCGGCCCGGCTGACCGCGATCAGGATCTCCATCAGTGCGGCGTCGAACGACGGCGACGCGAAGTGCAAGACCCTGGACGTGAGCCGAAGCTCGCGGTCGGCGCGCCACCCCGAGACGAAGTCTGCGATGCCGGAATGTGTCATGGCGACGCCCTTCGGCACCCCGGTCGTTCCGGAGGTGAAGATCACGTAGGCGACATCCGAGGCCCGCAGCGGCCGCGGCCGCTCGTCATCACCGATCGGGCCGCTCGCCGCCACGTCGATCTGCGCGGCGACGGCCGGGTCGTCGAGCACGATCCAGTCCACCGAATCGGGCACCTCGGCACGCGCCGAGGACACCGTAATTCCCAGCGTCGCATCGGAATCCGAGACCATCTGCTCGATCCGGCTCGCGGGATAGCCTGGGTCCACCGGCACGTACGCCGCACCCGTCTTGACCACCGCCCACCACGCGACGACGGATTCCATCGACCGCGCTGCCGCCACCAGGACCGGATGCTCCGGTCCGGCGCCACGGCGGATCAGTACCCTCGCCAGTCGGCTGGACCGCTTGTCCAGCTGTGCATACGACAACGTGACATCCCCCGCGACAACGGCGATTCCGTCGCCATTGTCCAGCACGGCCGAGGCGAACACGTCCGGCAGCAATCCGGAGGGCTCCGGCGCCGCCACGGTATGCGCCCCCACCCGCGATGTGAGCGCCGAGCGCTCGTCGGCTTCCAGCCAGTCGATATCCCCGATCACTACGGCCGGATCGTCGGCGACGGCTTCCAGCACCCGCACCAACCGTCGGACGATCGCCGCCGCGGTCGCCTCGTCGAACAGATCCCGCGCATAGGTCATCGTTCCCGAGATGCCCTGCACCACACCGGCATTGCCGAACGAATCGGACAGCGCCAGTTGCAAGTCGAACTGGGTCGCCCCGGTATCCACATCCGCTCGGGCGACCCGGACATCGGGCAGCGCGATATCGACCGTCGACACGTTCTGGAACGCCAGGGCCACCTGGAACAACGGATGCCGCGCCGCCGATCGTTCCGGGCTCAACGCCTCCACGACCCGCTCGAACGGCACGTCCGAGTGCTCGAACGCAAGCAGGTCCGTCTCGCGAGTGCGCATCAGCAACTCGGCGAACGGCTCGCCCGTATCCACCCGGGTCCGCAATGCGAGGGTGTTCACGAACATCCCCACCAGATCGTCCAGAGCGGGCTCGCCGCGCCCCGCGACCGGGGTACCGATCACTACATCATCGCTGCCACCGAGACGCCCCAATACCGTTGCCAGCGCCGCATGCATCACCATGAACAGCGACGACCCGCGCGACCGTGCCAGCGTGAGCAACCGCTCGTGCAGCCTCGCATCGATCTCCACTGGAACCCGGCTTCCCGACAGTGATGCGACGGTCGGGCGTGATCGGTCCGCGGGCAATTCCAGCCGGTCCGGTGCGTCCGCGAGCGTCGAGCGCCAGAACTCCAGCTGTGTGGACATCAACGACGCCGGATCGTCCTCGGACCCCAGCATCTGCCGTTGCCACCACGCGAAATCCGCGTACTGCACGGCGAGCGGCTCCCATTCCGGCGCGTGCCCTGCCAGTCGCGCGGTATACGCCGCCATCACGTCACGGGCCAGCGGCCCCATCGACTGACCATCGCCTGCGATGTGATGGACCACCAGCACCAGCAGGAATTCTCCTGTGTCACCGTCGAGCTCGAACAATCCCACTCGCGTCGGCACTCCGGCCGTCACATCGAATCCGCGCCGCACGAACTCGCCCACCACATCCGGGACCGAATCCACCGGCACTCGCACCGGCTCCACCGGCACCGCGGGCTCGTCGAGAACGACCTGCCGCGGCTCACCGGAGACTTCCGGATACATCGTTCGCAGTACCTCGTGACGTGCCATCACATCCGCGAGCGCGGCCGCCAGCGCCGCGGTGTCCAGCCGTCCCGACAGCCGCAGCATCACCGGAATGTTGTATGCCGCCGAGTCCGGCTCGAACCGGTTCAGGAACCACATCCGCTGCTGTGCCAGCGACAGCGGAACGGGGTCGGGGTGCACTCCGGGCAGTAGGGGCAACCGGCCCCCACCGCTGAGTGTCCCTGCGAGCGCGGCCAATTCGCCGACGGTCGGCGCCTCGAATACTGATCGCACCGGCACGCGCACGTCCATGGCCGCACCTATGCGCGCCACCACAAGCGAGGCGCTCAGCGAATCGCCGCCCAGCGCGAAGAAGTCGTCGTCGACTCCCACCCGGTCCACGTCGAGTACCTGCTCGAATGTCCGCGCGACCAACTCTTCCAATCCCGGCGATGGCGCCCGGAATTCGCGGGAGACGGCAACCGGTTCGGGCAACCGCTCGCGATCCAGCTTCCCGTTGGCGGTCAGCGGCACCTCGTCCAGCACCACCACCGCGGATGGCACCATGTACCGGGGCAACGCCTCGGCCAGCGCCGCACGCAACTCCTCGCCCGATACCTCCGACCCGGTCGCGGGCACGACATAGGACACCAGCAGCACCGGTCGCCCCTCATCGCTGCGCGGCACGGTGACGGCGTATGCCACATCCGCACGCGCACCCAGCACCACGTCGATCTCCCCCAGCTCGATCCTGGTGCCGCGCACCTTCACCTGAAAATCGTTGCGACCCAAGAACTCCATCTCACCATCGGCGGTGCGGCGCACCACGTCACCGGTCGCGTACATGCGCTGACCCGGCTCCCCGAACGGGCATGCGACGAACCGCGCCGCAGTCAACCCCATCCTGGCGATATATCCATTGGCCAGGCCGGGGCCGAACAGGTACAGCTCGCCCGCGACACCGGCGGGCACGGGCCGCAACCAGGTATCCAGGACCACGGCCGCGACCGGGCCGACCGGCCTGCCGATCGTGATCGTGGCACCCGATGCCAGAGCGTCGCCGGAGGTAGCCCAGATAGTGCATTCCGTCGGCCCGTAGACATTGACCATGGCGCGATGCGGCGCCCACCGATCGACCAGTTCCGGCCCGACCGGCTCACCGGCCGCTGCCAGCACGCGCAGCCCGTCGAGATCATCGCACGGGACTGTCGCCAGCGCCGACGGGGTCACTATGGCATGCGAAATACCTTCTCGCCGAATCAGATTCGCCAGCTCGGGACCGGCGTAGACATCGGCGGGCGAGATGACGAGCCGGCCGCCCGAGCCGTGCGCCATCAACAGCTCGAACACCGAGGCGTCGAAACTGGGCGAGGCGACTTGCAGCACCACCGACGTCGGGTCGACGTCGAGTATTCGCCGCTGGGCCGCGACGATATCGGCCAAGCCGCGATGGCTGACGAGAACGCCCTTGGGCGTTCCGGTCGACCCGGAGGTGTAACTCACGTACGCGGTCTGATCCCGCCGAATCGGCCCGCCGCGTTCGGCATCGCTGATCGGCACGGCAGGAACCGAATCCATGGCGCCGAGCGTCTGCTCCGCGTCGAGGATCAGCCAGTCGACGCCATCCGGAAGGTGCTTCCTGGTGGACGTATCGGTAAGCCCGAGGATGGTTTTCGAGTCCGACAGCAGAAATGCGATGCGGTCCGATGGCAGGGCCGGATCAATCGGCAGGAAGGCGGCGCCCGTCTTGGACACGGCCCACAGTGCCACCGTCGCCGCAAGGGATCGCGGAAGCACAGAGGCGACGACCTGTCCCCGCCGGGCGCCGTGCCGCAGCAGGACCCGAGCCAGACGTGCGGAGCGCTCGTCGAGCTGCCGGTAGGTCATGGCGGCCGTACCACACCGCACGGCGATCGCGTCGAGTTCGGCGGCAGCGGAAGCGGAAGCGGAAGCGGCGAGTATGCGGTCCAACGTGTCCGGAATCGCAGCTTCCGCACCCGAAACCGGCCACGACGGCCCCGGTTCCGCGTCGAGCGGCAGCTCACCCAGCCGCACGTCCGCGTTCGCGGCGATCCGGCACAGCAACTCGACGAAGCGATCGAGGATGCGGCGCGCCGACGCGGTATCGAATGCACGGTCGTGGAATCGGAGGATGATCCGCAGCCCCTGTGCCTCACCGTCCTCGGACTGCTTCGGTTCCACGACCAGGCTCAGCGGGTACGGCGTCGCGTCCACACCGCTGAGTTCGTCCACCCGCAGGCCCGCCGAATCGACGAGTTCCTGCAGCGCCGCCCGGTCGACCGGGAACGACTGGTAGGCGATCGCGGTGTCGAAGAGTTCGGGCAGTCCGACGCTGCGGTGAATCTCGGGCAGACCGATATGGTGATGCTCCAGCATGCGCGCGTGCCGCGCCTGAATGCCGGTCAGCAACTCGCGTACCGTCATTATGGGTTCGAGCGGGACTCGCACCGGAACCGTAGTCAGGAACATGCCGAGCGTCTGATCGACCAGCGGCAACTCCGGCGGTCGGCCCGACACCGCGGCGCCGAAGATCACATCGGTCTCACCGGTCAGCACGCGCAGATTCAGGGCCCAGGCCGCGGTGACGGCCGTATTGACAGTGACACCCGCCTGCGCCGCCACTCGACGGAGTTCTCCGAAACGATCCGCCGTCAGCTCGGCCCCGACCTCGGCGGCGGATACCGGGCCCGCCGCGCCGATGTCGCGGGACACCCGGGTGGGTGCGCCGACATCCGAAAAGGCTTGTGCCCATGCCGCTTTGGATGCGGTGCTGTCCTGCCGACCCAACCAGGACAGATAGTCGCGGTAGGAGGGCGCGGGTTCGGCGGAGTCGATATGTGCGGGAGATCCGTAGTAGTCGAGCAGTTCCCGCATCAGCAGCGGCATCGACCAGCCATCCAGGATTACATGGTGATTCGTGACGAGCAGCCGGAAGGACCCCGCATCGAGACGGATCAGCGTCAAGCGCAGCAGCGGAGGAGCCGACAGGTCGAATCCCGCCGCCGCGTCCGCCGCGGCAATGGATCCCGGGTCGGCGGGGGATTCCGCATCGCCGGCATCGGCGAGATCGATCTCCCGGAACGGGATTTCGGCATGGTCCAGCACGATCTGGCACGGCCCGGCTGCCGTCTCCACAAATGCGGCCCGCAGGATATCGTGCCGGTCGACCACGGCCTGAGCGGCACGTCGCAGGCGCGCACCGTCGACCGCGCCGGAAAGTCCGATCATCGTCTGGACGGTGTAGTTGTCCCCGGCATCCGGGTCGAACATCGAGTGGAAGTGCATCCCGGATTGCGTGGGCGACAACGGCCATACGTCCGACAGGCCGCGGTACTGCCGTTCGAGCCGATCGATGTCGGGTTGTGTGAGCGCGACGAGCGGAAACTCCGAAGCATGATCCGCCGTCGGGATTGTCACCGGAGCCGCACCGCCGCCCGCCATTGCGGCGAGGGCGGCAACTGTCTTGCTTTCGAATACATCTCGCGGCGTGAACGTGAGCCCGGCGGATCTCGCCAGCGCCACCAGCCGCATCGAGACGATACTGTCCCCGCCGAGCGCGAAGAAGTTGCTATCGGCGGACACCGTATCGAGATGGAGCACATCGGCGAACAGTTGCGCCACGACCTGCTCGGTATGCGTCGACGGCGGCCTGCCGGCTGCGGTGTCGGAGTCGAAGGCGCGCTGCCGCAACACTTTCCGATCGATCTTTCCCGTGGGCGTGCACGGCATCTCTTCGAGCTGCACGATCGCCGCAGGATTCATATAACGAGGTAGCCTGCCCGCGAGATCGTCGCCGAGCGCCGCCACATCCACGGCAGCACCCGTCGCGGAAACGACATAGGACACCAGAACCGGTTCGCCGGCAGGCCCTTGCACCGCAACGGTGGCGACGCTCGCCATGTCCGGGTGCCGGGCCAGGTGGGCATCGATTTCCCCCGGCTCGATCCGCAGGCCGTGAATCTTGACCTGTTGATCACTGCGGCCCAGATATTCCAGTGCCAACCCGGCGCGTCCGCGCACCCAGCGCACGGAATCACCGGTGCGATAGATCCGCTGGCCGCGGGTGGATCGCGGATCCGCAACGAAGCGCGACGCGGTCACGCCCGGTCGATCGACGTACCCGCGGGCAAGTCCGGGCCCACCGATATAGAGTTCGCCCGCGACACCGACCGGCACCGGTCGCAGCCACGTGTCGAGAACCATCGCGGACGCGCCTCGGATCGGGCCACCGATCGTCACCGGCTCGCCGGGTACGAGGGCATCCGACCCCGCCGCCCAGATCGTGCACTCGGTCGGTCCGTAATGATTCATCAGCCGTCGCCCAGGGCCCCACCGGTTCACGGTGTCCGGCCCGGTCGCTTCGCCGACGACCGCGAGCGATGTCAACGACGGCGTCCGGGACGGATCCATGGTGTTCAGCACGGACGGGGTGATGATCGCGTGCGAAACCTGCTGCGACCGAAGCAATTCCTCGAGGTCGGCCCCGCCGTACACCTCCGGTGGCGCCACCACTAGACAGGCGCCACTGCCGTGCGCCAACAGCAACTCCGACAAGCAGGCGTCGAATCCCGGCGACGCGACCTGCAACACCACCGAATCCGTACCCACACCGAAGGCATCGACTTGCGCCGCGACAAGGTCGGCCAGACCTCGATGGCTGAGGTGGACCGCCTTCGGTTTGCCGGTCGATCCGGACGTATAGATCACGTATGCCGCATTGTCGGCCGACAGCCGGTCGGCCCCGGCCGGGACACCGGACGGACGAGGTAGATCCTCATGAACGTCCGAAGCCGAAGCGTCCAGAATCAACCAGTCGACAGTATCCGGAAGCTGCGGTGCCACAGCGCTGGTCGTCACGCCCAGACTGGTCCGCGAGTCGGACAACAACTCCTCGATCCGCGCGGCGGGATTGCCGGGATCCAACGGCAGGAAGGCGGCGCCTGTTTTCGCCACCGCCCAGATCGCAACCACCAGTTCGACCGAACGGGGAACGGCCAATGCGACGATCGACTCGGCGCGAGCACCGTGGCCGGCCAGCAGACGAGCGCACCCGTTCGCGCGACGCTCCAGCTCACGATAGGTCCACGTGGTGTCACCGCACCGGACAGCCACGGCATCCGGATACCTCCGCGCGGTCCCCCACAGGATGTCGCGCAGCACGAGCTCCGCGGCCGGCTCTTCGCTGCCGACCGAAAGCAGTTCCGCGCGTTCGGAATCCCAGCAGGAGGAGATCGCGGCGACCTCCTGAGCGGGATCGCTGACGATCTGCGTGAGAAGCAGTTCGAATCGTTCGAGCAGTGTGCGGGCATCGTGTGAATCGAATCGGTCGGTGGCGAATTTCAGCATCACCGAGTAGGTGCCGGGCTCGTCGGCGTCCAGTCGTCCGTCGCGACGCGACCGCGGCGGGGTCACTTGCAAACTCAGCGGATACGGCGTGGCATCGTGTGCGTCGATCTCGACGAGCCGCAATCCGGCGTCGGAGAGATTGCGTGCCAACAGTTCCCGGTCGAGCGGATAGGACTCGAGCACCGTCGCGGTGTCGAACATATTGGTGATACCAGTGGCCCGTTGCAGCTCCGCCAAGCCGATGTGCTGGTGATCCAGCATGGCGGCCTGCTCGGATTGCACGCGGACGAGCAGGTCGCCGACGGTTTCGTCGGGTTCGAGCCGGACTCGGACGGGCAGCGTGTTGACGAGGAGCCCGACCGTACGCTCGATATCCGGAATCTGCGGCGGGCGGTGCGACAACGTGTTGCCGAACACCACGTCCGACCGTCCGGTCAGGACGGCCACCAGCAATGCCCACGCCACCTGCAGGGCCGTGTTGGCAGTGACACCGTGCGAGCGGCCCAGATCGAGAATCGCAGCGGTGGTCGCGGCGTCCAGGTTCAGGCCGACTTCGCCGGCGTGCATGGTGACGATTTGATCCGGCCCGCTCGTGACCCGCGTCGGACTGTCGATTCCAGCAAGCATCTCCCGCCACGCGGCGGTTGCGGCGTCGCGGTCCTGAACCTGTAGCCACTGCAGATACTCTCGATACGAACGAGGGGGCGCGAGCTCGGCGGTATCGCCGTCGGATGTGTACAACGCGAGCAATTCGTGGATCAGCAGGGGCATCGACCAGCCGTCCAGCACGAGGTGGTGGTTGGTGACCAGCAACTGGAACATATCGACGTCGGTGCGCACGAGGTGGAAACGCACCAGCGGCGGGCGGGCCGGGTCGAACGGAGCCGCGGCCGCCGTCGCGAGTCGCCGAAGTGCTTCGGCCTGCCGGCCGGCATCGCTGATATCGGTGATACTCGACTCGGCCCAATCGACCTTGGTGTCGCGCAACACGATCTGACGTGGTCCATCGGCACTTTCGACGAACGCGGTCCGCAGGCTGTCGTGCCGGTCGATGAGCACCTGCGCGGCCCGCCGCATCCGCTCCGCATCCACCTGCCCGGCAAACGTCAGCGCCGCCTGCACGATGTAGCCGTCGTCGCCGTCCCGGTCATAGATCGTGTGGAACAGCAGCCCGGACTGCAGGGCGGTGAGTGGCCACACATCGGTCATCGACGGGTAGTCCCGCAGCCAGTTGTCGACATCGTCCTGCGATACCGCGGTGAGCGGGAAGTCGGAGGGGGTGAAGCCGGGTGTGGTGTCGGATCGGACATGATCGGCAAGTGCCCCCAGGGCTCGAGCCCACAGCCCGGCAAGCTCGTCGACGTCCTGACCTCCCAATACCTGCGAGGCGAACTCCCAGGTCACGTCGAGTTCGAGCCCGTCGCGACCTTCCTCGGCGATCGCATTGATATCGAGCACGGCGGACAGCGCCATCCCCGGATCGCTCGTCGCGGTCAGTGCGGTGAATTCGGTCGTCGGCGCCCAGGGCACCGAGCGTTCACCGACACCCACCCGCCCGAGATAGTTGAAACTGATCTGAGGTTCGGGCAGGTCCGCGAGCTCGGCGCTGCCCCGGGAATCGAGGTGACGCAGCATCTGATAGCCGATGCCGTTGCCGGGCACCGCGCGCAACTGCTCCTTCACCTGCTTTATCGCCAGTCTCGCACTCATGCCGCCGGCCAGCGCATCATCGAGGTCGATATTCTCCCCTCCGATCCGGACCGGGAAGCGTGTGGTGAACCAGCCCACGGTGGCGCCGAGATCGGCGCCGGGGACGGCCCGCTCCTCGCGGCCGTGCCCTTCCAGCGAGATCAACTCTCCGGCGGCCGCCGCCGAACCACGCCTGCGCCGCCACTCACCGAGTGCCAGTACCAGGGCCGCGAGCAACGGATCGTTGGCACTGCAGTGGAAGCGGTCCGGAATGGTGGTGAGAACCGCCTCGGCAACCGCTGCCGGGATGCGCTGATGTACCCGGCCCGCCGTGGCCCCGACGTCTCGATCCGGGACCAGACGGCGCGACCCGATGAGCTGATCGCCTCGCTCGAGCATGTCTTTCCACAGGTCGAGCTCCGCCGACCGCCTGTCCGGCGCCTGCTCGACCAGCCCGTGCACCCACCGCCGGAACGAGGTGGTGACCGGGCCGAAATGCGGTTCGCCGCCGCCGGAAACCTGCGACCAGGCTTGCGCGAGGTCGGCGAGGATGATGCGCCACGACACCGCGTCGACGGCGAGATGGTGGATCACCAGCCACATCAGGTCGGGTCCCGAGCCGTTGCCATCCTGAATCCAGACGGCCTGAATGAGCACACCGTTACTCGGGTCCAATCGATCCGCGGCGTTGTGCAGGTGCCGGTCGACTTCGGCGGCGTCACGCCGATCGAGCCGAACATCGACGAGCGCGGCGTCCGGGTCGACCGCTTCCCGATCGAGTACTTCGACGTACCGATCAACCGAATCACCGCCGCGCAGTGCCGCGCGCAGCATATCGTGTCGGTCCAGCAGGGAGCCCAGTACGCGCACAAGGCCCGCTCGATCAACCCCCTCGGGCAGCTGCACGAGCGCGGCCTGCGCAAATCGGTCGTAGTGACCCCGATCGAGCATTGCGCGCATGATCGGTGACAACGGCATCGGCCCTATGCCGCCACCGGGCAACTCGGCCAAACCGGGGGTATCGCCGGCTTCCGTCGCCGTGGCCGCCAGGCCCGCGACGGTCTTGTGCACGAACACATCCTGTGTGGAGAAACTCAGGCCCTCGGCCTTGGCCCGCGCCACCAACCGGATCGACAGAATGCTATCGCCGCCGAGGGCGAAGAAGCTGTCGTCCGCCCCGACTCGAGGCACGCCGAGCACCTCGGTGAACAGCCTTGCGACCGTCTTTTCCCGGGCTGTGGCCGGCGCCCGACCGACCGGCGCGGTCCCGAATTCGGGCTTCGGCAAAGCGCTGCGATCGAGCTTGCCGAAGGCGTTCACCGGGAGGCTGTCCAACCAGAGGATCACCGCCGGGGCCATATGCGGCGGCAGCGAATCGCGGGCGAAGCCTTGGAGTTCGAGCGGATCGATCCGACGGCCGTTGAGCGGGACGACATAGGACACCAGCACGGTCGCGCCGGTGTTGTTCTGCACCGGCACCGTGACGGAAAGGGCCACGTCCTCGTGTGTGGTGAGCACGGCGTCGATTTCACCCGGTTCGATCCGGTATCCGCGGATCTTGACCTGGAAGTCGCTGCGCCCCATCAACTCCAGCGTCAGATCGGCATTGTCGCCGGTCCAGCGCGCAATGTCGCCGGTACGATACATCCGATCACCGGTGCCGCCGTACGGATCGGCGACGAACCGGGCGGCGGTTTCGACGCACAGATGGCTGTATCCACGGGCCAATCCCGGCCCGGCGAGATACAACTCGCCCGCGGTGCCTTTGGGCACCGGTTGGAGCGTTCGGTCCAGCACCATCGCCGAGACGCCACGGATGGGGCCACCGACCGTGTGGGCACGACCGGGTCTCAGCATGGCGCCGACGGCGGTCACGGTGGTTTCGGTGGGACCGTATTCGTTGTACATGGACACCGACGGTGTCCACCGCTCGATGACGTGCGGTGGACATACGTCGCCACCGACCACGACCACTCTCAAGTCGGTCGTCGGAGGCGGGTCCACGGTTGCCAGCATCGTGGGCGTCAGCGTCAGGTGGGTCACGTGCTCGTCGGCCAGCAGTTGCGTGAGCGGCTCACCGCCGGTCACCTCAGGCGGCACGATCACCAGCGTGGATCCGTTCGCGAAGCAGGTCAGAAACTGTTCCAGGGAGGCGTCGAAACTGGGTGAGAGGGCATAGGACACGCGGGATGTCGTGTCGATGCCGTACGTGGTGGCGCGGTCGGCAACGAGATTCGCGAGGCCGGTGTGCGTGACCTGGACGCCTTTCGGCGCTCCGGTGGATCCGGAGGTATAGGTGATATAGGCGACGTTGGACGGCCGTAGTGGGCGAACACGGTCATCGTCGGAAATCGGCCCGCTCGCAGCATCGCATTCCCCCAGCGTTGCGGGGTCGTCGAGAACCACGTGGGGCATCGTCAGCGGGAGCCGCCCGCGCAGGGCGTCGACGGTGATTGCCACAGCTGCGCCGCTGTCGGCGACCATATGTTCTATCCGCTTCGACGGGTACTCGGGGGCCAACTGGACAAACGCGGCCCCGCATTTCGCGACCGCCCAGGTCGCCACGACCGATTCGACCGAGCGTCGCAGCATGATCGCCACCGCCGTGTCCGGCCCACAACCCAGAGCTATCAGATGCCGGGCCAGCTGGGAGGATCTGGTGTCCAGCTCGCCATACGTCATTGTCTGCCCGGCCGAGGTGATTGCGCACGCACTACGATTCCGGCGCGCGCTCTCGGTCAGAATCTCCGGAAGTAGCCGTGTTTCGACCCCGCTGGGCCCCCGGACAGGTAGCAGCGCAGACCGTTCCTGTGCTTCGAGCAGCGGCAGTCTGTTGACCGGACATCCCTCTCCCCCGGCGAGGAACTCGTGCAGAAACATGCAGAACCGCCGATGGTGAGCAGCGAGCTCGTCGGGGCTGTAGGCATTCGGGTTCCCTTGGAAGTCGATATGTGTACTGTCTCTGCCCGCGCCCGGGTAGATATTGACGAAAAGGTCGGCGGTAGGGCCTGAGGTGAGGACGTTCAGGCGGCCCGTCGTATTGCCCAGCACAACCTCGTTCTCGATCATCATGAGGTTCACGGCCGGCCCGAAGGATGCCGCCTCGTCGCGCGCAATCCCCATATCGTGGAATATGTCCTCTTGGCGGTAGCGCTGCCGCCGAAGAGCACTCGTCAACTCGCTTTGCACAGCGGCGATCAGTTCACCGACGCTGCGGCCGGCGACCTGCGCTCGCAGCGGGACCACATTTGCCACCATCCCCCCCGAACGGCGCAGCACGGCAGAGTGCCGACCCGAAACCGGCAGACTCAGCAATACTTCATCGCTTCCGGTCATCCGCGCGAGATAAGCGGCGAACGCCGCGACGATGACCGGAGCCACGCTCGGGCCGTGCTCGAGCGCGACGCTTTCCAGAAGATGCGCGGTGGCCTCCGGCAGCTCTGTGCTGACCAGCGCCGGATGAATGGTGGGCTTGCCCACGCGACCGGCCAGGCTGACGACGGGAGGCGCGCCTGCCAGGTGCTCCAGCCAGTACTTGCGGTCGTTGTCGAAACGCGCCGAACCCCGGTACGCCAGATCCTGCTCGACGACGTCCCCCAGGTCCTGCGCCGCGCACGGTGCCGCTTCCTCGGACCTCACCCAAGCGTTGTACAACTCCGTTATCCGGTGCAGCATTGTTACCGCAGCAAATCCGTCGAGCGCGATATGGTGCGCGCGCTGGTACCACAGGAAATGGTCCTCGCCGACCTCGAACACAATGCTCGTCATGAGGTCGTCATTGAGCAAGTCCAACGGAGCTGAATAATCCTGAACCATAAGTCTGTGCGCAGTTGCCACCGGATCCGCGTGCCGGCGCAAGTCCACGACCGATACCTGACCTCCATTTTCGTCGACGAACTGACACGGCTCTCCGTCGACCTCGATCAGTCGCATATGTCCGGATCCGAACTCACGACTGGCGGTTCTGCAGGCCTCGGCAAGCAATTCCACGTCCAACTCGCCTACGATCTCGACGTATTGGGCCACAGATATCGGCGACGATTCCGCGAGATGCTGGGCAAACCAGATCCCCCGCTGCGCCGCAGTCAGTGGAAGAATGTCGAATGACGGCAGTCGCGTGTCTCCATTACCGTTGGAGCGCGCGCCGGACCCGTTACCAGAATCCGGGTTTCCGGAAGAGCGGAATGAGCTGGTTTCCAACCATTTCGATAAGTCCGGGCTGTCACTCTTTTGGCCCATTTCGACCTCCGCTGACATCGTTGCATTCAGGATCTCAGTTATATTGCTGCAAAGTTGCCTGTACCGGCTTGTTGGAATTTTGCAATATGGTAACGATAACCGGATCGCGTGCTCAGGAAGGGATAGTCGTGGCGATCGGCACCCAATCTCGCCGACGATGCGCGGCGTTCTCGTCGGCCGGACGTTTCAGTCATTCGTCCATCGTCCGGTCGCCCGCAGCGCAGAGCCCAGGGACTGAAGCCACAAGCTTAGAGTACGATTCGACATCCGGCCGCAAATATGGCGCAGACACTTGCCGCGCCGTCAAGATGGCTCTATCGTGGTACGATCGGCCATGTGAGCTCGAAGGAGCAGTTCATACCGGTAGAACAGCAAAGATACAGCTAACGTTCGCCGTGACGGTCCAGGTTAGGCTATCGACAGTTCCACCGCCCCACGGTAGGCCTTGAAATCCCGCGCAACTGCGCGACCCGTTTCGAATGCTCCAGCATCAGGTAGACACCGAATCCTGCGGGAGATCCAGGGCTCCCCACCCGCCAGCGCGATTCCTCGACCAGAGGATTGCTTACGGTTAACTGTGCTATGCATTGGACTGCCGACAGCACTCCGTAGACTGCGGGATTGCCAAGTCAGTACGAGCCTCTGAATTTGCGCTGCGAAATCCCCGTTTACGCCCATGGATGAGCCGGGGACGGTCTGCGGGTTGGAATAGCTATCTGCAACGGTCTTAATTCGCTCGCTCGACAGCGAGCTCGTTATCGAGGGTCTGATCGGCGACGCGCCGTTCCAGCGACAGGATCCGCCGCTCGCCTGCGTCATGCCCGTGCTCCAACGTGGACGTGTCGAATTCGGATCCGTTACCGCCGACCCCGTGCCCGGCGCTCGCGATTCGCTCGGGCTGCGCCACTGGCAAGACCGCGCCACGGTGCACGGCGACAGGATTTCGTTCGAGCATCTACCGCCATCGCTGCCACGTCCGCTCCTTGGAGTTCGGCCTCATGCATCACTCGCCTGGCCCAAGGGGTGTCCCGAGGCCGCCACGCCCGAACCTCAGGCTGCCACCACACGCGCCATCGGACTGCCCGACACCCACCCCCGCCCTACCAGAGGTGGCGGCTGCCCCTCCCATGGAAACTGGCCGGTTTGCCGCCGATGCGTCCTGCGCTCTTCGACATTTCGGCTGCCTGCTGCTCACCACCGCGGCAGCAACCGTCGTGACACTGGTCATCGTGGCTCGCCGCGATATGCACGACTGGCGCCAGGCCTTCGCCATCATCCCGGGGCTGGTTGCCGGCCGGAGAAACCTCGTGCCCCCAGTCGGATTCGAACCGACACTTTGCAGATTTTAAGTCTGCTGCCTCTGCCAATTGGGCTATAGGGGCGCCCGGTCAGCGTACCGACTCGTACTGCCGTACCGAAATACTCCTCGGACGGCTGTGCCTGCCACGCTAAGCCGGATGGGCATGCCTGGGCGACAAGTGGCGCATGATGGCGGAGTTCACGGCGTGTCGCCGCCCTCGTGTGCTGCTCGTCGAAGAATTCGCCGGTTCAGTCGGTGACGTCCGCGGGCTGAGCTGTGCCGGGGTCTTCGTCGGGGGTAGTGCGCAGCACCGAGTGGCGGCGGCCGTAGGTGATGTAGACGAGCAGACCCAGAGCCATCCAGACCACGAAGCGGAGCCAGGTTTCGACGGAGAGGTTGAGCATCAGCCACGCGCAGGCCAGGACCGCGAGGACGGGGATGAGCGGGACAAGGGGGACTCGGAAGCCACGCGGGAGGTCCGGACGGGTGCGGCGCAGGATGAGCACGCCGATGGCGACGAGCACGAAGGCGAACAGGGTGCCGATATTGACCATCTCTTCGAGGGTGCCGAAGTCGATGAAGCCGGCCAGGATCGCGCAGATGACGCCCACGATGACGGTCAGGCGCACCGGGGTGCCATGTTTACCGGTGTGGGCCAACCTGCGCGGCAACAGCCCGTCGCGGGACATGGCGAACAGGACTCGGGTCTGCCCGAGGTACATCACCATGACAACGGTGGTCAGACCCGCGAGCGCGCCGACGGAGATGATGTTCTTCACCCAGGTCGCGCCGTGGATCGCGAAGGCGGTGGCAAGCGTGGCATTGTCACCGGCGAGGGCGGTGTAAGGGACCATTCCGGTGAGCACCAGGGAGACCGCGACATAGAGCACCGTGACGATCAGCAGTGAACCGAGAATGCCCCGAGGCAAGGATTTTTGCGGGTTCTTCGTTTCCTCGGCGGTGGTCGCGACGACATCGAAGCCGATGAACGCGAAGAACACCAGACTGGCGGCCGCGAGCAAGCCGTACCAGCCGAAGGTGCTGTGGCCCGCGCCGGTGAGGAACGAGAACAGCGACTGGTGCAACCCCTCACCTTCCGCTCCCGGCTGCGACGGCGGAATGTAGGGCTTCAGATTCGAAGAGTCGAAATAGGTGGCACCAACGACCAGCACCAGCGCGACCACACACAATTTGATGGCCACCGCCACTGCGGAAACCCGGGATGAGACCTTCGTTCCGACCGCGAGCAACACCGCGAGGATCGCGATGAGAAGTACTGCGCCCCAATCGAAGGTGATAGGCCCGAGATGCACGACCGGCTGTCGAGACCCCATCACTTCACCGAGGTATTGCGACCAGCCCTTGGCCACAACGGAAGTCGCGAGCGCGAACTCCAAAATCAAGTCCCAGCCGATGATCCAGGCGACCAGCTCACCAAAGGTTGCGTAGGAGAACGTGTATGCACTGCCGGCTACCGGCACGGTCGAGGCGAACTCGGCGTAACAGAGCGCCGTGAGCCCACAGGCGATCGCGGCGAAGACAAAAGCGAGCGAAACCGACGGCCCGGCAACATTTCCGGCGGTCCGCGCGGTGAGGGTGAAGATACCGGCACCGACGACGACGGCGACACCGAAGACCGTGAGGTCCCAGGCGGTCAGCTCCTTGCGTAGCTTGGAGTCCGGCTCGTCGGTGTCTCGGATCGACTGCTCCACGGATTTGGTGCGGAACAGAGCGTTTCGACGATCGGGTCGCGAAGTCGTCACACGGTCTCCTTGTATCGTTGATCTCGAAGGGGTACTCGAGACCTCGCTGAATGCTAGTGAACGCCTTGCATGTGTCGGCTCACCAAGGGTGACAAGGCAACGACTACCAGCCCCGCCAGGATCGCGACCGCGCCGGTGATGCCGAAGTAGGCGAATTCGTGGTCGGCATCGTAGAAGCGGGCCAGCGTGCCCGACATCGAGGTGCCGAGGCCGACCGAGAAGAAGTACAGCGCCATCATCTGGGCGCGGAAGGCTTCGGGAGCCAACTGCGTGGTGACCGAAAGACCAATGGGTGAGAGCAGCAACTCCGAGACGGCGAACGCGGCCATGACAGCAAACACCGCCAGTGCGGGAACCGACTTGCCCTCGGCACTCGAGAACAGCACGAACAGCCAGAATGCCAAGCCCATTCCGATGACGCCCATGGCGAACTTGTGCGGGGTACTCGGCGCTCGGTTGCCGAGTTTGGTCCACATCAACGCGAAAAGCGGTGACAGCAGGATGACCCAGACCGGCTCCACCGAACCGATCCAGCTCGACGGTGCGGTCCAGCCGAAAATGCTCCAGTTCATTCGCTCATCGGAGTACACCGCGAGCACCGTGAAGATCTGCTGGAACAGCGACCAGAACACAGCGTTCGCAATGAACAGCGGAATGAACGCACGGACTCGGCTGCGCTCGACCGTGGACACCTTGGCGCTGGTCAGCATGACGACGAAATAGGCGATCGACGCGACGACGATGACCCCGGTGGTGACCTCCGAAAGGTTGTTCAGGTTCACCAGCCCGGTTGCCAGCACTATCGCGACAACGATCGCGGCACCGACGAACAGTGCGGCGATCGGGCAGAGGGCACTGCGCGGCAACGGATTAGGCACCTGCCTGCCCGCAGAGCCGAGGTTGCGGCGGAACACCACGTACTGCGTCAGACCGACCGCCATGCCGACCGCGGCAGCGCCGAATCCATAATGAAACCCCCAGTGCCGTTGCAACAGACCGGTGAGCAGCGGGCCGCTGAAGGCGCCGAGGTTGATACCGAGATAGAACAACGTAAAGCCGCCGTCGAAACGCGGATCGCCGGGTTTGTAGAGGGTGCCCAGCAGCGAGGACGCATTGGCCTTCAGCCCGCCGCTTCCGAACGCGACGAGCACGAGGCCGACACCGACACCGACCAGGCCCGGCAACACTCCGAGCGCGATATGTCCAGCCATCACCACTACGCCGCCGTAGAACACGGTGCGCTCCATACCGAGCAGCCGGTCGGCGATCCAGCCGCCGAGCACCGTGGATAGATACACCAGGCCGCCGTACGCACCGACGATCCCGACGCCGGTGCTCTGCGACAACCCGAGACCGCCCTCGGTCGTCGAGTAGTACAGGTAGTAGCCGAGGATGGTGAGCATCCCGTAGAACGAGAATCGCTCCCATAGCTCGACACCAAAGAGATTGGTCAGTCCAATGGGGTGACCGAACAGGGTCCGCCCCTCGACCGGTTGCTCAGTTATGGCTGTCTCGGACATTGTCCGACGATCCCACGCTGGGCGGGAAATATCCGAGATCCGCGAGATCCGTAAGAATGTTTCATTGATCAGGGTTGATGTTCAGGTGATATGGCCGACGATCTGAACAAAACCTCGCATGACCGGATTGTCGGAGCTCATCTGTGCGGGCTCGACACCGTGCGGCGATCGCAGATCGTGGCGAAGGACAGCCATCGATACCACCTGGCCGTCAGCTTGCTCCGCTCGGCGACTCATTAGGCTGGACATCACGGCGATCGGCACTGATCGCGCGTTTCATCGGCAGCGTCGCCGTGGCGTCCCGGCGGCACACGGTCCAAGAAGGCGGGTACACCGATGATCGAAGCCGAAGTCACCGTGACTGTCGCCCCCGAGCGGGCGTTCGCGGCCCTCGCTGACGGCTGGCTGTATGCGAGCTGGGTAGTCGGCGCGTCGCATATTCGGGAAGTCGATCCCGGCTGGCCCGCAGTCGGCACCCGTATTCACTACAGCCTCGGACTTTGGCCGCTGACCGTGCAGGATGTCACCGAGGTGCGCGCGGTAGACGCACCTCGGATGCTCGACCTGGAGGCGCGGCTGTGGCCGGTAGGCTCGGCGCGCATCCGCTTGGACCTGGACGAGGTCGCGCCGGATGTGACGCGAATCAGAATGACCGAACACGCCATGAGCGGCCCCGGTCAGCTGCTGCCGAACGCCGTGCAGGGCCTGCTGCTCAAACCGCGCAACCAGGAGTCGCTGGCACGACTGTCCGATCTCATCATCGGCAAGTCCCGCGCAGCGACCTGACCGGACCTCAGACGATGGACAGCGCGATGCCGTCGAGGATGTCGTGCTCACTGACGATGAGTTCGGAAATGCCTGCACGCCGGGACAATTCGTCGGCGAGGACCTCGGTGATCACCGCGCCGCCGCCGATGACATCGACGCGGCCGGGATGCATGGGGCCGAGGGCGGCGCGCTGGTCGTGATTCATGGCGATCAGGCTGTCGCAGACCGCGTGGATCTGATCCGCGTTCAGGCGGGTCAGATGAACTCGCTCGGAGTCGTATTCGGGGAGATCCAGGGCGACGGCGGCGATGGTGGTCATGGTGCCCGCGACGCCGACCCACGTGTGCGCGCCTTCGACGGGAACGCGCGCGAAGGCCTCGGCTAGTCGCCGCGCGGCGAATTCCCTTGCGGCGCTGACCTGGTCGTCCGTCGGTGGGTTGCCCGGCAGACAGCGCTCGGTGATCCGGACACACCCGATGTCGGCCGAAAATGCGGCCTGCACACCGTCACTGTCGCCGAGCACGAGCTCGGTCGAGCCGCCGCCCAGGTCGACGACCACGAAAGGGCCACGCTCGCTGGACAATTCGCCGACCGCTCCGGTGAACGACAGCCGCGCCTCCTCGTCACCGGTGATCACCTCGGCCTCTGCGCCGGGCACCACGGTGCCGAGTTCGGCACGGGCCATGTCGAAGAAGTCCTCCCGGTTGGAGGCATCGCGTGTGGCAGAGGTGGCGACCATCCGCACGCGGCTGACGCCGGCCTCGCGCATCAATGCCGCGTAGTCGGCCAGCGCGACCCTGGTTCGTTCGATGGCCTCGGGGGCCAGCGAGCCGGACGCGTCGACGCCCTGGCCGAGCCGGACGATGCGCATCTCACGATGCACGTCCGCGAGGCGACCGTCGCCGAGCACGTCGGCGATCAGTAGTCGGATCGAATTGGTGCCGCAGTCGACGGCTGCTACTCGGTCACTCATGCTGTGCTCCGTCCACTTCCACCGCGAGGTCCACTCGCCGCGAGGTCCAATTCAGCGCCGATCAGCGCTCGTCCGCCTGCGCCTCGGTCCGTTGGTATGTCGGCCAGTCGGCGGGAATCGCCGTGCCACGCAGACCATTGTCGGCCGCGAGAGCCACCGCCTCGTCGCCGAACGGATTGACCCCTGGCCCCTTCGCCAAGGCGTGCGCGATCAGCACATGCAGGCATTTGACCCGCTCCGGCATCCCGCCACCGGTGAAATCGGTGCCGAGGGACTCGATTTCGTTGCGCTCGGCCAGATAACTCTCGTGCGCGGCACGGTAGGCGGCGGCCAATTCCGGGTCGGCAGCGAGCCGGTCGGTCATCTCCCGCATCACACCCGCCGATTCCTGCCTGCTCGCCTCGGCGGTCAGCCTCGGGTCGGTCAGGTAATACAGCGTCGGGAAGGGCGTACCGTCGGGCAGCCGGGGCGCGGTCTTCACTACCGCGGGCAGTCCGTCCGGGGTGCGATAGGCGACGGCGAGCACACCGCGCGGTTCGCGGCCGAGCTGCTTGGCGATGATCTCGAGATCGCGGTCGGTCGGTTCGGTCACCTGGGTCCTTCCGGTCCTGGCGGGGGCGGCGCGGCAGCCGGTGGGCCGGACGGTGTCGGCGCCACCGGATCGGCCGCGAGGGCCTGCGGTTGGGAGATGCTGCGCCACAGCTCGGTGTACCAAGGGTCGGGCGCCTTGGATTTGGGCGCCGCGGCAGGCTGGGCAGGTGCTTCGATACCCGGCACCTGCACGATGTAGGGCGTTTCACCGGGCATCACCAGCCGCAGCCGATCCCTGGCCTCGGTCTTGACGTAGGCCGGATCCTGTTGCTGCGCACGGCGATCACGCAACCGGGCCAGATCGGCTTCCAGCTCGGTGCGTTGCTGCGCCAGATGCGCCGCCTCGGCCCGCTGCGTGAAATAGGTGCGCAGCGGCACCGCCAGAGTGAGTGCCAGTGCGCACACCACGATGGCGAGGACTACCGCCTTGCCGGTGGACAGCCCGAGGATGGTGCGCTCATGCCGGTCGTCGTGTGCACCGGCCCGCGCTACGACCTTCTGTGGCGCTGCTTTATTGTCCGAGTCCGCCCGCTTGCGCGAAGTGCGCGCGGCGGCGGGTCGGGCAGTGGTGTCGGCAGGGCGCGGCCGGACGGCACGCGACGTGCGGCGGTTCCCGCGTCCGGCCGGACTGGTACCACGCGCACGTCGCTCCGTCATACTGCTCCCCTAGTGACTAGCCTTCGAACGCGAACCGCGGGAACGCGACGTCACCCGCATAGCGAGCCGAGTCCCCGAGCGCGTCTTCGATACGCAGCAGCTGGTTGTACTTCGCGACCCGCTCGCTACGCGCCGGTGCACCGGTCTTGATCTGGCCACTGCCGACCGCGACTGCAAGGTCGGCGATGGTGGTGTCCTCGGTCTCGCCGGACCGATGGCTCATCATGGTCTTGTACCCATTGCGATGCGCCAACTCCACCGCGTCCAAAGTCTCGGTGAGCGTGCCGATCTGGTTGACCTTCACCAGCAGCGCATTGGCCGCGCCCTTGGCGATGCCCTCTTCCAGACGCTCCGGGTTGGTGACGAACAGGTCGTCGCCGACGATCTGGATCTTGTCGCCGATCTCGTCGGTGAGCGCGACCCAGCCGTCCCAGTCGTCCTCCGACAGCGGGTCCTCGATGGAGACCAGCGGGTAGGCGGTGAGCAGTTCCGCGTAGAACTGCGTCATCTCGGCGGCGGTGCGAACACTGCCCTCGAACTTGTAGCCGCTGCCCGAGGTGTAGAACTCGGTGGCCGCGACATCGAGCGCCAGCGCGACATCGGTGCCGAGCTTCAGGCCGGTCTTCGCGATGGCGACGCTGATCAGGTCGAGCGCTTCCTTGGTGCCCGCCACCGACGGCGCGAAGCCACCCTCGTCACCGAGGCCGGTCGACAGGCCCTTCGACTTCAGCACCGACTTGAGCGCGTGGTACACCTCGGTGCCCCAGCGCAGGGACTCCTTGAAGGTGGCCGCGCCGATCGGGGCGACCATGAATTCCTGCACGTCCACGCCGCTGTCGGCGTGCGCGCCACCGTTGAGGATGTTCATCATCGGCACCGGGAGCACGTGCGCGTTCGGGCCACCGAGGTAGCGGAACAGCTCCAGCCCCGAGGATTCGGCGGCGGCGCGGGCCACTGCGAGCGAGACGCCGAGCAGCGCGTTGGCACCGAGGCGCGACTTGTCAGGGGTGCCATCGAGGTCGAGCAGCACCTGGTCGACGGTGCGCTGCTCGACGGCGTCCAAGCCGATGACGGCAGGCGCGATCTCGTCGAGCACACCCTCGACGGCCTTCTGTACGCCCTTGCCGCCGTAGCGCTCGCCGCCGTCACGAAGTTCGACGGCCTCGTGCTCGCCGGTAGAGGCGCCCGAGGGCACTGCTGCCCGGGTCAGGGTGCCGTCGTCGAGGGCGATCTCGACCTCGACAGTGGGGTTGCCGCGAGAATCCAGGATCTCGCGCGCTCCGACCTGTTCGATGATGGCCACGAAAACGACACTCCTTCGGCTGCTGGCACGGTGGATAACACGGGAGAACCGTGCGCCTGCGAGCCTAACGCGCCGCACCCGCTCTGCCACATCGCCCCGGTCGGCGCGCCCTGGATCTGTGCACCCGATCCACCACACCACACCGATCGACACAGCCCGATCCATGCACCCGACCCGCCACACACCGCCCGCCGAATCGCCCGCCCGGGACCGCCCACGCTGCCGGACACAGCGGCGCCAGGTCTGCCACATCATGGCCGTCGACGCGGTCGCGTGTGCTGCGCCAGACGTCGGGATCTGCACCGAGTGTGTGAGGCGGCCGGTCCCAGGCGAGGGCTTGGATGTAGCAGATGCGCCGGGTCCGAGTGCGGGTTATGCGCGGCGGCCGACGCTGTAGGCGGCGGCGCGGTCGCGAACTGTGAGGAGGTAGGTGTTGGACTGGTTGTAGGTGAGCAGCGCGCTTTGCCAACCGCGCTCAGAGGTCAGGTCGCCACCGCTGGCGCAGAGGTAGCGGGCGGCGGTGAGGGCGGCATCGTCGATGTTCTGCGGGTCGATCACGCCGTCGCCGTTGGCGTCGACACCCCAGCGTTTCCAGGTTTCGGGGATGAATTGCAGTGGGCCGAGTGCTCGGTCGTAGACCGGGTCACCGTCGAGCTTGCCGCCGTCGGTGTCACGCACGAGCGCGACGCCGGGGGACCCGTCCAGCGGGATGCCGATGATCGACGGGCGTACGGAGCCGTCAGCGCCGACCCCCGCACCCCGGTGGGTGCCGTGCTTGCTTTCCACACTCGCGATGCCCGCGAGGGTCGTCCACGCGATGCCGCAGTCCGGCCGCGATCGCGTCAGCACCGCCGCCGCATACCCATACGCCTCCAAAGCGATCGACGGTATGCCGAGCCGGTCGGCCTGCTCGTCGGCCCAACCACGCAACTGCACTGCGGTCCGACCCGGCGCATCCAGATCGATCACGGGCAACGCGGCACCGGGCCCGGGCGGAATACCCTCGGGAATCGGGGGCAGATTGCGTTCACCTCCACAACCGGCAAGTACAACGGCCACCATCGCAACGGCCAGAACGCCGGTCATCCTCAGGAGCATCCCTCCATCATCCAGATCCGCCGAACCACTCCCGCGAAACCGGAGCACGACCAGTAGAGGAGGAGTTCTCGGATGGCGTTGTGGGTCGGGGAATTCGAGGATTGTGGGGGTGTTGCCGGATTCGACGATTCTGCCGTGGTCGAGGACACGCAGTGGGTGACTGCCAGGGGATGTCGTGGGATGAAGAGGGCGGTGTAGTCATCGAAGCGGATGACATAATCCCAGTGATGCATTCTCGCTATTTTTCGCGACTCGCTTAGGTAAGCCTTGCTTAAGGCGCCGAGAGGCGATAGCTTCGCACATCGAATCGTCCCAACCCGCTTTTCGACCCGATGCGAAGAAGGGAACCCCCGGTGAAAAGCGTTCTCGCCGAACGTAAGACGTTTCACCCGCAGGAGATCGAACAACGCGAGCTGCCCACCGCCGCCGGGCGTGCGGTCCGCGAGCTGGCGCAAGAGATATGCACCACACTGGACAGCCGCGCCGGTGGTGCTGCACACATGACGCACACGCTGACCGATCCCGAACTGCTCGCGCAGATCGACGGCCGCGTCGGCGAACTGCCTGCCGACGTGCGCACGACGATGCGCCCACCCGCCACCACCGCGGGCGCGACCATCGTCAGCAGACTGCCGCTGACCGACGAAGAATTCGGCCCGACCCCGCCCAGCTGGCACGACGCGGCACAGTGGAGCGGCGAAGCAGCCCGTCTCGCAAGCTCTTTCCAGCTCGACATCGTCATGCTGCTGCTGGCCAGGAGCGCGGGCGAACCATTCGGCTGGCACGGTCAGCAGGGTGGTCGCCTTGTCAACAACATCGTCCCGTCCCCCGGACACGAACACGAACAGTCGGGCGCGAGTAGCAAAACGCTACTCAGCCCACATACCGAAGACGCCTTCCACCCGCAGCGGGCCAACCTGCTGATGCTCGCATGCCTGCGCAATCCGGATCGGGTCGCCACCACCGTCTCCTCGGTGCGCCGCACCGAACTCACCGCGGCGCAACGCACTCTACTCAGCACGCCCACGCTGCCGATCCTGCCCGACGTGTCCTACGGTTCCGGCCACGAGCGCTACCCGGTGACTCCGTTGCCCACTCTCTGGCACGCCGAATCCACCGGCGACACCACAGATCTGACGCTTCGATACGACCCGGCCTACACCCCGCTCGCCGATGCCGACGCCGAATTCCGCAGTGCCTACGCACACCTCACCGCGGAGCTGGAGCGCGTCTGCGTCACCGCGGCGCTCGCACCCGGTCAGCTGCTGCTGGTCGACAATGACGTCGCCGTGCACGGTCGGGTGCCGTTCACCGCGCGTTACGACGGCACCGATCGATGGCTCAAGCGGGTGAACGTCCACCTGCCCGAACGACGTCGCCGCGCCGCCGAGGCCGACGAGAATGGCTATGGGCAACAGATCGTCGCCCCGTTCCGCTCGGCTCGCACTGCCCCGCTCGCGACCGGCAGAGCAGTACCGATTCGAGCGGGTGCCGGCCGCGGCCCCGCCTCGGCCGGAGCAGAGCGGGACACAGCCGATGATCGAGGAACCGTTGAACACTCGTGACCGGAGCACACCTCCCGGTGCCGCCCGGCCGGGCACCGAGACCGCGCCGAACCGCGGGTTGCGCCAGATCCACGCGGCACCGATGCCCGCGCTCACCGACGAATGGGAGCGGCGGGTATACGACGATCCGAATCTGCTCGGTGATATCGCCTTCGCGGTCGGCGGGCCGTTCCATCTCATGTATCCCCAGCGGGTCGGGCGGAATATCGAGCGATTCCATGCCGCGTTCGAGCAGGCGGGCGTCGACGGGGTCGTCTACTACGGAAAGAAGGCCAACAAGGCCGCCTGCGTCGGACGGGTCTGTGCGCAACAGGGTGCTGGTGTCGATGTCTCCAGCATCGGCGAGCTGACTTCCGCACTGGCACAGGGTGTTCGCGGGCACGAGTTGATGGTGACCGGCCCGGCCAAATCCGATGACCTGCTGTGGCTCGCGGTCCGGCGCGGCGCACTGATCGCGGTGGACAGCCTCGACGAACTCGACCGGCTCGCCACGCTCACCACCGTGGCCGCACCTGCCGAGGTAGTACTTCGCGTGCTGCCCGCCATATCGACGAGCAGATTCGGGATGACCGGCGGCGAGCTGGGCCGGGCGCTGTCGCTCATCGGCTCCTCCGGCACCGTCGGCAACGAGTCGATCCGGTTGACGGGTTTCAGTTTCCACCTGTCGGGCTACGACGCCGTCGCGCGCGCGGAGCAGGCGCACGCGCTGATCGACCGGTGCCGGGACGCCCGGACGCTCGGCCATCCGGTGACGACCATCTCCATCGGCGGCGGATTCGGTGTCGACTATGTCCCGGCGTCGGCATGGGCCGAGTTCACCGCTGCCGCCGACCCGCGGTGGTTCCATGCGGGCAAGTCCTTCGGTTCGTACTACCCCTACCACTTCCCCGCCCCTGGCCCCGCCATGCTGACCACCATCCTGGACCACCACGGCTTGGCAGGACGCCTGCGCGACAACGGCATCCGCCTCGCCGTCGAACCGGGCCGTGCCCTGCTCGACCACGCGGGCTGCACCGTCTTCCGGGTGCAGGGCAGCAAAACCCGCCACACGGACGGGCAGCCCTACCACCTGCTCACCGTCGACGGCAGCAGTCTGAGCCTGTCCGAGCAATGGTTCGACAGCGAATACCTTCCGGACCCGATGCTGTGGCCGCAGCAACCCGGTGGCACACCCACACCAACCTGTGTCGGCGCGGCGACCTGCCTGGAATCCGACATGCTCAGCTGGCGGCGCATCCCACTGCCGCGGCCCGCGACGATCGGCGATCTGCTGATCTACCCGAATACCGCCGGCTACCAAATGGATTCGAACGAGTCGGCTTTTCACGAACTACCCATACCGCCGAAGGCGGTGTTGCACGAAGCACCCGGCGAACGGTTGCGCTGGACGCTCGACGCCGGATAACCGGAACCCATTCACCCTGGCCCGAACGATGGAGACACCCATGCCGCTCATCACGCGCGTGACGGATCTGATCGGTCGCACCCCCCTGTTCGAACTGGCGACCACTGCGACCGGCACCCGGCTGCTGCTCAAGCTCGAGCAGTTCAACCCGACAGGCGCGGCGAAGATCCGGATGGCGCGTGCGATGGTGCTCGATGCCGAGCGCAGAGGGTTGCTGACCGATGGCGGGCATATCATCGAATCCACATCCGGGAATACCGGACTCGGCCTTGCGGTAGTTGCTGCCGAACGTGGGTACCGCTTCACTGCCGTGGTCGATCATCACGCATGTAAGGACAAACTGCGCGCTATGCGGGCAATGGGAGCTGAATTGGTATTCGTCGCCGACGGGGACGACGACAACCTGGCCACCTCGGCACGAGAGGACCTCGCCGAGGCAATGGCCGCCGGACTTTCCGACGCGTATTTCACCGAGCAGCACAACAACGACGCCAACGCGGTCGGCTACTACGCGGTGGCCGAGGAATTGCTGAGGGACGTGGCGCGGGTCGACATCCTGCTGTCTGCGGTGGGCACCGGCGGTTCACTGTTCGGCACCGCGACCCGGCTGCGCCAGCTCGGCTGCACGCCGCGGGTGATCGGTGTCGAGCCGGTCGGTTCCATCGCCTTCGGCGGCCCCGGCGGGCCGTACTGGCAGTCGGGCACCGGCACGCCGCCCGGCGCGAGCATCGGCACCGCCGTCGACTACTCCCTGCTCGATGAGGGTGTGAAGGTGTCCGATACCGCGGCTTTCGCTACCGCCCGCGCGATCGCGGCCAAGCTCGGCCTGATGATCGGCGGCTCCGCGGGCGGCTCCGTGCACGCCGCGCTCACCAGGCTGGCGGAATTCCCGCCCGGCTCGACCGTGGTCACCATTGTCTGTGACGGTGGCGAAAAGTACCTGGACACCGTTTTCGACGACGACTGGATGAACGACCGCGACCTGCTCGACGCCGCCACCGAACGCGAGGTCTGGGAGATGCTGGACCGTTACTCCCCCACCGCCCGACGCGCCCAGCTTGTGGAGGCGCGATGAACACTCTTTCCCTGCCGAGCGCGTCGCCGGCGGAGGCACCGCGGTGAATCTCTCGAGCTACCGGGCCGACAGTCGGCGGCTGACCGCGGTGGCGACGCCGATCGCGTTGACGCAGTTGGCTCAGATTGCGGTGTCCACCACCAACATCGTGCTGATGGGGACGCTCGGTGTGCGTGAGGTCGCGGCAGGTGGCCTCGCGATCGTGCTGTTCAACCAGATTCGCACCATGTGCGTCGGGCTGATCACCGCGACCGGCAATCAGATCGCGAGCGCGGTGAGCGCGGCGGGCAAGCGCGGCGATTCAGCCGACCGCGAGGTCCGTGCGGTAGTACGGTCCAGCTTCCTGATCGCGACCGTGGCCGGGATCCTCGGTGGCGCAGTGCTGATCGGCCTCGGCTGGGCATTGCGGTGGCTGGGCCAGGACGCGGCAGTGCTCGCCGATGCACGACCGCTGATGGTCGCGCTCGCGCCGGGCCTACTGCCGTGCTTGTGGTTCCAGGTATTGCGCCAATACACCGTCGGCATGCAGCGCCCGCAGGCGCTGCTGCTGGTGACCCTCGGCTCCGTCGCACTGAATCTCGTACTGGCGCTTGCCTTCATCCACGGCTGGGCCGGGCTACCCGCGCTCGGTCTCACAGGCATCGGCATCGCAACCTCGCTGGTCTTCCTGATCACTTTCGGCGTCTTCTGGGCGATGGTGGACCACGACGCGGAACTCGGCGCCACCCTGGCGATCCGGCCGTGGCCGGTGCACCGGGCGACGATCACCTCCGAGCTGAAACTGGGCACGCCGATCGCGCTGACCTACGGCTCGGAAGCGGGCATGTTCTCGGTGCTCGCGCTGGTGATGGGCAGTATCGGCCCGGCCGCGCTCGCGGCGCACAATGTCGTCTACCAGATCATCTACATCGTGTTCCAGGTCGCGATCGGCCTGTCGCACGGTGCATCGATCCTGGTCAGCCATGCGGTCGCGCGCGAGGAATACAGCCATGCCCGCGCGCTGGCCTGGCTGGCGCTGCGCCATGTCGCCGTGGTCGCCGCGGTGACCGGCTCGGTCTACATCGTGGCGCCGAATGTGGTGCTTCGCCTGTTCCTCGAACCGGGCGACACCGCGACCATCGAGCTGGCCCACACCCTGCTGCTGATCGGCATCGTGCTCCAGTTCTTCGACGCCGCACAGAACATCGGCACCGGACTGCTGCGCGGCCTGAAGGAAACCAACGCGGGCTTCCGGCTCTCCCTGGTCGGTTACTGGCTGGTCGGCCTGCCGACCGCGCTGCTGCTGGCCTTCCCGGTCGGCCTTGGCGCCGTGGGCGTGTGGTGGGGGCTCACCGCGGGCCTGGCCACCACCGCCGCGCTCATGTTGCGTCGCTACTTCACGCTGCTCGACGCCAAGGAACACCCACACCCGCGCCTGGTGCCGGAGAGTCTGCCCAGCCCGGGCTGAGTCCCGCCGGCAGCCTGGCTGAATCGGGCCCGACTCCACCTGAATCGGGCCCAGCTCCGTCCGAACGGCTGGCCCAGCCTCAGCCGAGTCGGGCCCAGCCGCGCTGAATCAGATATGGACGCCGTAGTCGCGCGCGATTCCGGCGAGCCCGGACGCGTAACCCTGACCGATGGCACGGAACTTCCACTCGTTGCCGTACCGGTACAGCTCACCGAACACCATCGCGGTCTCGGTGGAGGCGTCCTCGGTCAGGTCGTAGCGGGCCAGTTCGGCGCCGGTGTTCTGGTCCACGACCCGGATGAACGCATTGCGGATCTGCCCGAAGGACTGGCCACGCGCGTCGGCGTCATGGATCGAAACGGGGAAGAAGATGTTGGTGATGGTCGGCGGTGTCGCAGCCAGGTCGACAACGATCGTCTCGTCGTCGCCCTCGCCCTCACCGGTGAGGTTGTCACCGGTGTGTTCGATGGTGCCCTCGGGCGAGCGGAGGTTGTTGTAGAAAATGAAATGCTGATCCGACAGCACTTTCAGGCTCGGCCCGGTGGCGAGCGCGCTCGCATCGAGGTCGTAGTCGGCCCCGGTGGTGGTGCGGACGTCCCAGCCGAGCCCGACCGTCACCTTGGTGAGGTTCGGTGCCTGCTTGGACAGCGAAACATTTCCGCCTTTGGCCAATGTGACGCTCATGATCCCCTTCCGCTCGGCGCGTTCGCGCCGCCTTTCTCCACGATTATGACTCGGTACCAGAAGTGCTGCGTGGGTTCAGTTCTGGTTTTCCGCCCAGGCGCGCAACGTTGTCACGCGGCCTTCCAGCGCACGTAACTCGGTCGCGTCGAGCACCTTACGCTGGATGCCGTCGGCCACCTCGAATGCCGACTGCCGATGATCGTCGATCACCTCGACGTCGATCCGAACCGCCACATAATCGGGCGCGCCGGGCAGGTCCTCAGGGATCACCTGCGCCTTGCCCCGCGCACACAATGCGACGTCGCCACCCCCGAGAATCAGCAGCGCGACATCGGCGCGCTCCCGCAGCCGGGCCAGCGAACCGCGATCGGATTTCAGGCTGAGCAGGATGCGTCGGTCACCGGCACGGACCGGCCAGGACACCGGAATCGCGTGCGGCGCCGGGTCGGTGGTGACGAGTACCGCGATCGTTTCCTGCGGCCATTCGGGCAACACGTCCAGCACGGGGTGATCATCGGTCGAGTGGTCTTGACGTTGCGCAGGGCTCGCTCCGGCTGCCATCTTCGTCACCTCATGGATCGTCACGCGCGACGGGCTGTGCCGCGCTGATAGCAGTCTAAGGTGCTGTGCCCCTTGTCCGCTGGCCCTGCCACCTTTGTCCGAACTGCTTTCAGCCGACTATTAGACCGAGGTCAGGACAGCCTTGGCTGAGTCGAGGAGTGCGCAAGCCCAGTCGCGTGCCATGTCCTCGAGGCGAACTTCGGACGACGCGTCGTGGCGCGCATGCTCACCCACTTGGGTCGCGCCGCACCAACGGAACTTCTCCGCGATGATCTCGCCGCCGCGGTTGAACGTGTCACCGTAGACGGAATCACCGAGACCGAACACGGCGAAGCGCAGTCCGCTCAGATCGGGACTGCGCGCATCGAGGGCGTCGATGAGAGGTTCCGCTCCGGTCGGCAGATCGCCGTCACCGTAGGTGGAGCACACCAGGACGTGGAAATCCCGAACGTCGAGATCGTCGACATCGAAATCGAACATGTCGTACACCGAGGCATCGTGGGCGGCAGCCATGACGTCCGCGATGCTGTCGGCGGCGGTCTCCGCCGTACCCATCTCGGATCCGAACAGAATGACAACGCGCACCGGGATCGCCCCTCTCCGCAGGATATGGTGAGGCTATCCTAACTCAGTCGACCGGCTGTTAGGCGGCGCAATGGCATCGACAGGGCAGTGTGTTCGGATTGACGGCAGGTCGCCATGGATGCATCATTTTCTAGCAACGCCCTGTTCATCTGGGGCTTCTCCCTTTTTCGCCGGCCGATGATTGTCCGGCCAAGCGTGCTGTTCCCGTTCGCGCTCGCCTCGACTCACCGTGCGCACGCCACAGCACTTCCCACGACGCCATGGCGTCCCGCCGTAAGAGAGGTGAGAACGAATGGTTTACCGATCGTCTGGATATCGTGCCGTCAATACGTTTCTCCTCCGCTACGGCACTGTCCCCAATTTCTGAATGCGGCCGCATCGGACGCGGTACCCCTGTCGACGTTCCCGCGTCGGCGGGCCGACCGCTCGGGTGATGCACCCGGTTCGATGCGGCAGCCGGCGAAGTCCCGACGCGCGGCGTCTGCGGACCTTTCGATATGCGGACAGATGTGGAGACAGAAATGGTGGATATGGGGGCAGTGGATCCAAGGGCCGTGGAGATGGTGCTCCGGCCGACGGCCGGGAATCTGATCGTATCGACGACGCTGATCGACGACCTGGGTTATCTGCGAGCGGAACTCGCGGCAGCAGAGGTGCCGTTCCTGCTCGTGCGCGACTGCGGACATCGGCTCGTGCTCGCCGCCGACGCGGCACACCGAGCGATGCTGCAGCGTGTGATCGCGACCGCGATCACCTCGGGTTTCGCCTGTAAGGAAGTGCAGCACAACGTATTACGGCTCGGCCGCGACGCGGACCCGGCACACCACGTCGAGCTGGAGTTGTGGCAGTACCACGGCGACACCGTCGAATGCCCGCGACCGAACGCCTTGACGCGCATGGTTTTCGACCTCGCCGATGTCGAGCAAACCACGGTGCGCCTGTTCGAACGCGGCTGGCCGACGCTGGTGGACATGTTCGCACCGCAGCCGACCGATGTCGCCTTCGATATCGACATCGTCTTCTCCTGGGTGGACGGCTCCGACCCGGAGTTCCGCGCCCGCCGCGCAGGCATGCTCGCGCAGGTCGTCGTCGGTGAAGGCGACGACGCCGACGCGCGCATCCGGCAGATCGACGAACTGAAATACGCACTGCGGTCGGTGGATAAGAACGCGCCGTGGATCCGGCGCATCTTCATCGCGACCGATTCCGCGGTGCCGGACTGGCTCGGCGCGCACCCGAAGGTGACTGTCGTGCGTGCGGTCGACCACTTCAGCGACACCAGTGGGCTGCCGACCTTCAATTCCCATGCGGTGGAATGCCAGTTGCAGCACATCGAGGGGCTCAGCGAGCACTTCTTGTACTCCAACGACGACATGTTCTTCGCCCGGCCGGTGCGCCCATCGATGTTCTTCACCCCGGCCGGGGTGAGCCGGTTCATCGAGGCCGACACCAGGATCGGCCCCGGCCGAAACAACGAGCGCCGCAGCGGTTTCGAGAATGCGGCGCGGGTGAACCGCGAGTTGCTCGCCGCGCGGTTCGGCCATGTCATCACTCGGCATCTCGAGCACACGCCGGTGCCGTTGCGCCGCAGCGTGCTCCTCGAAATGGAGGACGAATTCTCGGGGGATTTCGCGCGGACCCGGACGAGCCGATTCCGGTCTGCTACCGATATTTCGGTGACCAACTCGCTTTATCACTACTACGCGTTGTTCTCCGGACGCGCGGTGCCGCAAGAGTCCGCGCGGATGCGCTACGTCGACACCACGAGCCGGACCGGGCTCACACTGCTCGACGGACTCGCCGCGCATCGCGATGTCGACTTCTTCTGCCTCAACGACGGGAGCTTCCCCGAGATTACCGAAGCCGAACGGGTCCGCGCGGTCTCGGAATTCCTGTCCGGCTATTTCCCCGACCGGGCGCCGTGGGAGCGCGTCAGTGCACCGCCTCGTCATCAGATTTCGGAGTCTGCGCCTGGCGCCGCATAACCCTTGGAATGCGGGTCGCGGGCGGGATCACGATGCCCTCGTCCGCCAGCGTGCGCGCGGCTTCCTCGGGCGTCGACGGGGTCCCGACGGTAGGTCCTCGATCGATGGGGACCACCGAATGGACCACCGTGTCGGGGTAGACGTGGACATAGTTGAACGACTGCGCCCCGTCGCGACCACGCAACCCGCCCTCCGCGACCCCGAGATCCTGGCTATAGCAGGTCGCCGACGCCACCGATACCGGGATGCCCGCGAATGTCGCGCTCGTCGAAAAATGCAAATGCCCGGCCAGAATGGCGCGCACATCGCTGCCGTCGAGCACATCGGCGAGCCTGCGCTGATCACGCAGCTCCACGGTGACGGCCAGGTCGATGACGCATGGCACCGGTGGATGATGCATCGCCAGAATCGTGCCGAACGGGGCCGGCTCGGCGAGCACCGACCGCAACCAGGCCAGTTGGTCGTCGGTGATCTCGCCGTAGTGGTGGCCGGGCACCGACGTGTCGAGGGCGACGATGCGCAAACCGTCGACCATGTGCACTCGGTCGAGCGGCGCAGTGGACTCCCGCTCCCCGAGCAATCGCCGGCGCAGCGCTCCCCGATCGTCGTGATTGCCGGTCACCCAGACGATGGGCGCGTGCAATCGTCGCGCGAACGGCTCGACCAGCGCGCGCAATTTGTCGTAGGCGGCGGGCTCACCCTGGTCGGTGAGATCACCGGTGAACACCAGCGCGGTCGGCCGGATATGACTGGCAGCGGCCTGGTCGAGCAGCTGGCGTAACCGCTGCTCAGCGTCGACGGCACCGTACAGTTCGCCGTCGCCTGCGATCAGATGGGTATCGCTGAAATGGAACAACACGTGATTCGGCCGCGGGTGCTCCGCGACTCTGCTCATGGGCACCGGACCGAACGTCCTCCCCGGCGGTTTTCCCGCCATTGGCTTCGGGTTCCACCGCCAGGATAGCGAAGGCCCACTGACGGGTTTCCCGACGCACGGTGACGACATGCTTGCGGGGAGGTGTGGGTTCGGTGACAAAACTGCCGATCAGAAGCGACGTGCGTCGGCCTGGGGCATCGAGGTCATCGGGGAGATCTCGACACCGCTGCCGTACGTCCAGTCGTGGATGACGGTCGCTTCGCCCGTGTACAGACCGGCGTGGCCGCCGGCGTAGCACGACAACGGGTCGCCTGGTTCCAGTTCATCGACCGATATCGGGGTGCCCGAACCGAGTTGTTCGTAGCTGGTGCGATGCACCGCTGTGCCCGCTCGGTCATAGAACCACTGCGCCAACCCCGAGCAGTCGAAGGCATCCGGGCCCGCGCCGCCGGCGTGCTGCGACTCGAGCTCGGAGCGCGCGAGGTCGACGGCGAGCTCATCGATGGTTCGCGGCGTCGCGACCCGAGGGAGCGCAGGAGGCCTGCTGCCGGGAACATCTGTCAGGAACGGGAATTCGACGCCCGGCACACCAGCGATCAGGGGCTGCACCGCGGCGGGAAGGTCGGAGAGGAACGGGAGTCCGACTCCAGGAATCACGCTGGGCCCGACTCCAGGAATCACACGGAGCCCGACTGCACGAATCACCCGGGGATCGTCGACACCGAGTGCACTTGGGGAAGTGAGCGACTCGAGTCCGGCAGCGTCGATGACACTCTGCGGCTCGGCCCCCGGAATAACGGTGAGCGGCGCGAATTCGAAGCCCGGAACCTCGGTGCGGCCCGGCAACTCGCCGCCGAGCGCATCCATCGGAATCGAGATGCCGTTCGGGACTTCGATGGCGCCAGAGCCGGGAATCGGAACCGGTTGAGCCGCCGCGGGTGCGGCGGTCAACACCAGACAGCCGATACCCGCGGCGGCTGTGGCAACAGTCCAGCCGGCTGCCGCGTGCGAACGTTTTCGATGAACAGAAATCTTCATACGGTCCTCCGATGCTCACATCGAGGCCCAGATGGTCGAACACGGACTCCATCAAGGCCTCGAAAGGATTTCGAAACACATGTATAGAAAGTCCAGCGGATCCAAGTGAAATCTTGCGGCATAGCTCGCCGATTGCGGTATCGACACACCGAATAACTATAACGAAACAATAACGAGCGTTAGAAAACGTGGTTATCTCACAACAAGTCCCGTTCACATAAAGGCCAAAATCACTAACTACCTGCGAGGTTACCGCGAATCGAAGACGGCGCGGCTCGGTCGGATTCGGTTCGACACATGGGTGAACCCACTGTATTTCACGCTGTCGACGACCGATCTCGTTGACCGTCAACCCGATCAGGCAGCCCTGCGGCCGAACCACAGCCTAATCCGCAGCGGGCCAATGCTTCCGCCAGTCCGAGACCGATAGCGCAGCCCGTTCGCCACGGCTCGCTTCGGCGGCATCCTCGGCGGCGCGAATCTCGGCTGCGAACGCGAGAGTCGCCTTGCGGAGCCGTTCTTCGGCGCTACCGGGGCCGCCCAGCCGCACCGTGCGAAGGGCATCCGGAACGAGGTCGTCCGGTAGGCCGGCCTTGGCGCTGCGCTCGCAAACCTTTTCGGCGAGGGCGAGGGCGGGCTGCGCCATGGCGATGCCGTCCAGGCAGGAACGCCGGGACTTTTCACTGGACTTGCGCTCTTCCCACGCTTTTTCCTGGGCCGCGATCTTCTCGGCGACCGTCGCACCGGGGTCGATGGGCGCATCGACGAGGTGCGGGCTGCGATTGACGAGCTTGGCGACCAACGCCGCCGCGACATCGTCGACCGTGAATTCCCCTGCGGCCTCGGCGATCCGGGAGTGGAACAGCACCTGCAGCAACAGATCGCCGAGTTCCTCCTTGATGGTTTCGACGTCGTTGTGCTGGATGGCGTCGAGGAGTTCGTAGGTTTCCTCGAGCAGGTAGGGACGCAACGAGTCGTGGGTCTGGGTGACCTCCCACCCGCCGAAGTTCCAGAGCCGGTCCATCACCTCCACCGCCTCGGCCAATCCCTCGGCGAGCCTGGCCGTGTCGGAGGCGGTGCCCTCCGATGCCGAGGAGCCGGTCATCGCGACGCCGAAACCTCGGTGGCGACGGTGAGATCGACCGCGCCCTGTGCTTTTCCGTCCAACGCCAGCAGCAAGTCGGCGACGAACTGCAGCAGCACCACGTCACGGACCCGCTCGGCGCCGACACTGTCCTCGACCCTCGGCAGCGGCAGCTGGACCACGCCGCTGGCGGCCCGGTAGCCCGCGCTGGGGTAGATGCGCTTGAGACGCATCTGCTTGGAGTCCGGCAGGCTCAGCGGCGCAACCTTGAGAGTGGTTCCGGTGACCGCGATTTCGGTGACGCCGTATTCGCGGGCCAGCAGGCGCAGCTTGGCCACCGAGATCAACCGGCCGACCTCGACCGGCAGCGGGCCGTAGCGGTCGACGAGTTCCTCCACCACCAGGGCCAGGGCCGGATCGTCCTGGGCGGCCGCGAGCTTGCGATAGGCCTCCAAGCGGAGGCGATCGCTGGCGATGTAGTCGGGCGGGATATGCGCGTCGACCGGGAGATCGATGCGCACCTCCTTGATCTCCTCGGTGGTGATCGGCTTGCCGTCCGCGGCGGCGCGGTAGGCCTCCACGGCCTCGCCGACCAGGCGCACGTACAGATCGAAGCCGACGCCCGCGACATGACCGGACTGTTCGGCACCGAGCACGTTTCCTGCGCCACGGATTTCGAGGTCCTTCATGGCCACGGCCATGCCCGCGCCCAGATCGGAGTTCTGCGCGATGGTGGCGAGACGGTCGTAGGCCGTTTCGGTGAGCGGCTTCTCCGGCGGATACAGGAAGTAGGCATAGCCGCGCTCACGGCTGCGCCCGACCCGGCCGCGCAGCTGGTGCAACTGCGAAAGGCCGAGGGAGTCGCCGCGTTCCACGATCAGCGTGTTCGCATTGGAGATGTCGAGCCCCGTCTCGATGATCGTGGTGCAGACCAGCACGTCGAATTCTCGCTCCCAGAAACCCTGCACGGTCCCTTCCAGCGCGTCCTCGTTCATCTGACCGTGCGCGACCGCGACCCTGGCCTCCGGCACCAGATCGCGAATCCGCTTGGCGGCCTTGTCGATCGAGGACACCCGGTTGTGCACATAGAAGACCTGGCCGTCGCGCAGCAGCTCGCGGCGGATGGCGGCGGTGACCTGCTTGTCGTTGTACCCGCCGACATAGGTGAGCACCGGATGGCGCTCCTCGGGCGGAGTGAGGATGGTGGACATCTCGCGAATGCCCGCCAGGCTCATCTCCAGCGTGCGCGGAATCGGCGTCGCGGACATGGTCAGCACATCGACGTGGGTGCGCAGCGCTTTGATGTGCTCCTTGTGCTCGACACCGAAACGCTGCTCCTCGTCGACGACGACCAGGCCGAGGTCCTTCCAGCGCACGCCGGTCTGCAGTAATCGGTGCGTGCCGACCACAATGTCGACACTGCCGTCGGCCAGGCCCTCCAGCACCGCCCGCGACTCGGCCGGATCGGTGAAACGCGACAGCCCCTTCACCGTGACGGGGAAGCCGGCGACGCGTTCGGCGAAGGTCTGCAGATGTTGTTGTGCGAGCAGCGTTGTCGGGACCAGAACCGCGACCTGCTTACCGTCCTGAACTGCCTTGAACGCGGCGCGCACCGCGATCTCGGTCTTGCCATAGCCGACGTCGCCGCACACCACGCGGTCCATCGGGACCGGCTTCTCCATATCGGCCTTCACCTCGGAGATGGCGGTCATCTGGTCGACGGTCTCGGTGAAGGCGAACGCGTCCTCCATCTCCTTCTGCCACGGGCTGTCGGACGCGAACGCATGCCCGGGCGCGGCCTGTCGTGCCGCGTACAACTGCACCAGTTCACCGGCGATCTCGCGAACGGCCTTACGCGCCTTGCGTTTCGTATTCGCCCAGTCGGAGCCGCCGAGCTTGGACAGGCTCGGCATCTCCCCACCGACGTAGCGGGAGAGCTGATCGAGGGATTCCATCGGCACGAACAGCCGGTCGCCCGGCTGGCCCCGCTTGCCGGGTGCGTATTCGATGACCAGGTACTCGCGGCGCGCCCCGCCGACGGTCCGCTCGATCATCTCCACGAACCGGCCGATGCCGTGCTGGTCGTGCACCACCATGTCGCCCGCGTTCAGCGCAAGCGGGTCGACCTGGTTGCGCCGCTTGGCGGGTAGTCGCTTGCCTTCGCCCGGTGCAGTGACCCGGTTGCCGGTGAGATCCGATTCGGCGACGACAACCAATCCGGCGTCGTCGAGCACCATCCCGTCGTGCAGCGAACCGCACAGCACTCCGACCACGCCCGCGGTCGGTTCGGCACCCGCCGCCAGCGCCGCGGCGGGCACCTCGGCGTCGCCGAGTCGCTCCAGAATGCGTTGCGCCGTACCGTGTCCGGCGACGACAACCACGGCACGGCCACCGGTCGCCACGTGCGCACGCATCGACGCGAAGATCGTCGCGACCAGTTCGTCGGAACCGCGCGCCGCGGGACCGGCCAGCACCGGCAACACAACCTCGGCGGGATCGCCGGAGGTGAGCGGGCTCAGGCTCCACCAGGGCAGTCCCTGCGCGTTCGCGCTGTCGTGGATTTCCGGCAGCGCACGGTAGCCCGATGCGGCGAGGTCGAGACCATGTGCGCCCAGCGGCGCGTCGCTGCCGAACGAGGCCGCGGTCCAGGAGGCTTCGAGAAATTCCTCGCCGGTGCGCACCAGATCGGCTGCGCGAGTGCGGATCTTCTCCGGATCACACAGCAGCAGATGGGTTCCGTCCGGCAGCACCTCGGTGAGCAGCCGCAGCTCGCCGGGCTGCAGCACCGGAAGCAGTGCTTCCATGCCCTCGACCGGGATGCCCTCGGCCAGCTTCTCCAGCATCTCGACCAGCGCGGCATCGGCCGCGTTCTCGACGGCGACCTCGGCGGCGCGATCCCGGACCGCCGCGGTCAGCAGCAGTTCGCGACACGGCGGCGCGACGACGAGGTCCACCTCAACGTCGAGCAGCGATCGCTGGTCGGCGACCGCGAACGGCCGCAGCTCGGTGATCTCGTCGCCCCAGAACTCCACGCGCACCGGGTGATCGGCGGTCGGCGGGAAGAGATCGAGGATGCCGCCACGCACCGCGAACTCGCCGCGCTTACCGACCATGTCGACTCTGGTGTAAGCGAATTCGACCAGGCGCGTGAGCAATTCGTCGAAATCCAATTCGGCGCCGACGCGCAGCACCACCGGCTCGATATCGCCGAGCCCGGCAGCCATCGGCTGCATCAGCGATCGCACCGTGGTCACCACTACACGCAGCGGCTCCGGGAACGTCGGATCCTCCGGATGCGCCAGCCGTCGCAGCACCGAAAGCCTGCGCCCGACCGTGTCCGCCCCCGGCGAGAGCCGCTCGTGCGGCAGCGTCTCCCAGGAGGGGAACTGCGCAACGGCGGGGCCGAGAATCTCCTCGAGCTCGACAGTCAGGTCGTCGGCCTCACGACCGGTCGCGGTCACCACCACCAGCGGCTCGCGCGCCGCGATCGTCGCCGCCACGAACGGCCGCACCGCGGCCGGCGCGACCAACTCGACCGGCGACTTCCCGACCAGGTCGGCGACGGTTCGCAGCGCGGCGTCGGCACCGGCCACCGCGGCCAGTCCCGCCAATGGTGGACGATGGGTGGACATGCGGACTCCTGAGCTCAGGCGGGGTTTAGGACGGCCAACCGAGTCTAGCCACTCCCCCTGACAGGCAACCCGGCCCCACATGGGGACCCGATCTCGACCGAACATTCCATCCTGGCCGACCCGCACAGGTGAGTCCTATGGGCCCGTTCGCGGCCACGCGGCAAAATTACGGCACGTAGCGGCGGAGACGGCGAGCGGCGAACTCACGGAAGTACGACAATTTCTCCGGCGGCACGATCGACGGCAGCAGGAAGAACCACATGCGTTCCATCCGCGCGGCCATCTGATCCATCGAATCGGTGCCGACGGCGATGATGTGCACGCCCGCGGTCATCTCCTGCAGTAGCACCCCGATCACCTCGGGATCGAGCTCGGGCTCCAGATCGCCCTGGGTGATGGCGCGTTCGGAGAGCACGCGGTAGGTGTCGCCCCACGTCTTGGCGATGTTGTCGCCCTGGGCGCCGCGGTAGTCACCGATCTGATGGGTCAGCTTGAGCATCGCGCCGACCATCGGGTCGTTCATCGATAGGTCCGCGACCACATAGGTGATCCCGATGCACGCTTCGAGCGCGGGCACCCGGGGATCGAAGAAACCCTGGCACGAACTGACCAGGCGCTCGTTGCCCTGGTCGACCACGGCGCGCGCTAGCTCTTCCTTCGAACCGAAGTGAAAGTACAAGGCGCCCTTGGTCACGTTCGACTGCGCGATGATCTCGCTCAGGCTCGCATTCGCATATCCCAAGCGCAGAAAGACATCGGCAGCGCCCGCAAGGACGGAATCGCGGGTGATCTCCGCGCGCGCTTGCCTAGCCATCAAATCCGCCTGTCATCCCTAAAACCAGCCATCCTGAAGTAGACCGACATCACGAACAAGACCGACTTACCGCCCGAACAGCACCCAGAGGATGCGTGAACCGTACCACCAGGTGGGCGCCCGCCAATCAATTCGAGCATTCGATCGGACCTCCGTCGCAATTTGCTGGTTACCAACCCGGTCTTGCACCGAACAATCCCGGTTACCCCAACCGTGTCAATCACCCTTGTCAGTGCGCCATTCCGAGCTCAACTGCGGATCGGCCTCCAGGTTGCTGAGCCCATTCCAGCAGAGGTTCACCAGATGTGCCGCGACAACCTCTTTCGACGGTTTGCGCTCATCCAGCCACCAGGTTGCCGCGGTGGAAACCATGCCGACCAATGCCTGCGCGTACATCGGCGCGAGACTGGTATCGAAGCCTCTGCGCTCGAAATCCCCGGCAAGGAGGTGGGATACCTGATTGACCGCTTCGTTGAGCAGGCTCGAGTAACGCCCATCGGTGGTCGTCGCAGGCTGATCGCGGAGCAGGATTCGGAAGCCGTCGGTGCGCTCGTCGATATAGGTCAGCAGCGCGAGCGCGACCTGCTCGAGCCGGATCCGCGACCGGTTCTGGGTCAGCGAGGAGGTGATCATGTCGAGCAGCATCGACATCTCCCGGTCGACGACGACCGCGTACAGACCTTCCTTGCCGCCGAAGTGTTCGTACACCACGGGTTTGGAGACCTGGGCCCGCTGCGCGATCTCCTCGATCGAGGTCGCGTCGTACCCGCGTTCGGCGAACAGTGCGCGACCGATCTCGATCAACTGCTGACGCCGCTGCGTACCCGTCATCCGGGGCCGGGGCACGCGAGGCTCACCCGAAGACATCGCTCCCGCCTCCCTTGCGCACGACCATAAGTTGGCAACAACTGTTCCAGACAGCCCCACTGCACCACGAGTCACCCCGGGCAGCGCCGATCGATCGGCACTGCGCCGACGCCGAACCAAACATCCGACGACCGGCAAAAAGACGCCGGGAGACGGGGAGCATTCGCCCGAGAGCGCAACAGTATGCGAGGATCTTCATCGTGCTCGAGCACAGCGGCGGGTTCACCCATCCGCCGGTGTGATAATCCGCCGTAGTGTAATGGCAGCACCTCTGATTTTGGTTCAGATAGTTCAGGTTCGAGTCCTGGCGGCGGAGCTCACCGGCACGATGGCCTATCGTTGGCCCCGCACGTTGGCCAGCACGATGACAGGCAGCCGAGGGAGATCCATGCCACAGCAGACCGCCGTCGTCGTTCTCGCAGCTGGTGCCGGGACGCGGATGCGGTCGAAGACCCCTAAAGTGCTGCATTCGCTCGCCGGTCGAAGCATGCTCGCACACGCGCTGCATGCGGCTAACGAGATCGACCCCGCGTTTCTCATCACCGTGGTTGGACACGACCGCGAGCAAGTCGGCGCCGCGGTCGGCGCCGTCGCCGCCGATCTCGGCCGCGAGATCATTACCGCAATCCAAGAACAACAGCTCGGCACCGGACACGCCGTGCAATGCGCACTGCAGGCGCTGCCCGAAGATTTCACCGGCGACCTGCTCGTCACCTCAGCCGATGTGCCGCTACTCGACGGGCACACCCTGTCCGCGCTGCTCGATGAGCACCGCAGCTATGCCGAACGCTCCGCGGTCACGGTGCTGACCTTCGTGCCCGACGACCCGAACGGCTACGGCCGCATCGTCCGCAATGCCAACGGCCAGGTCACCGAGATCGTCGAACATGCCGACGCCACACCGGAACAGAGCGCGATCAACGAGGTCAACTCCGGTGTGTACACCTTCGACGCCGCAGTGCTTCGCACCATGATCGGCCGACTGTCCACCGCCAACGCCCAGCATGAGCTGTACCTCACCGATGTGCTGCGATTGGCCCGCGAAGCCGGACATCCGGTGCACGGCGCCCGGCTCATCGACGCGGCGAAGGTCACCGGCGTCAACGATCGGGTGCAGCTGTCGGACGCCGCGCGCACGCTCAACCGCTACATCTTGGAGCGGCATATGCGGGCCGGGGTGACCATCCTCGATCCCACGACCACCTGGGTCGATGCGAACGTGAAGATCGCGCGGGACGCGGTGATCCGGCCGGGGGTGCAGCTGCTCGGCGGCACCGACATCGGCGAGGACGCCGAGATCGGACCGGACACCACCTTGACCGATGTGGTCGTCGGCGTCGGCGCTCGCGTCGTGCGGACCCACGGCGACCAGGCCATGATCGGCCCGGGCGCGACTATCGGCCCCTTCAGTTACCTGCGACCCGGCACCGTGGTCGGAGAGTCCGGCAAGCTCGGCGCATTCGTCGAAACCAAGAACGCCACGATCGGCGCGCATTCGAAAGTACCGCACCTCACCTATGTCGGCGATGCCACCATCGGCGAACACAGCAACATCGGTGCGTCGAGCGTTTTCGTGAATTACGACGGAGTGAAGAAGCATCACACCACTGTCGGATCGCATGTGCGCACCGGGAGCGACACCATGTTCGTCGCACCGGTCACCGTGGGTGACGGCGCGTATACGGCGGCGGGTACTGTACTGCGCAGAAGCGTTCCACCGGGGGCTCTCGCGGTGTCAGGTGGACCACAGCGCAATATCGAAAACTGGGTCCAGCGGTACCGTCCCGGCACTGCTGCGGCGCACGCGGCGGCGGAAGCCATCGCGGCCAACGAGATGTCGAGTCAGGCAATCGAGCAAAAGGATGGCAAACAGCAGTGACCGCGTCATGGACCGACAATCAGAAGAACCTGATGCTCTTCTCTGGGCGCGCGCATCCTGAGCTGGCCGAGCAGGTCGCCAAAGAGCTCGACGTACACGTCACCCCACAGACCGCGCGCGACTTCGCCAACGGCGAGATCTTCGTCCGCTTCGAGGAGTCGGTCCGCGGATCCGATGCGTTTGTCCTGCAAAGCTTTCCGGCGCCGCTCAACCAGTGGCTCATGGAGCAGCTCATCATGATCGATGCGCTCAAGCGTGGTTCGGCCAAGCGGATCACCGCGGTGCTGCCGTTCTACCCGTACGCCCGCCAGGACAAGAAGCACCGCGGCCGTGAGCCCATCTCCGCCCGCCTGGTCGCCGACCTGCTGAAGACCGCAGGCGCCGACCGCATCATCACCGTCGACCTGCACACCGATCAGATCCAGGGCTTCTTCGACGGGCCCGTCGATCACATGCATGCGCAGCTGCAGCTCGCCGAGTACGTGCGCAACAACTACAGCCTCGAGCACATCACCGTGGTCTCCCCCGACTCCGGTCGCGTGCGCGTCGCCGAGAAATGGGCCGACTCGCTCGGTGGCTCGCCGCTGGCGTTCATCCACAAGACCCGCGACCCGCTGGTGCCCAACCAGGTCAAGTCCAACCGGGTCGTCGGTGAGGTCGAGGGCCGCACCTGCATCCTGATCGACGACATGATCGACACCGGTGGCACCATCGCGGGCGCGGTCAAGGTCCTCGAGGAAGCCGGCGCGGGCGACGTCGTTATCGCCGCCACGCACGGCGTGCTGAGCGATCCGGCCGCCGAGCGCCTCGCGAACTGCGGTGCCAAAGAGGTCGTCGTCACGAACACGCTGCCGATCAGCGAGGACAAGAAGTTCCCGCAGCTGACCGTCCTCTCCATCGCGCCGCTGCTGGCCCGCACCATCCGCGAGGTCTTCGAAAACGGTTCCGTCACCGGCCTTTTCAACGGCAACGCCTGAGACATTGCCCCGGAAACGGCGGCCGGGACCACGGGTCCCGGCCGCCGTTTCGCGTCGGTGGTCCGCGGCTGCGGTTACCGTTCGCCGTGTCGGGTCCCATTTGCAGGATGGGCGCCGGAGGATACTGGTCGTATGGACCGTGAATCGCTGGACACCGACATGGGGGACGACAAGCAGGCGGACGAGATCAGGGAGTACGAGCGCAATATCGAGGATCCACCCGCCGACCTGCTGATTCGTGACCATGAGAACGACGACGACGGCCGCCTCGGCATCGCCGAGGAGCTCGAGCAGGAGTGGACGCCAGACAGTCAGGCCACCGAGGATGCCGAAGCCGACGAACGTCCCGCGGAGGTCGCCGCCATGGTGATCATCGACGATTCCGAGGTATGACACCGTTCCCTGCCGAGTAAACAGGCCCGACCCGTCCGGGGAAATCGAAACGCGTGATCGTGCGAGGGCCGGCTCCACCGTGGTACCCCGCAGAGCGCGACCGGACACACACGAGGAGGGCGTCATGACTACTCCGCAGCATCCCGACAACCATGACAAGGCGGCCGCGCCGACCGGCGGCGGGCCCCGACCGCCCGAAGACGAAGCGCCCCCGGCGCAACCCGGCAGCGCGCCCCAGCCCACCGGCGATGCGCCACAGCCCACCGGCGATGCGCCACCGCCGCCGGACGCCGGATCACCGTCGCTCGCCAAAGAGCCTGAGCCGCTGCAACCTTCAGGCACGGAGTGGGCAACCCCCGCGGTCGGCGCGCCGGACAACTACCCGCAGACCGGAGCCCCGCAGGAATCGCCCTACGGCGGGTTCCCCGCCTACACCCAGCAGCCGTATCAGGAGTACGGTGCCGCGCCCCAACGATCCGGCGCTCAGATCTATTCGATCATCGCCTTCGTCTGCGCGGCGCTCTCGCTGCTTTTCTGCCCCATCCTGTTCGGCCCAGCAGGCATCATTCTCGGCGTCATCGGCCGCAACAAGGGCGAATCCCTCGGCAAGGTCGCCGTCATCGTCGCCGCGGTCGCCATGGTCATCGGAATCGTCGTGAGCTACATCGTGCTGGCCGGCGACGCACTCCCCGACCAGAGCTGACCGGGGAACCCACCGGGTAGATTTTTCTCCATGAGCGGATTCGGTGGGTTCCCCCCGGCGGGATTGGACTTCTACGAGGACCTCGAGGCCGACAATTCGAAGGCCTTCTGGAATGCGCACAAGGACGTCTACGAACAGTCGGTGAAAGCGCCGATGGTCGCACTCGCCGCGGAACTGGAGCCGGACTTCGGCACCGCGAAGATCTTCCGCCCGTACCGCGACGTCCGCTTCTCGAAGGACAAATCGCCGTACAAGACCGCGCAGGGCGCGGTGGCAGGCGTCGCACCGGGTGCCGGGTGGTACGTGCAGATCAGCGCGGCCGGGTTGTTCATCGGCGGCGGCTTCTATTCGGGCTCCCCCACCCAGGTCGCCCAACTGCGCGCCACCGTCGCCGACGAGGTGCGCGGCGCCGAGCTGGAGGCCATCCTCGCGAAGCTGACCAAAGCGGGGTACACGATCGGCGGGGACAAGCTCAAAACCAAGCCGAAGGGCTACGAGGCGGACCATCCCCGCATCGATCTGCTGCGCCACAAATCTCTCACTTGCAGTAAAGAATTCGGCGCGCCGCCATGGCTCGACAAGCCGAGGGCCGCGAAGGAGATTCGCGCCGCGTGGGAAGGGATGCGTCCCCTCATCGAATGGCTTGCGGCCGTCGTGGGATGAGCCCGGCTCAGTGCCGGGGCGGCAGCGGGATTCTCGCCAGGTCTTCCGCGACAACGATCGGGCCGGTGAAATGCCGTGCGGCTTCGGCGAAATGCTCGTCGAGGTCCCGGTATCGCTGGGAGAAGTGCGTCAGCACGAGCGTGCGCACTCCCGCTGCCGCGGCCACCCTGGCCGCTTGTCCTGCGGTGAGGTGCCCGTACTCCTCGGCGAGGCCGGCATCGGCGTCCAGGAACGTCGCCTCGATCACCAGCATGTCCACCTCGGCGGCCAGCTCGTGGACGCCCGCGCAGAGCCGAGTGTCCATCACGAACGCAAAACTCTGCCCCCGCCGCGGCGCACTGACTTCGGCCAAGGTGACTGTGCGCCCACCCCATTCGATCGCACCCTGTCGCTGCAACTGCCCGACGATCGGTCCGCGAAGCCCGATGGCACGGAGTCGATCCGGCAGCATACGGACACCGTCGGGTTCGGTGATCCGGTAGCCGAAGGCCTCGACCGGATGCGACAGCGGCACCGTGGCCAGGGTGAAAGGCGCGCCGGATGCGGCCAACGAGCCCGGCCCGGTGATCGGATGCCTGCGCAGCTCGACCGTGTGATGGAAGGCGGTGGCATTACTGAGCCGATCGAGATACTGCTCGCCGGAGGCGGGGTAGTACACGTCGACCGGATGTGGGACTCGGTCCAGATTGATCCGCTGGATCACCCCGGGCAGGCCGAGGCAGTGGTCGCCGTGGAAGTGGGTCACCGCGATGCGGGTGATATCGGTGACCGAAACCCCCGCGTACGCCATCTGCCGCTGCGTGCCCTCGCCGGGATCGAAGAGCAGGCCCTCCTCGCCCCATCTGAGCAGGTACCCATTGTGGTTGCGCTGTTTGGTCGGCACCTGGCTCGCGGTGCCGAGGACGACGAGTTCGCGTGGTGACATGGGTGCTCAGAGCGCTGCGACGGCGGCCACGAAACGGTCCAGCTCCTCGAAGCTGACGAAGCAGTGCGGGGAGGCACGGACCACCGACGCCAGACCACGCGCGGTCATATCCAACAGCGTGGAGGAGGCGTGACTGACCGTCACCGTAATTTCTTGTGCCGCAAGATGATCGCGGACCTCGACGGAGTCGATGCCGTCGACGGTGAAGGAGACGATGCCGTTGTGCCTGATGCCGATGTCACGGACGGTGACGCCGTCGATCTCCGGCAGCGACTTGCGCAAGTACGCCGCGCGGGCCGCGATGGCGGCGTAGACATCGTCGGGGCCGAGGTCGAGCAGGTACTGCACGGCGGCGCCCAAGCCGAGGCGGGCCGCGACATCGCATTCCCAGAATTCGAATCGCCTCGCATCGGGGGCGAGGGTGTAGGTGCCGGGCGCCGTCCACCCTGCGCTGTGCAGGTCGAGACGTTGGGGCACCATCGACGTGGCCAATTCCGGGCGCAGGTATAGAAATCCGGTGCCGCGTGGTCCGCGCAGCCACTTGCGGCCGGTCACCGAGAGCGCGTCGACGCCGAGTTCGACCACATCGATCGGGAGCTGCCCTGCGGACTGGCAGGCATCCAGCAACACCAAGGCGCCGACCGTGTGCGCGATCCTGGTGGCCTCGGCGGCCGGGTTGACCAGTCCGCCGTTGGTCGGCACGTGCAACAGCGAGACCAGCTTGACGCGCTCGTCCATCATGGCCGCGAGGGCGTCGAGATCGAGCTGGCCACTGCTGTCGCTGGGGATGTGCTGCACGGTTGCCCCAGTCGCCTTCGCGCGCTGCAATGCCGCGATGGCGTTGCTCGCGTAGTCGGCGCCGGAGATCAGGATGCGATCGCCGGGCGAGAGCGGCACCGAGTAGAAGAAATCGGCCCAGGAGCGGGTGGCGCTGTCGCTGAGCGCGATGCTGACCGGGTCGGCGTTGATGAGCGTGCCGATCACGGTTTTCACGCTGGCGAGATCGTCGAGACGTTCGTTTGCAGCACGGTAGCCACCGATCTCGGCTTCGCGACGCAGGTGATCGACGACGGTGTCGGTGACAGTCCGCGATGGCAGTGACGATCCCGCGCTGTCGAGGAAAACCAACCCGGTTCCCGAACTCGACGAGATGCCTGGAGTGTCGTCCCGTACGCGATGGTCGTCCAGCATGCCGACGACCATATCCGGTCAGGAGTTCGAAATCTTGTCGCTTTTTTGTCAGTCTCGCTCGCTACCCTGGTTTGAGTCGGCGTACGCGGAATGCAACAGGCTGTCGCAGCGATACACCAGCTAAGGCGGACACGAACCCGCCGACCAGGGCGCTCGGACGGACCTACCCGTCCGGCCGCCGACAGACTCATCAGCGGAGGTTGGCATGGCGGTCACGCTGGAACATCCGGAATCGGTCAGCGCCATCCAGGACGGGGATCTGTCCTCGCGGGTCGCGGCCGAGGCCTATGTGGGTGGCGTCTGTTTCAAATTGGGACCACCAATGCTGATCGGCGCCGAACTCGAGTGGCTCACCGTGCAGGGTGAGTGTTCGACGTCAGGCCGATCGGCCGCTCCCCGCCCGCAACTGGCTGCACTCGCAGCTGCTCTCGGACCCTATGCACCGAGGTCCATCGCCCCCGATTCACCGGCGCTCTCACTGCCGGGGGGCAGCCGGGTCACCATCGAACCCGGCGGTCAGATCGAACTCTCCAGCGCCCCGTTCGCCGCTGCCGCGCAGCTGTGCGAGGGATTGCGCATCGACTCCCGGATGTTGCGGGATCTTCTCGAATCCCGATCCATCCGCACTGTCTCCGGCGCCGCCGACGCGGACCGCCGCCCCAAACGGGTGTTGCAGCTGCCGCGCTATCGCGCCATGGAGCAGTCCTTCGGCGGTATCGGCCCCTTCGGCAAACTCATGATGTGCAATACCGCCGCCACCCAGGTCAGCGTCGATGCGGGCGCCGATCGCACGGAGGTCACTGCCCGCTGGACAGCGCTGTACACGATCGGTCCCGCACTGCTTGCCGCATTCGCCTGTTCGCCCGCGCTGCGTGGTGCGCCGGTGGGCGATTGGGCCTCGCAGCGGATGCGCACCTGGTTGCGACTCGACCACGCGCGCACCCGCCCACCTGTGGAGGCCTGGCCGAATCCGATCGCCGACTACGGCAGGTGGGCGCTGGATGTGCCGCTGCTGTGCGTGCGCAGGCCGGACCCGGCGCACGATGGCGATGCCGCCGCGAACGGAGCGGGCGACAACGGGCATGATCCCGGTTGGTCCGCACCACCGGGGGCTTCGTTCGCCGATTGGCTTTCCGGCGCGCTCGACGACGAGGTGGGTCGCCGCCCTGATATCGGAGATCTCGACTACCACCTGACCACGTTGTTCCCGCCGGTGCGCGCGGCGGGGCACCTCGAGGTCCGCTACCTCGACGCCCAGCCCGACGACGACTGGATGGTCCCGATCCATGTGGTCGACGCGCTCATGTCGACCCCTGCCGCGGTGGCCGAGGCGACCGCGGTGGCCGCGCCGCTCGCCGGACAGTGGCTGCACGCGGCGCGCTGCGGCCTGGCCGACCCGCAGATCCGGTCGGTAGCTGTCGAGCTGTTGACCCTCGCCGAGGCTTATGCGGCCACACCGGACGCGGCCCGCGAGATCGCCGGAGCGCTCCGGCGATGTCGTGGTGGTCGGACTCCGACCGGCGAGGCCGTCGCCGACGGCGCAGGAGGAGGGTCGTGATCACGGTTGCGCGCGTTGGAGTTTCCCACGCGGGCAGCCGATTACCCGCCGACGTGCCGACGACACCCATGCCCGCGCGGGGAAAGGTCGCGCGCAGCGGCCGAATCAGCTCGCCGGCCGACCATGACCAACTGTGGAGAGCAGTCTCGTGACCATTCATCACCCGAGCACCGACAACACCGAGACCGAACGGCTCCGGGACCAGATCGCCGAAGTTCTGACCCGGGCGCGCGACCGCACCCTCACCCTCACCGACAGCCTCGACGAGGCCGAGCTGATCGCCCAGCATTCCCGGCTGATGAGCCCGCTGGTGTGGGACCTCGTGCACATCGGCAACCAGGAGGAGCTGTGGCTGGTGCGCGATGTCGGCGGACGTGAGCCGGTGCGCGCCGACATCGATGAGCTCTACGACGCCTTCAAGCACGCGCGCGCCAACCGGCCCGCGCTGCCGCTGCTGGACCCGACGCAGGCCAGAGGCTATGTCGGCACTGTGCGCGACAGGGTGTGGGAGGTGCTGGACCGCAGCGCATTACGCGGCAGGGAACTCGTCGACGGCGGTTTTGCCTTCGGCATGATCGCCCAGCACGAGCAACAGCACGACGAGACCATGCTGGCCACCCATCAGCTGCGAACCGGGCCCGCCGTGTTGTCCGCGCCCGCAGCGCCGACGGTGACCACCCCGGTCAGCGGCGAAGTGATCATTCCCGCAGGGGAATTCACCATGGGTACTTCGACCGAGCCGTGGGCCCTGGACAACGAGCGCCCCGCGCACCGAGTGCAGGTGCCGGCCTTTGCCATCGACGCCGCGCCGGTGACCAACGCGCAGTACCTGGCCTTCGTCGGTGACGGCGGCTACGACCGACCCGAGCTCTGGTCGGAGCGCGGCTGGGCGCATCGTCAGCAGGCCGGGCTCGTCGCGCCGCAGTTCTGGGAGCGCGATCCGGCCGGGCAGTGGTGGCGCCGGGTTTTCGGCGTGCCGACACCGCTGCGTCTGCATCAGCCGGTGCTGCACGTGTGCTGGTTCGAGGCCGAGGCCTACGCCAACTGGGCGGGCAAGCGCCTGCCCACCGAGGCCGAATGGGAGAAGGCGGCCCGCGTCGATCCGGCCACCGGGGAGTCGCGCCGCTACCCGTGGGGTAATGCCGAACCCGATTCCAGCACCGCGAATCTCGGGCAGCGACATCTGGAGCCCGCCGATGTCGGCGCGTACCCGGCGGGTGCGTCCCCGGCCGGCGTGCACCAACTCATCGGTGATGTCTGGGAGTGGACCGCTTCCGGCTTCGATCCGTACCCGGGCTTCCGTGCCTTTCCGTATGCGGAGTACTCGGATGTCTTCTTCGGTGGTGACTATCGAGTGCTGCGCGGCGGATCGTTCGGCACCGATCCCGTTGCCTGCCGCAGCACTTTCCGCAACTGGGACCATCCGATCCGGCGGCAGATCTTCTCCGGCTTCCGGCTGGCCCGCGACCTTCGACAGGGTGAAGGCGAATGAGCACTACGGCAGCGGCAGGCCACGATCGCCACGGCTGCCGGGATGCGGTGCTCGGCATCGGCTTTCATCGTTGCTACCCGCGAGCCGCCGATGTGTAGGCAGCTCGGTTACCTCGGCCCGCAGGTGCGGGTGGGTGACATGCTCACGCTCGGAACACATTCACTGCGCACCCAGGCGTGGGCGCCGAAGGACATGCGTCGTGGCGGCACGATAAACGCCGACGGGTTCGGTGTCGCCTGGTGGCGCGACGGCGACGATTCGGTGACGGTCAGCCGCTACCGCAATTCGGCGCCGATCTGGACCGACCCGGCCGTCGAAGAGGTACTGCCGCAACTGGAATCGTGGGCGGTGCTGGCCGCGGTACGCTCGGCCACCGTCGGCATGCCGATCGAGCGGAGCGCCTGCGCGCCGTTCACCCACGGCCGCTGGGCATTCAGCCACAACGGCATGGTGTCGGATTGGCGGCGCACGCTCGCCGCGGTGGCCGCGGAATTCGACAGCACCGCAGCCGAACTCGGCGCCGGGCTGTTCACGCCGACCCGGTTGCTCGAAGCGGAATCGGCCACCGATTCGGCAACGCTCTGGGTGATTCTGCGCGGCCTGCTCGCCACCGGCGCGCCCGACGGCGAGTGGGGGGCCGCGCCCGCCGCGCTGAGCCTGCTGGTCTCCGCCGTGCTCGCCCACGCCCCGCAATCGCGACTGAACTTCCTGCTCGGCGATGGCGCCCAACTGTGGGCGACCACCTGGCATCACTCGCTGTCGGCGCTGGTCACCGACGACTTCGCCATCCTCTCCTCCGAACCGTTCGATGACGACCCCCGCTGGCAGCCGATCCCCGATCGGAGCCTGGTCACCGCACGGCCCGGCGCGCTGTCGGTCGATCCGCTTCCCTCCGCACCCGCGTCACCCGAGAAAGACGCGATACCGAAAGGCACTCCGCTATGACTGGACCGACGCTGGAGATCTACCTATCCGACGACGACCTCACCTCGGCGTTGCGGGCGGATGCCAGGCTCGGGCTCACCGCGGACCCGAAGTGGTTGCCACCCAAGTGGTTCTACGACGCCCGCGGCAGCGAACTGTTCGAGCAGATCACCGAACTGCCGGAGTACTACCCGACGCGCACCGAACGCGCATTGCTGCAACAGGTTGTCGGCGAGATCGCGCGCACCGCGCAGGCCGAGGTCCTCGTCGAGTTGGGCGCCGGTTCGGCAGCCAAAACTCGGCTGCTGCTCTCCGCGCTCACCAGCGAGGGGCCGTTGAAGACCTATGTCCCGCAGGATGTCTCGTCCTCGGCGCTGCGCGCGGCCGCCGACGAGATCGCGGCGGAATTCCCCGGTCTCGCCGTCCACGGAGTGGTCAGCGATTTCACCGACACCCTGCACAACCTGCCCGGCGGCGGCCGCCGCATGATCGCCTTCCTCGGTGGCACCATCGGCAATCTCGTCCCGGCCGAACGCGCCGATTTCCTTGCGAGCATCCACGACGTGCTGGAACCCGGTGAACAACTGCTGCTCGGCGCCGGCCTGGTCATCGACCCCGCCGTCCTCGTCCCCGCCTACGACGATGCCGCGGGGGTCACTGCGGAGTTCAACCGAAATGTCCTGCATGTTCTCAACAACCGGCTCGACGCCGACTTCGAACCCGACAAGTTCGAGCACATCGCCGTTTGGGATGCCGAGAACGAATGGATCGAAATGCGCCTGGAGGCAGTCGAGGACATGACCGTCGGGGTCCGCGATCTCGACCTGACCGTCGAATTCGCCCGCGGTGAGCAGCTACGCACCGAAATCTCCGCCAAGTTCCGTATCAATGGGCTCGACGCCGAACTGACGGCAGCAGGTTTCCGCACCGAACACGTCTGGACCGACCCGGACAACCGTTTCGCGCTGGTACTCGCAGCCAGAATATGACCGGTCGCCTCTCGTTCAGGCGACGTGCAATTCGATCACCCGGGCGACCAGTGCCCGCACATCGATAGCCGGACCGACCAGCCGAAGGCTGCGGTTGGCTTGCAGCGCCGCGATGCCGTGCAGATTGGTCCACAGCGCAATCGCCCGCTCCCCCGGCGGACCGGAGTCGGTGTCCGCCGGGGTCGCCTCGTGGACGAGCGCGGCGAACCGCCGGAACAGCGGCAGCGTCGTCGAGCGCAGGTTCTCGCCGGAGCCCTCGAGCAGATCGTGGCGGAACATCAGGGTGAACATCTCGGGCCGCAGTCCCGCGAACTCGACATATGCCGCACCCATGCGCTCCAGGTGCTCGCGTGCCGTCGCCGCACCCGCCTCGACCACATCGAACCATTCGATGAGATCCGCGAAGCCACGGGCGGCGATGGCGGCCAGCAAGGCATTGTGGGTGGGGAAGTGCCTGCGCGGCGCACCGTGTGACACCCCTGCCGCCCTGGTGATCGCGCGCAGCCCGAGCCGGCCCGCGCCGACTTCCTCCAGCAGCTCGACACCGGCACCGACCAGCCGTTCCCGCAGTGACTCGTTTCCGACCATTGCGACATTGTCGCAGCGTCGAGTAGACACTGTCTACTTCGTGCTGTAGACAGTGTCTACAGACAACTTTCTCGGAGGCTCTTGTGTGGTACCGGCTGTTCAAGTACGTGTTGCTAGGCCCGCTGTTGCGGTTACTCGGCAGACCCGAAGTGGAAGGGTTGCGGCATGTTCCGAAAGAGGGACCGGTCATCATCGCGGCCAACCACCTGGCCGTGATCGACTCGCTATACCTGGCGCTGGTCATGCCGCGGCGAGTCACGTTCCTGGCCAAGCAGGAGTACTTCACCGGCACCGGGGTGAAGGGACGCTTCCAGCGCTGGTTCTTTACCGCGTCAGGCCAGGTGCCGGTGGACCGGACCGGCGGCACCGCGGCCGCGGACGCTCTCGCCGCCGCCACGAAGATCCTGCGGTCGGGCGGCGTCTGGGCGATCCACCCGGAAGGCACCCGCTCCCCCGACGGCCGGATCTACCGCGGCCGAACAGGTGCGCTGCGCGTCGCCATGGCGACGGGCGCTCCGGTAATCCCGGTGGTGTTGTCCGGCACCGACAAGGTGAACCCGCGCGGCAGCCGGTGCTGGCGCTTCGCCAAGGTCCGCATCGATGTGGGCGCACCGCGCTACTACCCGCCGATCGTGCTGCACACCGAGGTGCCCGTCGAGCGCGTTCGTGCCGCAACCGATCTGTTGATGCGGGAACTCGCCGCGCGGTCGGGCCGCCACTACGTCGACCGCTACGCGGCCACCTTCGGCAGCAAGCAGTAGCCGGAATTACCAGAACAGATCGGCCGGCGAATCGAAAGAGGGTTAACGCCGGGTCGAAATGGCGGGATAGTGGAGACAGGCCGGGAAACGGCTGCAGTGCGCTCGGGCGAGGCGGATCCGGCCACTGCGTTCGTGATGAGGGAGTTGGACGTTGAGCAGGTTCACCGACGAGATGTACGCGACGGCCGACACCTCCACCCACGGGCTTGTCACCGGAGAACCCGACGCCCCGCGACGCCAGACCTGGGGCGAAATCCATCAGATCGCACGCCGCATGGCGGGTGCACTTGCCGAAGCCGGGATCGGACACAGCGACGCTGTCGGCGTGCTCGCCGGCCTGCCGGTCGATATCGCACCCGCATGCCAAGCCATCTGGATGCGGGGCGCGTCGATCACCATGTTGCATCAGCCGACCCCGCGCACCGATCTGATGATGTGGGCTCGTGACACCGAGACCGTGCTCACCATGATCGAGGCGCGGGCCGTGGTGCTCGGCGCTCCCTTCGAGGCCGCGGAGCCGCTGCTGCGCGAGCGCGGCATCACGGTGGTGCGCATCGATCAGCTGCACAACGGCAAGGACACCGATCCGGTGCCGACCACCGAATCCGATATCGCGTTGCAGCAGTTGACTTCCGGGTCGACCGGATCGCCCAAAGCGGTGCAGATCACGCACGGAAACTTCTTCGTCAACGCGTACGCCATGTTCGATCGGGTGAAGTTCCAGCTCGACGACGATGTGATGATCAGCTGGCTGCCCCTGTTCCACGACATGGGCATGGTCGGATTCCTCAGCGTCCCGATGCAATTCGGCGCCGAGGTGGTGTGCGTGACGCCGCTGGACTTCCTGATGCGCCCCCTGCTGTGGGCGGAGCTGATCGACAAGTACCGCGGCACCGTCACGGCGGCACCGAATTTCGCGTACTCCCTGCTGGCTCGCCGGCTGAAGCAGGCGGAGGCGGGATCGCTTGATCTCAGCAGCGTCCGCTACATGTGGAACGGTGCGGAGCCGGTCGATCCCGACACCATGGACGCGCTTGCCGCGGCCGGACAACGCTTCGGGCTCAACCCGATGGCACTGACCCCCGTCTACGGCATGGCCGAAACCACCCTGGCCGTCTCGGTCCCGGACCCGGGCCACGGCCAGGTGCTCGACATCGTCGACGCCGACCTGCTCGAGGCGCTCGGTAAGGCGGTGCCGGTGCACGACGACCATACGCACCAGGGCAATGTCCGCAGACTGCCGACGCTGGGCTACCTGGTCGACAACCTGGAGGGCCGGGTAGTCGACGCCGAACGCCAGCCGCTGCCGACCCGATCGGTAGGCGTCATCGAATTGCGCGGCCCAGCGGCTACTGCCGGCTATATCACCGTCAACGGCTTCCGCTCCGCACAGGACGACGAGGGCTGGCTCGACACCGGCGACATCGGCTACTTCACCGAAGAGGGCCTTGTCGTGGTCTGTGGCCGCATCAAGGACGTCATCATCATGGGCGGCCGCAATATTTACCCCACCGACATCGAGCGCGCTGCGATGCACGTCACCGGCGTCCGGCCGGGCAATGCGGTCGCCGTCCGTCTCGACGCCGGTGAGAAACGCGAAAGCTTCGCGGTGGTGGTGGAGAGCAACGACCACCAGAACGCCGACGAGGTCAAACGCATCGAACACGAGATCGTGCATGCGGTCTTCACCGAGGTCGGCGTCCGCCCTCGCACCGTCACGGTGCTCGGTCCGGGTGCGCTTCCCAAGACCTCCTCGGGCAAACTCCGCCGCTCCGCCACCGCCATCCACCTGCACTGAACATCAGCCTGCACGGCGCAGCGATGAATGTCTGCCACGGCCGTCGTCTCGGCATCGCCCCCACCGAGGTCCTCGCCTTCGGCAAGGGCGAGGACGACCCCCCGACGCGCTATCGCTTTCCCCGCTGATCTGGCGACATGCCTTGTACCCGTAGGAAATTGGTGCCGCGAGCGGGCGTTCAGTGCAGCTGGTTCTGTGCCGTCTCCAGCCCGACGCGCAGCAGCAGCTCGACCGCGTCGGCGGTCTGCTCGACGATCACCGGAACTTCCTTGCGCTCGGGAGCCGAGAACGGCTTGAGCACATAGTCCGCGGGATCCTGACGACCGGGCGGACGGCCGACGCCGAACCGAACCCGCAGGTAGTCCTTCGTGGTCAGGGCGCTGGACACGGAGCGAAGACCATTGTGGCCGCCCTCGCCGCCGCCGCGCTTGAGTCGCACGGCGCCGAAGGGGAGATCGAGTTCGTCGTGGATGACGATCACCTCGGTGAGCGGCACGGAGAAGAAGCGGGCCAATGCGGCGACCGGGCGACCGGACAGGTTCATGAACGATCGCGGTTTGGCGATCAGCACCTGACGGCCGTCGAGGCGGGCCTGCAGTAGATCCGCGCCCGACTTCTTGTGCACGGCAAAACGGCCGCCGACGCGCTCCGCGAGCACGTCGGCGACCATGAAGCCGACATTGTGCCGGGTGCGCTCGTATTCGGGACCTGGATTACCCAGTCCGACTACGAGTGCGGGCCCGGTCGTGGATTCGGTCATGAAGTAACCGACCCGTTGGAGTTCTTACTCGGCGCTCTCGGCAGCACCCTCGGCGGCAGCCGCAGCGGCCTCCTCGGTCTCCTGCGCGGAGGCCGGGGCGGCGATGATGTTGACGATCAGGGCTTCCGGATCGCCGGCCAGGGTGACGCCGCTCGGCAGCTCGATGCCACCGGCGGTGATCTGGGTGCCCGCCTCGATGCCTTCGATCGACACATCGATGGACTCGGGGAGCTTGGTGGCGTCGGCCTCGATGGAGAGGGTGGTGCTCTCCTGGGTGATCAGGGTGGCCGAGGCGGCCTCGCCGGTCAGCACGATCTGCACATCGGCGGTGACGCGCTCACCGCGCTTGATGATCAGCAGGTCGGCGTGCTCGATGTAACGGCGAATCGGGTGCACGACAACGGATTTGGTCAGCGCGAGCTGCTTCTTGCCGTCGATGACGAGGTTCAGCAGCGCGTTGGTGCCGTGCTCACGCAGGATGGCGGCGAAGTCGCGTGCGTTGAGGGAAAGGTGCTGCGGTTCGGCGGCATGGCCGTACAGCACGGCGGGGACGTTGCCGGAACGACGGGTGCGGCGGGCGGCGCCCTTGCCGAACTCCGTACGAACGGCGGCTTCGAGAACGTTGGCGTCGGACATGACTGGATCTACTCCCTACGGCTCTTCCGGGCTTGGTCAACAGTGCTCACCAGGGACTGTTTCCGCCCTGGCTCTAAGTTGGTCAACTCGTCGGGCGAAGACCGAACGAGGACGGCCGGAAGCCGAGCCGCGTCGATCACGGTGAGCGCAAAGGTCTGCGGTCACCCTCGCCGAGACAACCCGAACACCATAGCGCAATGGTCATGCGCGAGGTGAATCGGGTGGTTACTGCGCGTCGAGCAATGGTCATACCGGTCGCGTACGCTGGAGCGGTTGCCGATCGGACGTTTGCGAAAGGTTGTTGAAGTTGACCGCCTCCACTGAGGGTGTCGTCGCGCCCACGCCGCGCGGGCTGCCCGCCGAGGTTGCCCGGCGCCGCACCTTCGCGGTGATCTCCCACCCCGACGCGGGCAAGTCGACGCTCACCGAGGCGCTCGCACTGCACGCCAAGATGATCTCCGAAGCGGGCGCGATCCACGGCAAGGCCGGACGCCGCTCGACGGTGTCGGACTGGATGGAGATGGAGAAGGCCCGTGGCATCTCGGTCTCCTCGACCGCGCTGCAGTTCAATTACCGCGCCGCGGGCTCCGATGTCGACAACGTGATCAACCTGGTCGACACCCCCGGTCACTCGGACTTCTCGGAGGACACCTACCGGGTGCTCACCGCCGTCGACGCCGCGGTCATGCTCATCGACGCCGCGAAGGGCCTGGAACCACAGACACTGAAGCTCTTCCAGGTGTGCCGCCACCGCGGCATCCCGGTGATCACCGTCATCAACAAGTGGGACCGGCCGGGCCAGGCACCGCTGGAACTGCTCGACGAGATCCACGAACGAATCGGCCTCACGCCGACCCCGCTGTTCCTGCCCGTCGGCATCGCAGGCGACTTCCGCGGCCTGCTGCGCCGCGGTCCCGACGGCGCCGCGGTCGAATACATCCACTTCACCCGCACCGCCGGCGGCGCGACCATCGCGCCGGAGGAATCGCTGACGCCGGAATCTGCCGAAGCGCGCGAGGGCGAAGCCTGGACCACGGCCGCCGAGGAGAGCGAATTGCTCTCGGCCACCGGACAGGACCACGATCAGGAACTGTTCCTCGCCGGTCAGACCTCACCTGTCATCTATGCCTCGGCGATGTTGAACTTCGGTGTCCGGCAGCTGCTGGAGGCACTGGTGGCGCTCGCGCCCGCACCCGGCTCGCGTCCCGATGTGGCGGGCACGGCGCGCAACACCACCGACCCGTTCAGCGCTGTGGTGTTCAAGGTGCAGGCGGGCATGGACGCGGCGCACCGCGACCGGCTGGCGTTCATGCGGATCGTCTCGGGCGAGTTCGAGCGCGGCATGGTGGTCACGCATGCCCAGACCGGCAGGCCCTTCGCGACGAAGTACGCGTTGACCGTGTTCGGCCGCGAACGTTCCACCGTCGACACCGCCTACCCCGGCGACGTGGTCGGCTTGGTCAACGCGACCGCGCTGGCGCCGGGACACACGTTGTTCGTGGACAAGAAGGTGGAGTTCCCGCCGATCCCGTCGTTCGCGCCGGAGCACTTCGCGGTGCTGCGCGCGGAGAGCGCGGGCAAATACAAGCAGTTCCGCAAGGCTATCGACCAGCTCGACTCCGAGGGCGTGGTGCAGGTGCTGCGCAATGACATCCGCGGCGACGCTTCCCCCGTGCTCGCGGCCGTCGGTCCGATGCAGTTCGAGGTGGTCACCGCCAGGATGATGGCGGAATTCAATGTGGAGACCAGGATGGAAAACCTGGCCTACACCTTGGCGCGGCGCACCGACGCCGAGTCGGCGCCCGAGCTGAGCCGTCAGCGCGGGGTGGAGGTCTTCACCCGCAGCGACGGCGCGCTGCTTGCGTTGTTCAGCGACAAGTGGCGGCTGCAGTACATCGAGAAGGAACACCCGAGCCTCACGCTGGAACCGCTGGTCGCCGCCGCCGACTGAGTCACCCGGCGTCCGGCTCCCGCCGCAACGGGGTGGTTGGTTCTCGTTCGACCGAGGCGAAGCTGCCGTCTTCCTGGGCGATGAGGCCCCAGCGACTGGAGGTCAGGCGCAGGCTCGGGAGGTCGCTCAGCGAGAGGACCACCTCATAGGTGCGCTCGTAGCCGGTGTGCGATATGCGCCAGTTGCCATCGCCGCAGCGCACGTAACTGTCGGTGTAGAACGCCGCGCCGCGCAGCAGCATATTGTGCGCCGGGATGAGCACGGTGTCGGCGAGATACCAAGTACCGGTGGCGGTGTCACCGTCGACATCGATCTCCGGATGATCGCATCGGTGCTCGGTGATGACGTGCGGACCGAGGGTGTTGCGCATAAAGGCAAGGAAGGCATCGCGGGACTCGAACTGCAGGTATTCGCTGTAGGTCGCCGTTGCCTCCGGCACCATGGTGTCGGCGAATTCTTCCCACGATTTGGTGTCGAGGGCGCGCAGGTATCGGAACTTCAACCGGCCGATGGCGGACACAGCATCCTGATCCATACCTCAAACAATCCCATTCGAAGCGGCCGTACTGCGGGATTTGCGAGATTTGTATCAGATTGCTATGACGGGGCCGTCCGATTCGGAAAGCCGGGGGTGTCGAAGATCAACTTCCGATCGTGAAGCAGGTGCGGCAGAAGTCCTCGCCGAACTCGGTCAGACGCAGACTTTTGCGCACGATCTTCGGCGCCCGGCCCGCTTTTTTCAGCGCCGCCTCGACCTCGGGCTGCACTTCCAGCACCATGTAGCGGCTGAGCACCACCGGATCTTCCGAGGTCAGCGTAAGCCCGAGCCGGTTGAGGTTGATCAGATAGGTGCGCGACCGATCGGGGTAGCGGACGCCGGCCTGCTCCGGCACCGAGGTCAGATCACCGGTCACCAGCTCCGAGCCGATGCCCAGCGGCCGATTGGTCCGCACATCGACCGAGGGCTGCGGACCGTTCAACGCCATGAAGCGCAGAATGCGCGCCTCGTCCGGAGCCAGCTCGTCGAGAATGCGGTCGTAGGCCGGATGGACGTCCTCGGAGAAGTAGACATCCGCCGAGCGGGCCAGCAGCGCGTCACCGCGGCGGCGCAGGTCCTCGATGGAGGCCGAATGCAGCGGCGCGCCCAGGCCGATCGCCTGCTGCGCGGCCGGGCCATTGGAAGTCGGTACGTAGCTGACGATTTCGCGCACCGAGCCCTCGGTGACGCCGAGCGCGCTGCGCGCGATAGACCGCAGCGCATTGCCGGTCCGCTCGGCGATATCGGCCGAAGACTCTCCGTCCAGCGCGGCCTGCGTGATCTCCTTGGTCACCTCATAGGAGGTGTTCACCGCCCACTGACTGCCGCGCACCACAGTGCCCGCCGCCAGCCCTGCCGCCCGGAACACACCGCGGATCAGCCGTGCCTCATCGCTGATCTGCCGCTGTTCGACATCCGAGCTGCGCTCGACCGCGCGGGAACCGGCCCGGGTCACGTCCTGTCCGGTCCTGTCGTCTGCCACGTCCTACTCCGATGTATTGCCTAGTGAACGAATACGCCCACAGATTATTGCCCGACAGCCTTCCAGGTATGCCCAACTCGCCAGCCGTGTGGCTTCCGCTCACAACTGTGCCGCTCACGACCGGCCCCGCGCCGACGCAAACCCCCAAGCACCCGTACCTGTGGCGAGTGGGATGTGGTTGGTCGTCATTGTCTCCGCTCCGGATGGGCAGTACGACATTCTGGACATGCACTGTGACTGATGTCTCAGACAATCCGGCGTGGCCCGCCACACTCGATGTTGGCCGCATTCCGTACTTCACAGTAGGGTCCAGTCGCCGACAGGGTGCTACTTTGAGTTCCCGGTGAAGCGGCGATCACCGGTTTATCGGCAGGAGGGTGTCGTGTTAGAGAGTGTGTTCCACCCAACCATTGCGCTGGAACTGATTACGATTCCGCTCTTCACCGGCATCATCGGCTACATCACCAACTGGACCGGTGTCCTGATGCTGTTTCGCCCTATCGCCTTTCACGGCATTCGGTTACCCGGACTGCGTGCGTTATACCCGTACCTGCCCAAGCGAATTCAGGTACTGCCGTTACTGAGCTACGACGGCCGAATCGGCTGGCAGGGCATCGTGCCGTCACGTGCGGACAAGATGGCGAGCATTGCCGTCGACAAAGGGCTCGCGAAACTGGGCAGCATCACCGACTTCTATCGAGAGATTGAGCCGGACGCCCTCGCCGAACATTTGACTACTATCGCGGAAACGCAAATCCACGACATCGTCGAGGAAATCTTGCGCCGCGAACATCCCCAGTTCTGGTACAACCTGCCGACCCAGGTGCGCGACATGGTGCACGACCGGGTCCGTCAGCAACTGCCCGAAATCCTGCGCAACCTCACCGACGAACTCGGCGCGAATATCGATCAGCTGCTCGATGTGAAACAGATGGTCATCCGCTACTTCCAGGCCCGGCCGCAGCTGCTCAATCAGCTGTTCCAAGTACTCGGCGCAAAAGAGCTGCGGTTCATGATCAACTTCGGCTTCTACTTCGGCGCGCCGATGGGCGCCGTGCTCGTCGCGATCCTGCACGTGACCGGATGGTCCACGCTCGCGGTGCTGCCGATCGGCGGCGTCATCATCGGCTGGGTGGTCAACTGGGTCGGCATCAATATGATCTTCGCGCCCGCCTACCCGAAGTGGTGGTGCCCGTGGCGGCAAGGCCTGCTGATCAAGCGGCAGTCCGAAATCACCGCGGGCTACGCGGAATTGGTCTCCAGCCAGGTCATGACCGTTGCCAATATCGGCGACGAACTCCTCAATGGTCCGCGCTCGGACCGCACGATGCAGATGCTGGAGGACACCCTGCGCCCGGCCGCCGACCGGGCGCTCGGACCGGCGAAGTCGGCGGTCAAGTTCGTGCTCGGCAGCCGCGAGTACAACGCACTGCAGTCGACGCTCACCGCAGAGGCCATGAACATCGCCCCGATCGCGTTCGCCGATCCGGAGTTCAACGTCCGGCAGGGCAAGCAGATCAACGAGTACATCGCCAAGCAAATGTCCGCCCTATCGCCCACCGATCTGGTCGACATGCTGCGATCGGCGATCAAACAGGACGAATGGCTGCTTTTCCTCCATGGCGGTGTGCTCGGCCTGTTTGCCGGATACGCTCATATCCTGATCTTCGGGACAGGAGTGGCAACAGCATGGTGGTGAGGGAACCCGGTGGCGACGGCGACGATATGCAGGCCGTCGAGCCTCTAGAGCCGGCTGCGCCGTCGAAGGAGATCGCGCGACGGCCCATCACCGAAATCCAGTTTGCGGACGAATCGCCAACGCGCGGAAGACAATCCGGCGTGCGCAAGACCGTGCGCGCGGCGACCGGCGTTGCGCGGGTCGCGGTGACCGCAGCCACCGAGGTCGCCGCGTGGAGCTTCGACACCGCACTCGGCGTCGGCGCGACGGTCGTGCGCGGCAGCGTCGCCGGTGTGCCACCACGGGAGGTCCTCGCGGAGGCAGAGGCCGAAGTGCGCGATGCGGTGCGCCGAGCGCTGCGCCTGCCCGCCACGCCGGAGCCGCCCGACCCCGCCGCGCTGCCCACCTTGCGCGAACAGGGCGCCGCGCTGCTGCGATTGTCGGCGAGCACGCAGGGGGAGCACAGCGACAGCCACCCAGCCTTCGCCAGGATGCTGGCGGACCTGACCCCCGACGAGGCACGCATCCTGCGTTTCCTGCACCTCGACGGGCCGCAGCCCTCGATCGATATCCGCACCGGCCGCCCGCGTGGCCTCGGCGCCGAACGAATCATGTCCGGACTCAACCTGATCGGCGAACACGCGGGACTGCGCTTCCCGAACCGCATTCAGCAATACCTGCCCAACCTGCGCAGGCTCGGCCTGATCGAGTTCGTCAAGGAACCGGTCGGCAACGCGAATCGCTACCAGCTCCTCGAAGCACAGTCCCCCGTGCGCGAGGTGCTCAAACGGTCCGGATTCGGCACCAAGGTGCACTACCGCAGCATCGCACTCACCGGCTTCGGCGCCGACTTCGTACAAACCTGCCTACCGGTCGTCGTCCAAGACGGCCGCACCGCAGGCACCAGCTGACCCACGATCAGACGCCTTCGGCCAGTTCCATCCAACGCTCTTCGGCGGCTTCCTTTTCCGTGACCACCTGCTTGAGCTCCGCGCCGAGCGCGAGCAGCTTGTCCGGCTCCGTCGCGGCCTCTGCCAACGCGGCGTGTAGTCGCTGCTCGCGTTCGTCGAACTTCTCGATGGCCCGTTCGAGCTTGGAGAGTTCCTTGCGTGCGGCGCGCTGAGCCGCGGCGTCGGTCACAGGTGCGGACTTCACCTCGGCGGCGCCCGCGCGAATCGCGACATCGCCCTGCGCGGCGCGCTTCTTCAGGTACTCATCGATGCCGCCGGGCAGGTTGGTGAGTTTGCCGTCGCCGAACAACGCCCAGGTGGAGTCGCAGATACGCTCGATCAGGTAGCGGTCGTGGCTGATGACGACCAGGGTGCCCGCCCAGTTGTCGAGCAGGTCCTCCAGCTGCTGCAGGGTGTCGATGTCCAGGTCGTTGGTCGGCTCGTCGAGCAGCAGCACGTTGGGCTCGGCCATCAGGATGCGGGTCAGCTGCAGCCTGCGCCGCTCGCCACCGGACAGATCCCCGACCGGCGTGCGCTGGCGAGCCGGGGTGAAGCCGAGCCGTTCGGCCAGCTGGCCCGCGGAGATCTCCTTGTCGCCGAGCATGATTCGCTGCGCGACCTGTTGCACGGCTTCCAGCACGCGCATATCGGTCGGCAGATCGTCGAGTTCCTGACGCAGCCAGCCGATCTGCACCGTCTGGCCCTGAATGCGCTTGCCCGCGGCCGGTTCCGTGTCCCCGGCCAGGGTGCGCAGCAGGGTCGTCTTGCCGGATCCGTTCACGCCGACCAGGCCGACCCGCTCCCCCGGCGCGAGACGCCAGGTCAAGTCGCGCACCAGCTCCCGGCCGTCCGGGGTGGCGAGGGTGGTGTCCTCCAGCTCGATGACGACCCGTCCGAGACGTTTTCTGGCGAACGCGGCCAGCGAGACGCTGTCGCGTGGCGGCGGCACATCGGCGATCAGCGCCTCGGCCGCCTCCACCCGGTAGCGCGGTTTGGAGGTGCGTGCCTTCGCGCCGCGCCGCAGCCAGGCCAATTCCTTGCGGGCCAGATTGCTGCGTCGCGCTTCGGAGGCGTCGGCCTGCCGTGCACGTTCGGCGCGGGCGAAGATCCAGTCGCCGTAACCGCCCTCATAGCTTTCCACCTTGCCGCCGACGACCTCCCAGGTATTGGTGGCGACGGTGTCGAGGAACCAGCGATCGTGGGTCACGACCACCAGTGCACTGCGGCGGTTGAGCAGATGTTCGGCCAGCCACTGCACACCCTCGACGTCGAGGTGGTTGGTCGGCTCGTCGAGCACGAGCAGATCGAGATCGCGGACCAGCGCGGCGGCCAGGGCAACTCGACGGCGCTCGCCACCGGATAGGTTGTCGATCGAGGTCTCCAGGCCGAGCCCAGCGATCCCGATGCCCTCCATCACCGAGCGGATGCGCGGATTGGCAGCCCATTCGTGTTCGGCGACATCGTCGGTCATCGCGTCGTCGGCCAGCCCGGCCAGCACCACGGAACCGACCGTCGCACCAGGTGGCAGCACCCCGCGCTGGGTCACGACCGCGATTCGCAGACCGCCGACTCGGCTCACCCGGCCACTGTCGGGTGGCTCGAGGCCGGTCAGCACCTCCAACAGGGTGGTCTTGCCGCCGCCGTTGAGGCCGACGACACCGATCCGCTCGCCCGCGTGCACGCCGAGCGACACGGTATCCAGGAGCGGGGTGATCCCGAAGCTCTTGGAGACCTGTTCGAGGTTGATCAGGTTGGACATAGATCCTTCCGAGTCATGCGCGGGCGGAGTGCTCGCCCCGGAGCAAGCGTACTGTTCCGGCTCTTCGCGTCCTCAGGCCATACAAGTGGGCGGCCGAGGAGCCTTGTTCTCACCAGGGGGCACTCGCCCGAGGTCGCCGGGCAGTTACCAATGCGAAGATCCGGTCGTGGTCACGCCCGCGCTCCGGTCGGCGCCGCAGACAGTTGCGGAACGAACGGCGTTCGTTTACAGTGGCTTCAGCGAACAACGTTCGTTACGAACAATGTTAGTTCGAATGGCGCTCTCGAAGTACAGCCGCAGAATGGGAGCCCCACCTCGTCGCGAGGTGCAAGGGGCGGCACGGTTCGACTACCCCTTACCTGGAGGTTTCTCATGCACATCGGTCTCGGTCTGCCTATTTCCGATCCCGCCGCCCTGCTCGATTGGGCCCGCCGCGCCGATGCGGGCCCCTTCTCCACCCTGGGCCTGCTCGACCGGCTCGTGTACGACAACCCGGAACCCCTTATCGCACTCGGCATGCTCGCCGGCGCGACCAGTCGCATCAAAGTGCAGACCGAGGTGCTCATCGCACCGCTGCGCGAGCCGTCGCTGCTCGCCAAACAAGCCGCCACCCTCGACCGCATGTCCGGCGGCCGCCTTGTCCTCGGTCTCGGCGTCGGCGGTCGCGAGGACGATCACATCGCCTCCTGCACCGACATCCGCACCCGCGGCCGACGCCTGGACGAGCAGATGGAGATCATGCGCCGCCTGTGGTCCGGCCAGGCCTACGGCACCGACTGCGGCCCTGTCGGTCCCGCGCCGCTGCGCCCCGAAGGCCCCGAGGTGCTCTTCGGCGGTTTCCAGCCCGCCGCCATCGACCGCGTCGGCCGCTGGGGCGGCGGCTTCCTCGCCGCCGCGGCGCCGTCCTGGGCCGGTGGCCTCTTCGATACCGCCCGCCGCTCGTGGACCGAACACGGCCGCGCCGGTAAGCCCCGCATCGTCGCCCAGGTCAATGTCGCACTCGGCGCGCCCGACCTGGTCGAGGAAGCCCGCGCCGCCATGGGCGCCTACTACGAATTCAGTGGCCGCGCCGACTACATGGTCGCCGGAATGCTCACCACGCCCGACGAAATCCGCGCCGCCATCAAGCAATTCGACGATCTCGGTGCCGACGAAGTAATGCTCTACTGCTACGGCGCCGACGCCGACCAAGTCGACCGCCTCGCCGACGTCATCGGCTAGTCGCGATTCGTCAGCGCTTGCCCTGGTCCTCGCCGCTCAAGATACGAGCGCCGGGGACCGGGCCGCTCGCGGTGCGAACACTGCGGCAGACACCCGCGCCCGCGAGTTCGGCGGCGACCGCCACGGCGGATTCCGCACTGTCGCAAAGGAAGGCACAGGTGGGGCCGGAGCCGGAGACCAGACCGGCCAGCGCGCCCGCGGTGACACCCGCACGCAGGGTGCGGCGCAGCTCGGGTTTCAGCGAGAGCGCCGCGGCTTGCATGTCATTACCGAGTAGTGGCGCGAGCTGGTTCGCGTCGCCGGAGGCCAACGCCTGCATCAGCTGTTGCGGCTCGCCGAGGCGAGGCGGGGCGCCGTGCGCACGCAGGCGATCGAGTTCGCCGAATACCGCGGGGGTGGACAGCCCGCCCTTGGCCAGTGCGAGCACCCAGTGAAAGGTATTGCGGGACAACACCGGAAGCAGCCGCTCGCCGCGGCCGGTGCCCAGCGCGGTGCCACCGTGCAGCGCGAAGGGGACATCACTACCCAGTTCGGCTGCGACCGAGGATAATTCGTCGCGAGTCAGTCCGAGGTCCCATAGCTCGTTCAAGCCGACCAACGCAGCCGCGGCATCCGCGCTACCACCCGCCATACCGCCCGCCACCGGAATGCCTTTGCTGATGGCGATTTCCACCAGTGGGGACCGGCCGGCCAGGTGCGCGAGCCGGACGGCCGCCTTCCACACCAGGTTGGTGCGGTCGGTCGGCACGTCCGCCGCGCCCTCGCCGGCGACCCGCACCATGAGCGAGGCCGACGGCGAGATCTCTAGATCGTCGCTCAGCGATAACGCCTGGAACACCGTGGTCAGATCGTGATAGCCGTCCGCGCGCAGGTCGCCGACGCCGAGATGGAGATTCACCTTGGACGGGGCGCGCACGACGACTGGGCTGGGCACAACTGACAACACGGTGGTCAAGCTTAGTGGGCACAGCCGGACAACGTCCGTCCCAAACCTGCGCCGGACCGAGCAAAGGCGAGCCACCCCCACAAGCCCCGGACCGAGCGGAGGCGAGGTAGCCGCTTATGCGCCGGACCGAGCGGAGGCGAGGTAGCCGCTTATGCGCCGGACCGAGCGGAGGCGAGGTAGCCGCTTATGCGCCGGACCGAGCGGAGGCGAGGTAGCCGCCTATCGGGTGCCTACGACAGGTGCGCGGCTCGCGATGAGTCATGCACCGGATGTGTGTCATTCGGTTACAGGAGGGCACCTCCGGTGGCATCGATCCATTGACCGGTGACCCAGCGCGAGTCGTCCGAGGCGAGGAACGCCACCACATCCGCGATATCGGCGGGCTGCCCTACGCGCTTAAGCGGAGAGTAGTCGGCCACCATCGCCTCGGCCTGGTCGTTGCGCAACCAGGCCGCATTCATATCGGTGTCGATGATGCCCGGCGCCACGGCGTTCACCGTGATGCCGCGAGCGCCGAGTTGCTTGGCCAGGTTGGCGGTGAAGACGTCGATCGCACCCTTGCTCATCGTGTAAGCGATCAGCTGGGGCATCGCGAAGCCGTGGGTGAGCCCGGTAGAGGTATTGATGACGCGGCCGCCGTCGCGCAGTCGCTCGAGGCCGTGCTTCGTGACGAAGAACGGCGCCTTGGCGTTGACCGCGAACACGCGGTCGAAGGCGGCTTCGTCGGTATCGCCGATGGGCGTGCGGACATCGCCGACCCCCGCATTGTTGACAATGATGTCCACGCCGTCGGCGTGCGCGTCGAACGCCGCCCACAGTGCGGCGGCGTCGCCGGGCACACCGAGCTCGGCCCGAATCGCGAACGCGGAGCCGCCCGCCGCTTCGATCGCCGCAACGGTCTCCTTCGCCGCCTCTTCGTTCCCGTTGTAGTGCACGGCAACCCGCGCACCGTCCCGTCCCAGCCGTTCGGCGATGGCGCGGCCGATGCCTCGGCTGCCGCCGGTGACCAGTGCCGTCTTGCCTGTGAGTGCACCCATGAGGCGAGTTCCTTTCTCTAGCGATCGCTATAGAATGGACGTTAGCACATTTTCTAGCGATCGCTATAGAATGATTTCCATGAGCGCACCCACCCGGGGCCGACCCCGTTCCTTCGATCGCGATGCGGCACTGGAGCAGGCGTTGCGACTGTTCTGGGCGCGTGGATACGAAGCAACCTCGATCGGCGACCTGACCGCCGCGATGGGCATCGGAGCGCCGAGTCTGTACGCCGCCTTCGGCGACAAGGCCAAGCTGTTCAACGAGGTGGTGGCAACCTTCGGCGCGCGCTACGGCGGATTCGTCGCGCGCGCACTCGCCGAAGAACCGACGGCCGAGGCGACGGTGCGGCGCATCCTGCGCGAGGCGGCGACGGAGTACACCCGGCCCGACTGCCCGCACGGCTGCCTGGTGATGAGCGCCGGACTGAACACCACCAGCGCCGAGATCGCCGCACTGCTGCGCGGCATGCGCAATCGGAACATCGAGGTCTTCACTGCCCGCATCCAGGCGGATATCGACGCGGGAATCCTGCCCGCGGACACCGACGCGGCCATGCTCGCCCGCTACATCGGCACAGTCATGCAGGGCATGTCCCAGGCCGCGCGCGATGGAGCCGCGTCGGCCCAGCTCCAGCAAGTCGCTGAATGGGCCATGCACGGCTGGCCGGGCGCCGCTCCAGCGAACACCAGCAGGTCGGCATCGACCGCACGGCGATAGCCGAGCCCGTGCCCGAACTCCGGCGTTCACCAGCACGACGCCACAGCCACAGGAACTATGAGCACGACGCAAACGACTACCCGACGACGCGGTCGGCGCGGCCGATCGATCAACACTTGCGCGTAATACCCATGGGGGGTATGTTCATTCGTGCCGGGGATACCCCGGGTCCGTATGATCAACCACGAGCGAAGGAGTCGGACATGGCCACCACCACTTACACCGTTACGGGGATGACCTGCGGGCACTGCGTCAGCTCGGTCCGCGAGGAGATCGGCAAGATCGACGGCGTGACCGGTGTCGATGTGGACCTCGCGACCGGCGCGGTCAAGGTCGACAGCACCACCCCGGTCGCCGATGCCGATATCGTCGCCGCCGTGGACGAGGCAGGCTACGAGGTCGCCGTCTGATGCAGGACCGGCTGAAGTTCGCCGCGGTCGGCGGCGGGCTCGTCGCGCTGTTGGGCATCGCGCTCGGCATCGGCGCCCTGGTGGGCGGTCCGGCCGCGCAGGCGCCGGACCACAGCGCGATGCCGCACACCGGCCAAGATGCGGCCACCGGGCTGTCGGATGCACTATCCGGCTATGCCATGTCCGATGTGACCGCTCCGGCGGAACCGAACCAGGCCGGTTCACTGCAGTTCCGGATCACCGGGCCCGACGGGGCTCCGGTGACCCGATTCACCACCCAACACGACAAGAAGCTGCATCTGATCGTCGTCCGATCCGACACCACCGGGTATCGGCACCTGCATCCGACCATGGACGACGCGGGCACCTGGTCGATCGAGTGGAGTTGGGCGGCCCCGGGCACGTATCGCGTATTCGCCGACTTCGTCCCGGAAACCAGCGGCGCCGGGCCGGGCGATCTGGTGCTCAGCCGCACCATCACCGTCTCGGGAGCGGCCGTGCCACAACCACTTCCCCCACCGACACCGAGCGCAACGGTGGACGGATATCAGGTGACGTTGGCAGGCGATCTCGGTACCGCGCGCAGCGAATTGCGCTTCACCGTCGCGCGCGCCGGCCTTCCGGTGTCCGATCTGGAGCCGTATCTCGGCGCATACGCGCACCTGGTCGCGTTACGCGCCGGCGACCTTGCCTACCTGCATGTGCACCCACAGGGCGAGGTCGGCCGCACCCCTGCGGGTCCCGAGGTGTCCTTCCATGCGCAGGCCCCGAGCGCGGGCGCGTATCGGCTGTATCTAGACTTCGCACACGGTGGATCCGTCCACACCGCGGAGTTCACCGTCGAGGTCGAATCATCCACAGTGCCATCCACATCCGGTAGTCACTCGCATCCGGGTGGCGATCGCTGATGGCCACGCCCGCCGAACAGCGCTCGATCGAGCTGGAGATCGGCGGGATGACCTGCGCGTCCTGTGCCGCGCGGATCGAGAAACGGCTCGGAAAAATCGAGGGTGTCACGGCCACCGTCAATTTCGCGACGGAAAAGGCAAAAGTTAGTTATCCACAATCCGTTTCGCCGGAACAGCTGGTCGAGCAGGTGCACGCCGCGGGATATACCGCGCACGTTCCCGCGCCGCCCACAACAGAAACCGACCGGTCCGATGAAAGATCCACCGCGCTCGATCGACTTCGACAACGACTGCTGATCAGCACCGGGCTTGCGCTGCCGGTGGTCGCGATGGCGATGATCCCCGCGCTGCAATTCGATAACTGGCAATGGCTTTCGCTCACGCTCGCAGGGCCCGTGGTGTTCTGGGGCGGCGCCGATTTCCATCGGGCCGCGCTGAGCAATGCCAGGCACGGCGCCGCGACCATGGACACCCTGATCTCGGTCGGCACCCTGGCCGCCTTCGGCTGGTCGGTGTACGCGCTGTTCTTCGGTCACGCCGGAATGCCCGGCATGAAGCACTCGTTCAGCCTGGGCATCGAGCGGGCCGATGCGGCGTCCAACGTGTACTTCGAGGTTGCCACCGGGGTGATCGTCTTCATCCTGGCCGGGCGATATCTGGAAACCCGAGCCAAGGATCGGGCAGGCTCTGCGCTGCGAGCGCTGCTCGAGCTCGGGGCAAAGGACGTTTCCGTGCTGCGCGGCGGCGTCGAAATCCGGGTTCCGGTTGGGGAATTGCGCGTGGACGAGCTGTTTCTCGTCCGCCCCGGCGAGAAGATCGCCACGGACGGTGTGGTGGTCGAAGGCAATTCGGCCCTCGATCTGAGCCTCCTGACCGGAGAATCACTGCCCGTCGACGTCGGTCCGGGCGATGTCGTGATCGGCGCGACGGTGAACGCGGGCGGGCTACTGACCGTGCGCGCCACCCGAATCGGTGCCGATACCCAACTGGCACAGATGGTCGCACTGGTCGAAGAGGCGCAGAACAGCAAGGCGCCGGTGCAACGACTTGCCGATCGAGTCGCGAGCATTTTCGTCCCGATCGTCTTCGTCATTTCGGCGCTCACGCTGGCAGTGTGGCTGGTCACCGGGGCATCGACAGCAGTGGCGTGTGGCGCGGCCGTGGCGGTACTGATCATCGCCTGCCCCTGCGCGCTCGGCCTGGCCACGCCCACCGCACTCCTCGTCGGCACCGGGCGCGGCGCTCAACTCGGCATCCTGATCAAGGGCCCGCAGGTACTGGAATCGACCCGACGGATCGACACGGTCGTGCTCGACAAGACCGGCACGGTGACCACCGGACGAATGACGTTGGCGGACATCGTCACCACGAACGGCACCGGCGCTGCGGGCATGATCTCCTCCGGAGACGAGATCCCGTCCGCGGGCGACCCGCTTGCCGGCCGTGGCGTGTCCGCAGACGAGCTGCTGACCATCGCCGCGGCAGTGGAGTACGGGTCCGAGCATCCGGTAGCGCAGGCGGTCGTCGCCGCCGCGGCCGAACGCAGACTGGTGGTACCGCCCGTGCAGCAGTTCAGCAACCATGGCGGCAAGGGTGTGCAGGGTGTCGTCGACGGTCGCGCGGTGATTGTCGGCCGCAGCGCCCTGCTGGAAGAGTGGTCGATCGCACTGCCCACACCGCTGGCGGCGGCCAAAGCCGCGGCCGAAAGCGCAGGCAATACCGCGATCGCTGTCGCATGGGACGGCGCGGCGCGTGGCGTGCTCGTGGTCGCCGATGCGATCAAACCGACCAGCGCCGAGGCTATTACCGAACTCCGCCGCCTCGGAATGACCCCCGTGCTGCTGACCGGTGACAACGCCGCCGCCGCAGGTACCGTCGCCGACCGGGTCGGCATCGACGAGGTGATCGCCGAAGCACTGCCGATCGAGAAGCTGGAAGCAATACGGCGACTACAGAATTCGGGCAGAGTCGTGGCAATGGTCGGCGACGGAGTCAACGATGCCGCCGCGCTGACCGCAGCCGACCTCGGCTTGGCCATGGGCACCGGCACCGACCTCGCCATCGAAGCAGGCGATATCACCCTCGTCCGAGGTGACCTCCGCACCGTCGGTGCGGCCATCCGCCTCTCCCGCGCCACCCTGCGCACTATCAAGGGAAACCTGTTCTGGGCCTTCGGATACAACGTTGCGGCAATCCCCCTCGCCGCGGCCGGGCTCCTCAACCCCATGCTCGCAGGCGCCGCCATGGCCCTGTCCAGCGTCTTCGTCGTCAGCAACAGCCTGCGCCTGCGCTCCTTCCGCTGACCCCGTCGACCAACGCACCGCAACTGGCTTCAAATTCCACGCCGCTCTGATCGAACGCCGAGCAACGCCACGATTCATCGAGGTGAGTCGAATGGCGGCTATCCGTACTGTGCGCAACCGCCATTCGACTCCGCGCAGCTATCGGTGTCGGCGGGATCGGAGTCTACGCCTGATTCGCGAGGCGGACGAAGGCCGCGGTGTCCAGGGTTTCGCCGCGCGCAGTGGGGTCGATACCTGCGGCGACGAGGCGGCGTTCGGCCTCGGCGGGTGATCCCGCCCAGCCGGCAAGTGCCGCGCGAAGTGTCTTGCGGCGCTGGGCGAACGCCGCGTCGATCACGGTGAACACGCGACGGCGGTGTGCTTCGTCCATCGGCCACGGCGCTTCGCGGTAGCGCTCGACCCGCACCAGACCCGAATCGACGCGCGGCACCGGCCAGAAGACCTGGGTGCCCACCGCGCCCGCGCGGCGCACGGCGCCGAAGAAGCCTGCCTTGACGCTCGGCACCCCGTAGGTGCGGTTGCCTGGTTCGGCGGCAAGCCGATCGGCCACCTCGGCCTGCACCATCACCAATGACGTGGTGATGCTCGGCAATTCGGCGAGCAAATGCAGCAGCACGGGCACAGCCACGTTGTACGGCAGGTTCGCGACCAGGGCGGTCGGCACCGCGGGCAGGTCCCGCGCGGTGATGCGTAGTGCGTCGGCCGCGACGACCTGCAAGTGTCCGGCCAACTCCGGGGCCCGATCCGTGACAGTCACCGGCAGGTGCTCGGCGAGCACCGGATCGATCTCGACAGCTACCACCGATGCCACCACGTCAAGCAACGCCAACGTCAGCGACCCGAGACCGGGCCCGACCTCGAGCACCGTGTCCCCGCGCCCGACGCCCGCCGCCGCGACGATGCGCCGCACCGTGTTCGCGTCGTGCACGAAGTTCTGCCCGAGTTGCTTGGTCGGCCGCACACCGAGCCGCTCGGCCAGCGCCCGCACCTCGGCGGGCCCGAGCAGGGCAGCGCTCCCACGAGCGGAAATATCGGGTTCGGGCACTGGAAGAACCTACCAACTCCGGCGCCGAGCCGACCTCTTGCCTCGACGCAACCGGTCCAGCAACAACGCGCTACCCGCACATCAGCGCATCACCGACACAACAGCGCACCACCCGGAAATTGGAGCACTGCGTCCGAGGCGGCACCCGGCCACAGCGCCCTGCACACGCATCAGTCTGCGATGCAGGGGTCCGCGGCGTCCGGAGAACCCGCCGAAGGCAGTCGGCCCGATCAGCAGTCCTCGCCACGGACCGGTGACATCAGGGCTGGGACGGCACCGCGAAGATGCGCGCGAGGAATTCGTCGAGCGCCGTCGACATCTGCTGGTTGAGCTGAGTATGTTTTCTGGTACCGACCACGGCCTGGAAGTCGACGCGATTGGCTACGAACTGGGCGACGAGCGCGGCGTGCAGTGGGGAGGGGACGACGGTGTCGGTCGCATTGAGCAGCAACAGGATCGGCGCGTCGTAGCCGCTGGTCGGCACGGTCATGTAAGCGTCGAGAGCGGCGCGCATCCGCTGGTCCGACAGCGGACGGGCCAGCAGGTCGCCGATGCCGAGACCCCGCACGCGCTCGATGATTTTGCCGGAGCATTCGGTACCGATGTCATCGAGGATGGACCGGCCGAGTGGGGTCAGGTATCCGTTGACATCGATATCGGGATGCGCCGCGCGTAGCCCGGCCAGGATGCTCACATAGAAGCTCATCCAGTCTTCGGTTTTCGGAATCGCCGGGATGCCGGGCCCGGTCAGCGGGAGCAACTTTTCGACGTCGGACTCGGGGTCGATCGCGATGGTGCCGCGGAAGTCCAGGTCAGGGGCGTAGCTCGCCTGCAGGTGTCCGGTGCCGAGCGCGGCCTGCCCGCCCTGGGAGGCGCCGATCACACCCCACGTCCGAGACAGTTCGGGCCGCGCCACGCGCGCCGCGCGAACCAGGTCGATGGTGGCGGTCGCCTCGGTGCCGATTTCCAGGTACGGGTGCGGCCCGGTGTCGAACCGCCCGAGTCCGAGATAGTCGGGCGCCACCACGGCGAACCCCTTCTCGACCGTGCGCCGCATCATCTCGTCTTGTTTGGTGCGGCCGCGCCGGAACGGACTTCCGACGGGGTCGGCCTGACCGCCGCAGCCCGCACCGAGCCCTGAAGTGCCATGGTCGAAGGCCATCACCGGCCAGCCTCCCGCGGGCGGCGCACCCCCGGGAACGAAGAGTGCTCCGCTGGCCGGCCGCGGCGTGCCGTCCGAACCGCGCATCCAGTACTCGATCACCGACCCGCCGGACATTCCGTGCCAACCATCCGCCTGCGCTACCGCGGAAATCAACACGCCCGGTTTCGACGCGCCCACCGGCGCACTCGTCACCCCTAGCGCAACTCCAGCAGCGACCACCGCGGCAATCACGGTCCGCCCTAACGTCCGCGGCAATCGCATCGAACAACTCATCTCGCCAACCCCAACCACCCCAAACTTGGACGAGTGTACAGTTCGGCGCCCCACCGCCAAGGTCTCTGCGGCGAATACTGAGCAATCCCATAAAGATACAGAGATCCTGTAGAAATCCGCGCACGCAACGCTTACTCGGCGAGCCCTTTCCAGCGACCGGACAACTGATTTCGCAAGCACAGAGGCAATTCACCGGGGCACCCAGGAAAACTCGACCTGGCACCCAACGCAGGAGTAGACCGCAACCTCGCAGCACCCAACTCGCGTGGCCCGAATACGCGCAGCGGCGAATCAGCCCCCGATACCGAGGCGGCTGGTGCATGCGGGCCAAGCACCCCAACCCTGACGACCACGCGTGACTTCAGCGATAGCGATCTGCTCTTCCCGGGTCGCCATATCGGCCCGTGGCGCATACTTCAAGCCGCCCTGCCGTTCCCAGGTGCCTTGATCGAACTGAATGCCACCGAAATAACCGTTGCCGGTATTGATCCCCCAATTACCGGTCGATTCACAACGGGCAAGTGCGTCCCAGATCGCACCATCGCGCACCGGCGGCACCTCGGTGCCCGGTTTGGCGCCCTTGCGAACAGTCTTGGGCTGCGCGGTCACCGTGATATTCGAGGCGATCGGCTGCCTGCTCTCTTCCTTACCGTTCACCATGGTGACCGCGAAGGTGACATCCTGCACCCCTGGCGCACCCGGCGTCTCCACCACGGTGCGGCTCATGTTCATCGTCGGGTCTTCGATCACGTTCTCGGGCGGATCCAACGGCAGTGTCTCCGTGCGGTTTTCGATCCGCTTGCGAGTCACCACGATGTGCAGGCCATCGATCAGCGCCGTGTTCGCGGCAGGCTCGACGGAGTCCTGCTGGATCAGCGGAATGCCTGCCGCAGTGAGGAATTCACCGACCGTCGGTGCGGCGAGCCGAACATCGACCGGCTGCCCGAAGCCGTCGAGCAGCGACACCGAGCGCGGGCTGAACACATTCACCGCCGCACCCTCCAGCGGCAGTTTTTCCCTGCGCGCCGGGGAAACGAAGGTGTCGGCGGGCAGGCGCAGCTGCTCGACGACATCGCCCGCCGTCAATCCGGTGGACCACACCTTTTGTGGTTTGCCGTCCACCGACAGCGTGATTTCCCGCGCCCGGTTCAACATGATCGTCGCGCCGTCGGCAATGGTCGCGGCCCGCGAGGGCTGGACGAGGTCCCGATCGTTCACATCTAATCCGGCAGCCTTCAGCACGCCGCCGACATTGCGCGACATGGTGTCCTGCGTCGACATTTCACCGTCGACGACCACCGTCACCGTCTTGCGGTTCACGATCGCCATCGCGGCACCGACGATCAGCGTCACGAGCAGCGCCGCGACCGCCGCGTACAGCATCGGCGAGCGCGACTGGTTGATCCTCGTGAATGGGGACATGGTCACAGTACGATAACGAAGGGGTCAGAGGTCGACAACCGGGGAATGCGTAGCAGGGGCTTCAGTGATCACGAATTGATATCACCACCGCAGGTAGATCACAAAACGCACCAATAATAGTGACCTAGGACACAACGAAGAGGTCAGGGGTCTTAACGCGACCGTGGCTCAGATGCCGTAGATACGACGCGCGTTAGCGGTGGTGATCTCGGCGAACTCCCCCGCATCCTGCTCACGCAGCTCCGCGAGCGCCCGCACCGTGTACGGCAGGCAATACGGTTCGTTCGGCGCACCACGGAACGGATGCGGAGTCAGATATGGCGCGTCGGTCTCCACCAGAATCTGACCATCGGGCACCACCTTGGCGGCTTCCCGCAATTCGTGCGCGTTCTTGAAGCTCACGGTGCCGGAAAAGCTGAGAATGTAGCCCTCGGCAACGCAGGCCAGCGCCATATTGGTGTCGGAGGAGAAGCAATGGAAGATCACCGTCTCCGGCGCGCCCTCGTCGAGCAATACCGTCAGCAGGTCGTGGTCGGCCTCGCGGTTGTGGATCATCAACGGCTTACCCACGCGCTTCGCCAGATCGATATGCCAGCGGAAGCCTTCGATCTGCGTCTCGATATCGGCGCACCCGTCGAGCTTGCCCGGCCAGTAATAATCGAGTCCGGTCTCGCCGATCGCGACAACCCGCCGATCGGCGACCAGTCGCTCCAACTCGGCCTTCGCCGCATCGTCGAGCGCATTCGCCCGCGTCGGATGTAATGCGACGGCGGCGTACACACGTGCATCCCAATTCGCGGCCTGCACGGCCCACTGCGCGGCGGCAAGATCGTCGGCGACCGTGACCACCTGTCCGACACCGACCGACGCCGCGCGATCCACGATGACGGCCGTCGATTCGGCATCGGTCGCGCCGCAGGCATCGAGGTGGGTGTGCGCATCCACCAGGGGGGCAAGGGGTTCCGGCAGCGCGGGCGCCGAGCGCTTGTCGCTCATCGGCGCGTCTCGACAGACCGGAGCACGGTGCCACGAGAAACGGCGCGTGCGGACAAGAGCGCAGCCGCATCGCGTCCGGGGATATTCGCGTGAGGGTTGGAAACCACGCGCATTACAGTAGACATCACCATGAGCGCAGCCGAACGCCCCGCCTTCTATGTCACAACGGCCATCGCGTACCCGAACGGTGCGCCGCATATCGGGCACGCCTACGAGTACATCTCGGCGGACGCCATTGCCCGCTTCAAGCGGCTCGACGGGTACGACGTGTTCTTCATGACCGGCACCGACGAGCACGGTCAGAAGGTGCAGCAGACCGCGATCGCCGAGGGCATCCCGGTGGAGGAGCTCGCGTCGCGCAACTCCGACGTGTTCGAAGCGATGGACAAGACGCTCGACATCTCCTTGGACCGGTTCATCCGCACCACCGATGCGGATCATCAGGTCGCCAGCATCGCGCTGTGGGAGCGGATGCTCGCCAACGGCGACATCTATCTCGGCACCTACTCCGGCTGGTACTCGGTGCGCGACGAGGCGTTCTACACCGACGAAGAGACCACGCTGCTGGAGGACGGCACGCGGATCTCCACCGAGTCGAAGACGCCGGTCGAGTGGACCGAGGAATCGAACTACTTCTTCCGGCTGTCGGAATACCAGGACAAGCTGCTCGCGCTCTACGAGGAGCATCCCGAATTCATCGCGCCCGCGACCCGGCGCAACGAGATCGTCAGCTATGTGAAGGCCGGCCTGAAGGATCTGTCCATCTCCCGGACCACCTTCGACTGGGGCGTTCCGGTGCCCGGGCATCCCGATCACGTGATGTACGTGTGGGTGGACGCGCTGACCAACTACATCACCGGCGTCGGCTTCCCGGACACGGAATCCGCCACGTTCCAGCAGTTCTGGCCCGCCGACGTGCACATCATCGGCAAGGACATCTCCCGCTTCCACACGGTGTACTGGCCCGCGTTCCTGATGTCGGCAGGCGTCGCACTGCCGAAACGCGTTTTCGTGCACGGGTTCCTGTACAACAAGGGCGAGAAGATGTCCAAGTCGGTCGGCAATGTCGTCGACCCGCTCGCCCTGGTCGACGCCTTCGGGCTCGACGCCGTGCGTTTCTTCCTACTGCGTGAAATCTCCTACGGCCAGGACGGCAGCTACAGCCACGAGGCGATCGTCGGCCGGATGAACAGCGACCTCGCCAATGAATTCGGCAACCTGGTGCAGCGCAGCCTGAAGATGGTGGCGAGGGACTGCAACAGCGCGGTGCCGACCCCGGGTGAGTTCACCGACGAGGACCGCGCCCTGCTCGATAGGGCCAATGGCCTACTCGACCGCTGCCGCATCGAATTCGATGCCCAGCAAATGCATTTGGCGCTGGAAGCGATCTGGCTGACCCTCGGCGAGGCCAATAAGTACTTCTCCGCCCAGGCGCCGTGGACGCTGGCCAAGTCCGGCACCGAGGAGGACCTCGCCCGCGAGGCCACAGTGCTGTACGTGACGCTCGAGGTGCTGCGCATTGTCGCCATCCTGGTGCAGCCGGTGATGCCCGGTTCGGCGGGCAAGATCCTCGACCTGCTCGCACAGCAGAACCGCACCTTCGCCGACATCGCGACGCCGATCGAGGCCGGCGTCCCGCTGCCCGCGCCGGAGGCGGTCTATCCGCGCTATGTGGAGCCGAAAACCGAGGCGTAGCAACAAGTAAATATGTGCCGGAGCCCCCGGCCTTCGAGAGAAGGTCGGGGGCTCTTGCGTATTCGAGGTCAGCTGGTCCAGCGCTGCCGAACAACCGGTCGCGCACGGTGGCCGGGGCGGGTCGAGTACGCCATGACCGAAGGCGGCGACCTTCTCGATGCATTCGCCGGCCAGGACGCGGCCTACGGCCTACTTCCAGCGGTCGAGTAGCCGGTTCGCCTCGGCGGCGAGCGCGAACTGCAGGTAGGGCCCGAAGCTTATTCGGGCGACACCCTGGTCGGCGAGCACCGCCTTGTCGGACTCGCCGGGCACCGCAACCATGCTGACCGGGAGCGGCAGTTCGCTCGTCAGGCGGCGCACGTCCGCGTCGGAGTGGCGGCCAACGGGGAACAGCACGTCGGCGCCCGCCGCGGCGGCCAGCTGGAGTCGTGCGATGGCGCGGTCGAGGCGATCGGATTCGTCGCCGTCCTCGCGCAGGAACATGTCGGTGCGGGCGTTGACGACCACATGCACCCCTGCCGCGTCGGCGTACTGACGCAGACCATGCACGAAGGCCGCGTGCTCTTCGGCGCCGCGCAGCCGACCGCCCTCGCTGTGCACGGTGTCCTCGATATTGAGGCCGATCGCGCCCGCCTCCAACAGCCCCTCGATGAGCTGGGCGGGCTCGAGCCCGTAGCCGGATTCGATATCGACCGACACCGGAACCTCGACGACCTCGGTGATCTGACGGACCCGGGTCAGCAGCTCCGCGAAGGTCATCCCCTCATTGTCGCTGCGGCCGACCGAGTCCGCGACCGGGTGGCTGCCGAGGGTCAGTGCCGAGAAACCCGCGGCCACCGCGAGGTTTGCCGACCACGCGTCCCACACCGTCGGAAAGACGGCGGGATCGCCGGGGCGATGCAGCTCGAGAAATGCCTTGGCCTTGCCTTCCAGTGAGGTCATGGGATCGATTGTGTCAGCCCGCAGCGAAAACCTCATCGGGTGTCACCCGAGGGAACGCGGCGACCCGCCTCGGATGGCAGAGTCTGTAACGGGAAAAGTACGGCTACGCAGAATGATTGGAGCAAGATGAAGGTCGGCATCGTCGGTGCGGGACACATCGGCGGCGGGATCGCCCGCCAACTGGCGGCAGCCGGGCATGAGCTCATGCTCGCCTTCAGCCGCGACCAGGAGACGCTGAGGGCTCTCGCCGCCTCGATCGGGCCGACCGTCACGGTCGGCACGCCCACGGAAGCCGTCGCATTCGGCGAGGTGGTGGTGATCTCGGTGCCGTGGCCGGTGCTGCCCGAAGCCTTGCCACAGCTGGGTTCGCTGGCAGGCAAGATCGTCATCGACACCACCAACCAGTTCGGCGCGCCACAGCCACCGGAAGGGCGCACCGCCGCCCAATTCAACGCCGAGCGGATGGCGGGCGCGCGCTACACCAAGTCGTTCAACACCCTCACCGCCGCATTCCAGGCTCAGACGGCGACCAGGACCGGCGACGACCGTATCGTGCAATGGCTTTGCGGCGACGACGCCGAGGCCAAGAGCATCGTCGCCGGGTTGATCACCGACGCGGGCTTCGTCCCGATCGACCTCGGCGGCACCGCTGACGCGGCCGTGATGGAAGCCCCCCGCCGCGCCGGCGCGGTCTACGGGGAGGAATACCGCGCAGCCGACGCAATGGCCGTCGTAGACGCAGTCGCCGAGGGCAAACCCATCCCCGCCACCCCCAGCTACCAGTAACCCCGCCCTCCCCTGCGGCAACGACGTCAGTGGAATGGTGGTTTCGGGCTCGGCTCGGGCCGCCATTTCACTGCGCTCGATGTCGCACCCGACTCGGCCGCACTACTCTGCGTCGTCGCGGCGGGCAGCGAGGACAGCGTCGTAGAGCTCGTTGCGGGAGGTGCCGTTTGCGATGGCTACTCGGGCACAGGCGTCCTTGAGGCGGAGTCCTTCGGCGGTGAGGGCTTCGACCTCCTCGACCAGATCCGCGGGATCGGCGGACTTGGGTTGCGCACCGGCGACGACCACGGTGATCTCACCGCGCGCGCCGTCGACGGCCCAGGCCGCTACCTCGGCGAGCGTGCCGCGCACCACCTCTTCGTAGGTCTTGGTCAGTTCGCGGCAGACCGCGACTCGACGGTCCGGTCCGAGCACCTCGACCGCATCGGCGAGGGAATCGGCCAGCCGGTGCGGCGCTTCGAAGTAGACGCAGGTTCGTGGCTCGGTGATCAAGGTGCGCAACCACTCTCGACGCTGGCCGGACTTTCGTGGCGCAAAACCGTCGAAGCAGAACCGCTCCACCGGCAGGCCGGACAATGCGAGCGCGGTCGTCACCGCGGACGGGCCGGGCAGGCAGGTCACCGGAAGGTCGCGCTCCACGCACGCCGCGACCAGGCGATAGCCGGGGTCGCTGACCGACGGCATACCCGCGTCGGTCACCAGCAGCACCGTCAGCCCGTCCTCGATATCGCCGAGCAATGCCGGGATCTTCGCGGTCTCGACATGGTCGTCGAACCTGACCACCCGTCCGCTGATCTCCACCCCGAGCGCCTTCGCCAGCGCTCGCGTCCGCCGGGTGTCCTCGGCGGCGACGATATCGGCGGACCCGAGCGTGTCGCGCAGTCGCTGCGACGCATCACCGATGTCACCCATCGGCGTCGCACCGAGCACCAGCCTGCCCGCCGCGTTCGCACCGGTTGCCGCCTCGTCCGTCACCGCACTCCTACCTCGGCCACACATCGGCCTCGTCCTGACAATTGCCCCGGTAGCAGCGTATCGACCGGGCGCCGTCGATCCCGACCACGCCCACCGAAGGCCGGGCATCCGCTGCCGATCCGGAGCATCGAACCGATCGAGACACCCCCGTCGGCAGTCGTACGCACTGTGATTCGCGCGGCGGCATGCTCACCGATGCGCGTCCCCTCCGGGCGCACAGCATACGATCGGGGCGTGACCCAGGTGACCGACCAGCGCGCGACCGCACCAGGGGCCGTGCCCTCCTGGTCGAGCCCCGCGCCTCTGCGGCCGTCGCCCGATTTCGGGCCGCTCGACACGGTGCGGGGGTGGGCGGTCACCGTGTTCCTGACCGCGATCGCGGCGGTGACCCGGTTCACCAACCTGGATTACCCGACCGACGCGCACACTCCGGTCTTCGACGAGAAGCACTACGCTCCGCAGGGCTGGCAGATGCTCACCGGCGGCTGGGTCGAGGACAATCCCGGCTACGGGCTGGTGGTGCACCCCCCGGTCGGCAAACAGCTGATCGCAATCGGCGAGTGGATGTTCGGCTACAACGGCTGGGGCTGGCGCTTCACCGCCGCGCTCGCGGGCACCCTGCTGGTTCTGCTGGTCATTCGCATCACGCGGCGGATGACACGATCCACGCTGATCGGCGCGATCGCGGGCATCCTGCTGATCGCGGACGGGGTCACCTTCGTCTCCTCGCGCATCGGCATGCTCGACATCTTCATGGCGTTGTTCGTCACCGCTGCCTTCGGCTGTCTCATCGTCGACCGCGACGAAGTCAGAGCGCGGATCGCGCGCGTCGACGCCGAGGGCCGCATCGACGCGAGTCCATGGGGTCCGCGCCTCGGGGTGCGCTGGTGGCGATTCGGCGCGGGGGTGATGCTCGGGCTCGCCTGCGCAACCAAGTGGTCCGGCATCTATTTCGTAGTTGCCTTCGGCCTGCTCAGTGTCTGCTTCGACCTGACAGCGCGGCGGGCATACGGTGTGCGCCGCCCCTGGTTCGGCACTGCGCTCCGGGATGTCGGGCCCGCGCTGTACGCGCTGGTGCTCATCCCGCTAGGCCTCTATCTCGCCTCCTACTGGGCGTGGTTCGCCAGCGAGGACGGCGTGTACCGGTATGCGGTCGGCAATCAGGTCGGACGCGGCGGGGCCTTTTCGTGGCTGCCCGATGCGCTGCGCTCGCTGTGGTTCTACAGCGGGGAGACCCTCCGTTTCCACGACGGCCTCACCAACTCGGCCGGTAACCATCACCCCTGGGAGTCCAAGCCGTGGACCTGGCCGATGGGGTTGCGGCCGATGCTCTACTACTACGCCGACAACGGTGTCACCGGCTGCGGCCAAACCCAGTGCGTGAAGGCCGTGATGCTGATCGGCACGCCCGCCATCTGGTGGATCGCGTTCCCGATGCTCGCCTGGGCACTGTGGCGCACGACGGTCCGCCGCGACTGGCGCTACGCCGCGGTGCTCGTCGGCTACGGCGCCGCCCTGCTGCCCTGGTTCTTCACCCTCGATCGGCAGATGTACTACTTCTACGCCGTCGCCCTCGCCCCGTTCCTGGTGATGGGCGTGGCGCTGGTGCTCGGCGACATCCTCGGTCCCGCACGCAGCAGTCCGTTCCGCCGCAGTCCCGCGGGCACCTTCCTGCCCGCGGCACCCAACGAGCGGCACAGTCTCGGCCTGTTGGCGGTCTGTATCTACCTCGGCTTGGTCATCGCCAACTTCGTCTGGCTCTGGCCGATCCTCACCGGCATGGCGATCACACCCGGCAACTGGCACGCTCATCTCTGGCTGCCCAGCTGGCGTTAGGGCTGCACTCGGCCGACCACGGACCTAACTTTCCAGCGCGGATGTCACGTAGCGCAGTGCAGTTTCGTTGTCCAGACCGAGACGGCGAATCGCGTTGACGTAGTCGGTGGCGGCCCGGCCCGCCGCATCCTTGGTCGGATCACCGGAGGAGGCGATGAACGAGCCTTGCCTGCCCCGGGTTTCGACGACACCGTCGGCCTCGAGTTCGCGATAGGCGCGAGCGACGGTGTTCGGCGCGAGACCGAGTTCCGCCGCCAGTGCACGAACCGTCGGTATCTTCGTGCCCGCGGTCAGCTCACCCGACCGCACTTGCGCGATGATGCCCATCCGCAGCTGCTCGTAGGGCGGCGCGGGCGACTCATGGGTGATGGTGATGTTGAACATGGCTCGCTCACACGTCATCTCGGGACAGTGGACAGGATAAGCAGCGTGGGCCGCCGCGCCCGGAACCCAGTTCGGAACCCGGGATTCGGAGTACCTCGATGCCCGCGTCGGTCAGCCGGGAGTTGGTCATCTCATTGCGTTCGTAGGCGACGACCACGCCTGGAGCGAGCGCCAGGGTGTTGTTGCCGTCGTCCCACTGCTCACGCTCGGCGGTGACGCCGTCGAGCCCGGTGTCGATGACCCGCATCTTGCCGATGCCCATCGCCTCGGCGGCCGCGGGCAGGAACGGGTCGGGACCGCGCATGCTCACCCCACCACCGTCCCGAACGCCGTAGCCGTCTTCACGGTGAATCGTGAATGCGCACAGCGAGTCCCGCACGGCGGGATACATCACGATGGCGTCGGTGTCGACCATCGTGCACACCGTGTCCAGGTGCATGGTCGCGCGATTCTGTGCGATCGGCACCACCAGCACGGTGTGCGCGAGACCGTCGTCGAACAGACTGCGCGCCAGTGCTTCCGCCCCGGCGGGTGAGGTCCGCTCGCCGACGCCGACCGCTACGACACCAGGTCCGAGCAGCAGCACGTCGCCGCCCTCGATGGGTGCGGTATGCGATTCGTAGGCGCGGCGCACCCCGAGGAAGCGGGGATGGAAGGCGTAGATGAGGTCGGTGAGCGAGGTCTCGCGTATTCGGGCGGGCAGGGCGAGCGCGGTGATGGCGACGCGCGGCCCGACCCAGAACGAGGAGTCCCTGGTGAACAGCAGATTCGGTAGCGGATCGATGACGAAATCGCCGCCGTGGTGCATCCGGCGCACCAGCGAGGGCGTGTTGGGGCCGAATGGTAGTTCATCGAAGGTCATGCCTGCCATCAGAATGTCGGCCAGTTCGCGCGCAGGCACGCCGCGCAGGTAGGCGGCCAGTTCGTCGGCGAGCCCGTGCCCGAGCCTGCGCGCATCCACGGCCCCCGAGATGCCCTGGATTCGGGCGGCGCCGCTGACGTCGAGGGTGTCGGCGAGCAGGTCGGCGAGCAGCAGCACCTCGACGCCGCGCTTGCGCAGCACGCCGGAGAAGGTGTCGTGTTCCTGCTGGGCCCGCTCCACCCACGGGATGCCGTCGAAGAGCAGTTGATCGTTGTTGCGCGGGGTCAGCCTGCGCAATTCGTCACCGGGCCGGTGCAGCAGCACCGTGCGCAGTGTGCCGACTTCGGACGTGACGGCAAGGCGTCTGCCGGGGTCGCCGGTGCCCCCGCGCCCGTTCCCGTCCGGCTCGCCTGCGTGCCCACCCTGCACAGCCTCTGCTCCCATGATCCGACCGTAGTTCGCCGAGGGCTTAAGAGCACGCGAATGGGGTGTGTTCGATTCCTACCCCAGCACACCCTAACCTGAAGTATTGTTTAGGTGAACGGAGGAGTGTTGATGTCGACAACCGATTGGCGAGCAAAGGAACTGACCCCCGGGCAGCTGTCCGAGCGTAGCGGAGTAGCGGTGTCCGCGTTGCACTTCTATGAACGCGAGGGTCTCATCTCGAGCCGTCGTACCAGCGGAAATCAGCGCAGGTACGCGCGCGAGACGCTGCGACGCGTCGCCTTCATCCGTATTTCGCAGCGCGTCGGCATCCCGCTCAGCGACATCCGCGCCGCGCTGGACAAACTACCGGAAGGCCGCACCCCCACCCGACGTGACTGGGAGACTCTGTCCACCACCTGGCGAACCGACCTCGACGACCGCATCACCCAGCTGACCCGGCTGCGCGACAACCTCACCGGCTGCATCGGCTGCGGGTGCCTGTCGCTCGGCAGCTGCAGGCTGGTCAACGAGCACGATCGGCTCGGCGAGCAGGGACCCGGTGCCCGAGTGCTCGACGTGCAGCTCAACTGCCCGTCGAAGCCAGCAGCCTGCTGAAGCGAGCGCTGACCCTGCGGATGACGAATTCGTAGGGGTAGGCGAATTTCCGTGACCACCAATACCCGAACCGGATATCGAACGAGGTGTAGACCAGGAACCTGTTGCGTTCGATGCCGCGAAGGATCTGCGACGCAACATGTTCCGGCTCCACCGCATGCTTGGTGAACGCGCCGGCCAGCCGGCGCACCCGCGGGTCGTCCTTGTCGATGCCGACCAGATCGAAGGACTGCACCAGCGGCGTGTTCACCGCGCCGGGCACCACCAGATGCACCGAAATGCCGTGGCGCTCCAGATCGAATCGCAACACCTCGGAGACGCCGCGGATGCCGTACTTGCCCGCGCTGTAGGCGGCATGCCACGGCAGCGCGAGCAGACCCGCCGCCGAGGACACGTTCACCAGCGCCCCGCCCCGGCCCGCCCGCACCATCGGCGGCACGAAGTTCTCGATCACGTGGATCGGGCCCATCAGGTTGACGTCCACCATCTTTCGCCAATGCCGGTGTTCGAGGTTCTCGACGGTGCCCCAGGTCGAGGTGCCGGCAATGTTCATCACGACATCGAGGGTGCCGAACTCCACGTGCACATCCTTCGCGAACTCGGTGACCGCGTCGTAGTCGGTGATGTCCAACGCCCGTGCCAGGAGCACGACGCCGCCCGCCGCCCCGATGGCCGACACCGTCTCGTCGAGTCCTTCGGCATTGATATCCGTCAGCACCACCTCGGCGCCGTCCGCCGCGGCAGCGAGCGCACTCGCCCTGCCTATGCCGCTGGCGGCGCCCGTCACCAACACCCTGGCGCCCTGCATCGTCCTACGGCCTGCACGTCCGCGACCAACCATTCGCACCGGTGAACCCCATCTCCCATAGCCCCGAATCAGTCCTCGCAGGGTACTGTGCGCCGCCTATCGGCCCGCAGGATCATCGGCAATTCGCGCCGCCGGTGAAGGCAATCATCGGCCGAGGACCGCGAGCATGCCCGCGACCGCCCGCGGCCAGGTGAATTGCTCGGCCCGGCTGCGCGCGGCCTTCCTGCGCCCCGCGGTCGGCAGTGCCAGCACATCGGTGACCGCTCGGGCGAAATCCGAGGGATGATCGGCGGCCACCGCGCCACACTCCGCGGTGACGATATCGGCCAGCGCGGACGATCGGCTGGCGACGACCGGCGTCCCGGCCGCGAGCGCCTCCAACGCGGCGAGGCCGAAGGTCTCGTGCGGGCCGGGCGCCAGCGAAACATCCGCGGTGGCCAGCAGTTTCGCCACCATCGACCGATCCGAGATGAACCCGGTGAAATGCACCGCCGGTAACCCGCCCGGCAGCACCGGCAGCGCCTTGGCGCGGCGCTCCAGCGCCTCGCGCCGCGGGCCCTCGCCCGCGACGACCAGCCGCACCTCCAGGCCCGCCTTCCGCAGCGCGCCCACCGCCTCGATGCTGCGGTCGACCCGCTTCTCCACCGAGAGCCTGCCGCAGTGCACCAGCAGCGGATGCCCCGGTACGCCGAGATCGGCCCGCAGCGCATGATCGCGCCGACGCGGACTGAACAGCTCCAGATCGACACCGAGCGGTACCAGTTCGACATTCGACGCACCGACGCGCAGAAACTCCGCGCGCGCGAACTTCGTGGTGCACACCACGATGTCGTAGTCCGCGGCGGTCCGCCGGTTGGCCACGTCGGCACAGCGGCGGGCAGCGGGACCCGGCATGACCTGGCCGAGCAGCCGATCCAGCCGTTCGTGCGAGATCATCACGCTCGCCACCTCGCGCCGCCGCGCCCATCGACCGAATCCGCGCAACGTCAGCCGATCGGACACCTCCAGCACGTCCGGACGTAAGCCGGCCAGCACATCGGCCACCCGCCGCGGATCTGCCGCCCGGTAGCCGCCGGTCCATGGAATACCCAAGGCGGGCAAGGTAATCCGCACCGCACCGGTCGGCAATAGTTCTTCGGCGCGGCGCGGCCCCGGCACGATCAGCACCACCTCGTGTCCCGCTGCCACATAGCCCTCACCGAGGTGATGCAGTGCGGTGCGCAGCCCACCGGACCGCGGGCCGTAGAAGTTCGCCAGCTGCACGATGCGCACTCCGCCGATCGTGCAGCGGATCGGGACCGATGCGCCCAACGGCGCATGAACAGCCGTGAAAGAACCGCATAACGGCACAGCCGGACGGATTTCCGTCGCTAGTCGCGCCGGGCCGAGCGAAGGCGACCCAGCCGCAGTGCACCGGACCGAGCGAAGGCAAGGCAGCCGCTTACGGCACTGCCGGGCTGAGTCCGTCGATAGTCGCTGGCCGAGCGAAGGCGACGCAGCCGCCGTTGCGCCGGGCCGAGTGAAGGCGGGCAGCCGCGTGACCAGCTGATTCGCGCAGTGGGTCAGTACTTCGCCGTGCCGCGGCCCGCGCGCGGCAAATCGAGGTCCAAGGGGATTCGGCCCATCGCGAGATGTGGCTCGACCTCGTCTGCGGGCATCGGCCGGGCGATCAGAAAGCCTTGCGCCCGATAGCAACCCAATCCGACCAGGGTGCGCGCCGCCACCGGCGTCTCCACGCCCTCCCCGACGACACCGAGGCCGAAGGATCCGGCCAGGCCGATGATGGACTTCACGATCGCGAGGTCGTCGGTGCTCGCGCCGAGGCGCTGCACGAAGCCGCGGTCGATCTTCACCGCGTCGACCGGCAGCGCCTTGAGGTGCGACAAGGAGCTGTAGCCGGTGCCGAAGTCGTCGATGGCGATCTGCACGCCCATCCGCTTGAGTCCACGCAGTGTGACCTGTGTACGGGCCAGATCCTGTACCACCACATGCTCGGTGATCTCCAGGCACACCGAACTGCCGTCGATGCCGAACAGCCGCAGGATGTCCTCGATGCGCTCCACGAAGTCGAGGCTGACCAGCTGAACCGGCGACACATTGATCCGCATCACCACATTCGCGGCCAGGCCACGCCGCCGCCATTCCGCGAACTGGGCGCACGCCGACCTGATCACCCAGCGGCCGAGTTCGCCCGCCAGATTGGTTGCCTCCGCGACGCTGACGAACGCACCAGGCGGCAACAGGCCCCGCGTCGGGTGCAGCCAGCGAACCAAAGCCTCCAACGCGACGATCCGTCCGGTGCGCAGGTCGACCTCGGGCTGATAGTGCAGCAGCAGCGAGCCGTCGGACACCGCGCCGCGCAGGTTGAGTTCGACATCGTCCTGCAGTTCGAACTGGGCGCGCATAGCATCGGTGAACACCGCGACGCCATTGCCGCCACCCGACTTGGCCGACAGCAGCGCATGATCGGCCCGGCGCAGGACATCGGCGACCGTGGTCTCCCCCGGGATACCCACCGCGACACCGACACTCGCACCGCGGCTGACCGACTCGCCGCCGACGGTGACCCGCCGCCCGATGAGCTGCTGGATTCTGGTCGCCTCCAGCTCGGCCGCCACCGCGTCCATCGGTTTGGCGGGCACGATCACGAACTCGTCGCCGCCGAGCCGGGCGATCATGTCGTTCGGGTCGAGGTTCTCACGCAGTCGCGAGGACAGCGTGCGGATGAAATTGTCACCGGCCGTGTGGCCGAGGAAATCGTTGAGCGCCTTGAGGCGATCGAGGTCGAGGAAGAACGCGGCCACCGGGCCGGAACTGCCCGCGTGTAATCGTTCCTCCATGTGCTCGAGCAGCGCACGGCGATTGGCAAGTCCGGTGAGATCGTCGTGCAGTGCGATGTAGCGCAGCCGCTCCTCGGCGACCACTCGCGCCTGCAGCTGCGCGAACAGCGCGGCAATCGCCTTGAGCACGTTGAGTTCTCTGGTGCTCCAGTCCCGATCGCCCTGTTTGATGAAGCCGAGCACGCCGGTCGATTCACCACGCGAAAGCAGCGGGACGGCGGCCATGGCGACCTCCGGGATCCCCGAGGAACGACGGATCGTCTCTTGATAGTCGGCGGATTCCACGGTCGGCCGCACCACGATCGGCTCGGTGGCGTGTTCGAGCTCGCGGAACACCGAATCCGCGCTCTCGAAGAACACGACCTTCAGCGGATCGGGATCCGGGATGTCACCGCGATGCGGCCACTCCGCGATGAGCACGGTGGCTCTTCGCTCTCGATCGGTGTGTCGCAAATAGCTGAAATCGACGTCGAAGTGCTCGACCAATCTGGCCAGCACCCGCTCACTCGCCGCCACCATCGTCGTGGCGTCGACGCCCATCAACTCGGAGGCGACCTGGGTCACCAATGAGTCGAGCGTTCGCCGAGGCACCTTGTCTCCGATCGTGCTAGCTGCGGTTGCCCGCGCCCGGCACTGGAAGCCGCCTGCTGCGGACCGAGGCTGGCGCCGCATAGCTCAGGCGAAGCACCAATGCCATGATCTCATGCCCAGGTACTCCCAGCAGGTCCAGGAAACGGCCCTGAAGTGACGCTAGTGTATCCGCGAAATCCGTGGAAATCGCGATCAGCTCGTCGGGGTGCCGTGCATACAGGAACACCGGAGAGACCGGTTGCACCGCGAGTCCACGCCGTTGCGCCTCGAGCCAGACGCGCTGCATTCCCGCACCCGCACGGGCATAGTCGGTCAGTCCAGGCCCCGAGGCCCCCTTCTGGTGGGTGAACGTCACCGCGACGAGCGCCGAACTCGACAGCACCCGATCCGCGGTGTGCTCGCCGAGCGCGGCGCCGCCGGACCATTCGCGCAATCGGTCCATCACATCCGCGCGGCGCCCGATCTCGAGCTTCGCGTACTCGTCGGCGGCCAACTCCATACCGCAGACGTCGATTCCGGTGAGCAGATCGTCGCCGGGCCACCGCAGCTCGGCGAACATCTCCTGATGCAGCCGCGGCGTCAAATAACGGATTCGATCCGATTCGCCGAGCAATTCGGCCGCCGTCGCGAGGTCGGCCCGGTCGGTGATGCTGTGCAGCGTCACACCCTCGGTAGCGGCGGCCGCGGCGAGGCCGGCGAGCACACCGCCGGTCAACGGCGCACCCGTGCCGAGACGCCGGTTGGTCTCGCGGGCCAGCGCGGCCTGATAGTCGCGGGCCAGCAACGCATCGGTGGCCGTACCGAGACGCAGCACCGCGGACAGCGCCGTGGTTTTACTCTCGAGGAATTCGTGTTCGCCGAGCATGCCGTGTACGGCGGCAGCGGCGCGCGCATTGTGCAGCGCGGCACCGATCGCCACCGCGCTGCCCCGATAGCCGATATCGAGGGCCGAGGAGCGCGGACGGGCGAGACCTATCCGCAGGTCGGGCCCATCGATTCGCAGCGACCACGGCTGGGTGTTGCCGCCGGAGGGTGCGCGCTGGGCACATTCGAGCACGCTCAGCAGCGCGGTCCCCGCCGGTGCCGGTTTGCCCGCAACCGCTTCCGGCTCGCACACCAGCTCACCCACCGGCTCCGGCTCGGCCAGCTCGTCGAGACCACGCTCCAGATCGATGCGCGTGCGCCCGGACGAAAGTTTCTGTCCGAGCCCGAGCCTGCGCACCGCCGCGGCCACGATGGCCGCGCCGAGCTGTACATCGCTGCCGAGCTGCGGCCATGTGGTGACCGATTCGTCGATCTCCACCAGACTGGCGGCCATCCGCGCCGACAGCTCTTTCGGATCGAGAATCCGCATGACGTGGGGCGCCTTGTCCCTGGTGGACAGCCCGCGCAGGTCGGCGCCCTCGGTGGTGCCGAGCAGTCCGTGGAACGGCGGGCGGCCCGGCTCCAGGTCGTAGCGTTCGACATCGAGCAGGCCACGATCGCTGGTGTCCATCAGCAGCGGGATGCGATGCCTGCGCGCGCCCTCACGGACGGCGAACTTGATGTCGAGCGAATCGCATTCCTCGATCACGATCGACAGTCCCGTCAGGAATTCGTCGACGGAGTCTTCGTCGATGCCCGCGGTGCGCACCTCGACCGGCAGATAGGGATCGAGCTCGGCGATCCGGCGCGCGGTCACGATCGACTTGTTCACCCCGATGTCGAAGATGCCGCCCGGCACCCGGTTCAGGTTGGACAGCTCGATGTCGTCGAAATCGGCAAGGCGCAGCAGGCCACAGCTGCCCTCCATGGCCAGGGTGTAGGCAACCGCATGGCCGACGCTCTGCCCGACGACGCCGATTGTCAAGCCCGCCAGGCGTTTCTGCTCGTCCCTGGTGAGCTTGTTGCGATTGCGGTCCAGCCGAATCGCCCGGTAGGTGCGCTCGCCGGGCAATCCGACCAGGGTGCGCCGCCACGGGTAGTAGACCCACCGGTCCGGATCCGGATCGTCGAGGGCGGGCCGTGACCGCACCTTGGCCAGCTCGCCATGCAGCACATCCCGCAGGTCGATGATGCGAACCTGGGGTGACTTTCGCAGCTGTAGGAGGATCGGGGCGTCGTCCGGGGCGTTTTCATCGAGAATCAGCGGCCTATAGTCCGCGACCGGGCCGGGGTCACCGTTCATACCTGCGCCCGTCCTCCGATCCATGGTCACCCGCACGGTGCCCACCGTGCGGCTGTGCATGCCAGGCTTCGAGCGCGGCCTGCTCGAGCGCTATCAATGAAGTCTGCAATTTTGTGGCAAATGACCGATACGTCTGGGTGTCCCACCACACGGGGACCGTGTGATAACGGTCGTCCGGATAGGGGACAGACGGTATCCGATCGGCCACTCGCCCACCACTGGAGCGATAAAGTTCCAGGCTGTGCGAGGCGGTGGTGACGAAACCGAAGCGCGCATCGAGCAGCCAGGTCGCATGCACAACACAGCGGGACAGCGCAGCGGTAAGCGCAGACCGGCGCGGCGCATTTCGCGCCACCCACACCGCTTTGACCTCGACGACACCCTCCGGTATCCGCTCGGCAATCATCGTGCGCAGCGCGTCCGCACCGGGCCGCCCGGCCCAGGCGCCGAGCGCGTGCACGTCCTCGACCGCCGAGTACGGCCCCTGCGCCCGCAGGCCCGCGACAACCTCGCCGGAAGGATCCACGGCGGTGCAGAACAATGTTGTCGTACAACCGTTTTCGACTTTGTCGTATTCCAGCGCGTGATCGACATCGTAATGCCGGTAAACCTGCAGCGCACCGCGCAAGTATCGACGCCAGAGCTCGGGATGCGCCTCCGGAGTGGTGACATGAAAGACATATCCGGAATGCATATCCCGAAAGCGCAACACCTCGGCATCGCGTGTGCCCCCTGGGCCGACTGCGATTGCTTCGACAGTCATGGTGTTCCCTACTCCGTAGCCACCGCGCCCACGCGCGGTCAATCGAGCCGGTCCAGCTCTCACACCCGACAGCCCGCCGGTCGGGTGAGATTGCCTAGGGAAGTATCCGTCATCCGAAAGGAATTGACCAGACGACCGGTTAATCTTCCGAAAACTAATTTCGGCCCCCGAAATCACCGCAGGTCAGGCCGCACCTTTCGGACAAGGAACAGAACGTGGAGACCAGTTGGTACCGAGGTAGCTACCATTCAGCAACTAGACCAGGATCGAGATGAACAGCTCCACAGACTCCGGTCCGTGCCAGATCTCGACCTCTTCGCGGTAGGCGCGAGTGATCTCCGCCGAGGCGGTCGCATCGTCGACCTGCGCCCACACGTCCTCGACGGGATCGTGGTAGTCGCCATTCGGCACGAAGCGCGCGTAGACGCCCTTCGGCACCTTGACCAGCACATCACCGACCGGAACCACGTCGGGCGCCGGATATTCGAAGCAGACGACAGCGTTGAAGTTCCCCGCGGGATCCGGCACGTACACGGTGTACATCGGGTGATCGGACCGCCGCTGCTCGCCCGCGCGGTCACGCAGCCGGTCCTTGAGAAACTCGATCAGATCGCTATTGCTCACCTTGAAGCTCGGCCGCACCCGCGGCACCACCAGGCCTGCGTAGATCGCCTCACCACGCACGACAATCGCATAGGTCATCGCGCATCTACCGCCAGGTAGAGGTCGATCTTGTAGGCGTGTGGGTAACACTCGAAGTCCCCGGTATAGGTGCGTTTGATGTAGTTGTGCTCCTCGGCATAGGCGATCTGCGTCCACAGGTCGGTCATCACCTGCGGGAAGTTACCGACCGAGGAGAACCGGGCATAGGTGCCGCGCGGCAGCCGCGCGACCAAGTGACCGCGGGTGACGTCCTCGAACGACGCGCATTCGTAGCCGACGATCTGGGTGTTGTACGTGCCGAGCTCACCGGTGTAATCGGTGTATGCGCTGGCCAGCGGGCCACCGAGCTCCTGATGTAGCACCGCGGCCCAGGCCGCCTCCAGATCGTGATCACGCAGTTCCCCGAGCGCACGTTTCGGGCTGCGCACTGGCAGCCCGGCAACCCACGTTTCGTCTCGCTCGACGATTTCAAACTGCATGGAAAGACTCTTTCGAGGTGAATCCGGGGGCGATGCCCGCATCCGGTCGGCCAGAAAGGCCATGCTATCAACCCGCCCCTCGTGGTCACGATCACATGTCCGGGTCGTTATCCGCAGCTCACGGCCGTACTGACCTGGACACACGTCCTGGATGCAAACCTCTGGTTACGAGAGCTGACCCGCCACTGATTGTGATTGGGTTTCCTTGTGTGCCACACCATCGCCGAGTTGGACACCGTCGTCACGGACTGCCGCGCCTGCCCGCGCCTTGTCGCCTGGCGCGAAAGGGTGGCGAGGGAGAAACGCGCCGCTTTTCGCGAGGAAACCTATTGGGGCCGCCCCGTCCCAGGATTCGGCCCGCCCGACGCCCAGCTGCTGATCGTCGGCCTCGCCCCCGCCGCCCACGGCGGCAACCGGACCGGGCGCATGTTCACCGGCGACCGCAGCGGCGACGTCTTGTTCGCCGCTCTGCACGCGGTCGGCCTGGCCAACCAGCCGACTTCCATCCGACGCGACGACGGCCTGCGGCTGACCGGAGTCCGGCTCACCGCGCCCGTGCACTGCGCACCACCGGACAACAAGCCGACGCCGGACGAACGCGACCGGTGCAGTCACTGGCTGCGCACCGAATTGGCATTGCTCGCGCCGACGGTCCGGGCGATCGTCGTGCTCGGAGCGTTCGGCTGGCAGGCGCTGCTGCCCGTGCTCGCCGCGGCCGGGTGGATCGTTCCTCGGCCACGCCCCAAATTCGGCCACAACGTCCGCGTCACGCTGGCACCATCCGACGACACTCGCGAACCGTTGCAGCTCTTCGGCTGCTACCACGTCAGCCAGCAGAACACCTTCACCGGCCGACTCACTCCCGCCATGCTCGAAGCAGTCCTCGCCGATGCCGCAACCGCGGCAGGCCTGCCTACAGCTGCCCGGCATTGATCGCGCCTCCTCCTACCGAGCCGAATGGCGGTCGTCCGGTGCCGCGACACACCCCGACGGCCGACCGATGCCGGGGGCCACAGCGGGAAGTCGCTCAGGACAACGGCTTGCGCAACGTCAACCGAAGCGACCACCGGTGTACGTCGCTGGGCCGATTCACTCGCCTGCGTTGCCGAATGGGCAAGCCGAACAGCATGCGCGCCGACAGCAATGCCAGCCGCAGATGCCCGGACACGGCCCGCTTGGAGAACGCCACCGACCACACCGTCTCGACAGCATTCGGGGCAAGGGCGCGATTGCCGAACCGATCCGACAGCCAATCGATGATCACCGGCGCCCCGATGAACTGCAACGGGAGGTGGGTGCTGAGTCGGTCGCGCAGGTACCGAACACGCACGCCCGCGGCAACATACCGGTCGACGTGCGCATCGACATCGGCTACCGCGATGACCTCGTCGTACACCCCTTGCAGTACCAGCAATGGCATCACGGGCGCGCGATCGCCGGGCCGGATGTCGGCCAGGATGCGTTGCAGCTCCGGCGCGTCCAGCAGACCGGCCAGACCGCCGGTGCAATGGTCATCGAGATTGCGGCGCGCGAAGCGGTACAGCAGCGGGAACGTCGTCGTCGACTCGGCGGCCGCCATGAGCCGGAGATAGTCGGCATCCAGCCGGGAGCGCAGCAGCCGGTCCAATTCCGGGTAGGCCCGGCACAGTCCGGCGGTGAAGACCGCGGCAAACCCGGCGAAGAGTCCGCCGTTCATGCGCACGAACGCCGCCGCGGGATCACCGACCGGCGAACCGGCCACCGCGCCGACAATATCGAGCTCCGGTGCGTACTCGCCCGCCAGCTCCGCTGCCCATGCCGTGGCAAGGCCGCCACCCGAATAACCCCACAGCGCAACCGGAGTCGAGGTGCCGAGGCCGAGCGGTTCGAAGGCGAGGGCGGCCCGAATCCCGTCCAGCGCCCGGTACCCGGGCTCGCGGGCGGCACCGAACTGGCCACCGGTCCCCTCGTGGTCGGGCACCGACACCGCCCAGCCGCTGGCCAATGCGCCCGCGATGAGCGGAAGCTCGAGCTGTGGAATGGCACCGGCGGCCCGCGCACCGCGCCGGAGTGCATACGACGGAAGACATTTCGAGGCGACGGCATCGATCGCGCACTGGAAGGAGACCAGCGGGCGAGCTGCCGTAGGATCCGCACCCCACGGCAGCAGCACCGTCGTCACCGCCACCTCGGGTGTGTCATCCAGGTCGCAGGTCCGATACAGCAGCTGCCACGCCGGAATCTTCTGCGCCACTCGACCGAACAGCGCCAGCTCGACTTCTCGTGCGCGGACGACGGCGCCCGGCCGCAGCTGCCCGATCATTGCCGGCGGCAGGTAGAACGGATCGTCCTCCGGCAACAACGGCGCAGTGGCGGACGGCGTGTGATCGGGGCGGGTCGCGAACGCGGTCGGGTCGGCGGCGACACTCATCAGGGTTGATCCTTTCGAACGGCACGGCACAACATGTGCCGCGACAGCCGGCGCAGGTCGCCGATGAACGAGAGCGCCGCGCCGTCGATGCCGCCGGCTGCCCGTATTCGAGCCTACGAATGCCCGAGAAGGAAAAGAATTGGCAGCGGTCACAATTCGCGCGCCGCGGTTTCTCCTGTCGGTGCAGTGACAGCCTCGTCAGAGGCCGCCGCCGAGCATCCAGGGGTTGAACGCGCACTCCAGATCGGGGTGCGCCGCGGGATCGAGTGCGTGCAGCGCAATGGACACCGACCGGGGCGAGTACATCATGGTGAGGTGATCGGACAGATCCTGTTCACACCCGGCCTGCAGCGTGAGGTTGTCCACCGTCGCGTCGGGCCCGGCCCGCAGGAACGTCCAGTCGTAGGGATTGGTGACCTCGTCATAGCGAGAACCGACCACGGTGTAGTCGACGCCGGGAACGGTGTCGCCGTGGGCATTCAAGCGGGCATAGAACGGTGAACCGAAAGCCTGCTGAATATTGGAATGCCCGACGATCGGCTCGTAGAAGCCGAGAATATCGACACCGAGATTGTTGATCAGCCTGCCGAGCGTGGCGATGCCCATGAGCGAGGTGCCGTGGTGCGTGGCACCGTAGGTGACGAGTTTGCCCACTTTGCCCTGACCGCCATCGAACTTCAGATACTGATTCGCCACGGTCCCACCCTGCGAATGCCCGACGATGTCGACCTGCTCCGCGCCCGTCGCCGCCAATACACGATCGACGAATTCGCTCAGTTGCTGTGCCGAATCCTCCATCGGCCCAACCCCGTAGCGGCCGGGCAGGATCGGGCCGAGCCCGCCGCCCTCCAGGAAAGTGGAACGCCCGAAATTGAAGGCGAACACACAGAATCCGGCGCGTGCCAGGCGCGGAGACATATAGGAGAAGGTGTCGTAGGCGTTGAGCCAAGTGCCGTGCAACAGCACCACCGGCCGGGGATGCTCGGCCGACGGGGTGCAGTTCCAGCGATTCGCGCCCGGCGGCGCCGAATCGGGATGCAGTAATCCGTAACCGAATGCGGCCAGATACGCCGACATCTCGGGTCCCTCACCGAGGACATCGGTGGCCCGGCTCGTCGCCGATCCCGAACCGCTGCCGGTATCGGTATCGACGATCGCCTGCGGCTGCCTGCCGTCCGCGGCCGGGGTGAGCCCGGCGCTGATGAGCTCCGCGAAAGTCTGTTCCGTCGGCGCTGTCTGTCGGTCCGCGGTGGCCCCGCCGCCACCGAGCGCCGTCGCGACGGTCACTGCCACGATCACCGCGGCACCGAAGACGGCCCGTCGAGCACTTTGCTTCATTGCAAACATTCCGTTCATTTCCCATCCAGCATCTCCGCGTTCAAGCTGCGGAGCCCCACCACCAGGTGGCGACGGACCGCGATGCAACCATCGACGAGCGCGAAGACCTCACCGAACGGCGGTTCGAGCAACGGATCCCCATGACCACCAACTGTTTCCTGCGCCACATTCCCGCTTCGGTGTGACCGCGGCCATATTTGTTTCCGCTGCCCAAATCTATGGCCGGCACACCCCCAGCGTCACTGCGCTGCCGAGAGAAGAAACCGCACGGGAACTTGTTGTGTGTGACAAAGTTCCCGTCGATTGGACCGAAGGCTTGCTGCGGTTACTGTCGTTGGAAACAATCGGCTCATGTCCGTCGCTCTCTCACCGGCAAACAGCGAAGGCTCATTGGTTGTTCGGTTGCTGACCAGGTGGCCCCAGATCTCCGAGCGCATGCTCGCCGCTGGGCTGGGTGCGACCCCGCCCGCCGCCGATCTGCCCCCTGGGCATTTCACTGCCGAGGTGCTGCCCGCCATCTACGCCTGCGGCCGCGCGGTCCTGCAGGCCATCGGCGAACAGCGCACTTTCAGCAGGGCCGAGGTCGCGACCTTCGTCGCACCGGTGGTCGAGCGGCATGCGGAGGACCGGTTCCCGCTCGCGGTGCTGATCGAGGCCATCCACGGGTCGGCACAATCGGTGCTTGCCGAGGCCGCGGCACTGGCGACACCCGCCGAGACGGCGGATCTGGTGGTCGTCGGCAGCCGCCTGCTCGAGCTGCTGATGCACATCAACATCACCGTGGTCGAAACCTACTCCGAGGTCGAACAGTCGATCTACAACGCCGAGCGCGAGGCCCGTCGTGAATTGTGTTCGGCGCTGCTGCGTGGGCTGCCCGCCGAAGAGCTTGCGGCGCGGGCGGATACCGCGCTCACCGACGGCTACACCGTGCTGGCGATCCATATCCACCAGGACCATCGGCTGCCGCAGGACAGTCGCTCGAGCACCGTCGCGAATCTGCTGACCCGACGCCGGATCCGCGTCCTGCAACGCGCTTTGGACGGCCTCACCGGTACCACCGCGCTCGCCACCTTCGACGGCTCGAACGGCATCGCGTTGCTACCGAACGTCTCCGAGTCCGCCGACCTCGATCACGAGCAATACCACCGGCTCGCCATCGGATTGGCCGCACAGTTCGGCACCGGAGTCACCGTGGCCGAATGCCCTCCGGTCGCACGCAAATCCGTCCCGCAGGCCGCGCACGAGGCCACCGAGATCGCGGAACTCGCCCGCCTGCTCGGCAGGCCGACCGGCGTCTATCGGCTCGACGATCTGCTGCTCGAGTTCCAGCTCACCAGACCGGGACCGGCCCGCGCCAGGTTGGCCGAGCGCATTGCTCCGATCCTGCGGAGCCCGCATCTACTGGAGGCACTGGACGCGCATCTGCGCCACGGCTCCGAACGCAAGGTCGCGGCAGCCGAAATCCACGTGCACCCCAACACTTTCACCTACCGACTGCGACGCATCACCGAGCTCACCGGTCTGGATCCCACCGATCCGAACGACTCCCGCGTACTCGCGGCGGCCCAGACGATCCACCGTCTGTTCCCGGCAGCCGAAACCGGCAGCCACTGAGACGGCGACCTGCGCTCGGGCGAGGCATCGCCCGGCCGCTCAACAGTCGACGACCGCGACCGCGAGGCCGCCGAGCGAGGTCTCCTTGTATTTGTCCAGCATATCCGCGCCCGTCGCGCGCATCGTCTGGATGACCTTATCGAGTGACACATGGTGGACGCCGTCGCCGCGAATCGCCATGCGGGCCGCGGTGATCGCCTTGACCGCCGCGACACCGTTGCGTTCGATGCACGGAATCTGCACGAGTCCGCCGATCGGATCGCAGGTGAGACCGAGGTTGTGTTCGATGCCGATCTCGGCGGCATTCTCGATCTGTTCGGGTGTGCCGCCGAGTACGGCGGTGAGTCCGGCTGCCGCCATCGCGCAGGCCGAGCCGACCTCGCCCTGGCACCCGACCTCCGCGCCGGAGATCGAGGCGTTCTCCTTGATCAGCTGCCCGATCGCACCCGCGGTCAACAGGAAATCGATCACGCTGTCGTCATTCGGGCCGGTGACGAACTGCTGAACATAATGCAGCACAGCGGGAATGATGCCCGCGGCGCCGTTCGTCGGCGCGGTGACGACCCGACCGCCCGCGGCGTTCTCCTCGTTGACGGCCATGGCGTACAGCGTGACCCACTCCATCGCTCGTAGCGGGTCGGTGTCGTCGGCTTCGACGGTCAATCGTTCGTGCAGCGCTGCCGCACGCCGCCGAACGGCGAGTGCGCCCGGCAGCACACCCGCCGTCGACGTCCCCCGCTGGACGCAGTCCTGCATGACCTTCCAGATCTCGAGCAGGTCGGTCCGGATCCGATCCGGACTGCGCCAGGTCATTTCGTTGGCCAGCATCAGCTCACTGATGGACAGCCCGGTAGCGGCGGTGCGGGCAAGCAGCTCCGCGGCCGAGGCGAACGGGTGCCCGACCGTGGTCCTCGTCTCGGCAGGCCGGTCGATCTCGGTTTCGTCCAAAACGAATCCGCCGCCGACGGAATAGAAGCGACGCTCGACGAGCACCTGACCTTTGGCATCGACGGCGCGGAACATCATGCCGTTGCTGTGGAAGACCGGTCGGATTCGCCAGAGCAGTTCGATGTCCTCGTCGACGGCGAAGCCGATCGGATGCACCCCACCGAGCCGCAGCGTGCCGGTGTCACGCGCCTCGGACGTGGTGGCGGCCACCACCTCCGGATCGACGGTCTCCGGCCGTTCGCCGGACAACCCGGCGACAATCGCCTCGATGCTGCCGTGCCCGCGCCCGGTCGCGCCGAGCGATCCGTAGAGCTCAACCCGAACACCGGTCGTATTGTGCAGCTGCCCATCGGTTTTGAGCTGCTCGATGAACCGGGCGGCCGCGCGCATCGGCCCGACCGTGTGCGAGCTCGACGGCCCGATGCCGACCCGGAACAGGTCGAAAATGCTGACCGTCATGCCCGTTCACGCAGACCGGGATACAGCGGGAACCGATCGACCAGCGCACCGACCCGCTCGCCCAACTCCTCGACCGGCTGCGCCGCGCGCAGCGCCGCGGCAATGATGTCGGCGACCTCGGTGAATGCCGCGGTGTCGAAGCCACGTGCGGCCAGTGCCGGTGTGCCGATCCGCAGACCGGAGCTCACCATCGGCGGTCGCGGGTCGAACGGAACGGCGTTGCGGTTCACGGTGATTCCGATCTCGGCGAGCCGATCCTCTGCCTGCTGGCCGTCGAGCTCGGAGTCGCGTAGGTCTACGAGCACCAGGTGCACGTCGGTACCGCCGCTGACCACGCTGATCCCCGCCGCCCGGCAGTCCACGGCGAGCAGTCGCTCGGCGAGGATCCGCGCACCCGCGAGCGTGCGTTGCTGGCGATCACGGAACGCCGCTTCACCCGCCATCTTGAAGGCGACGGCCTTGGCCGCTATCACATGCTCCAGCGGCCCGCCCTGCTGTCCGGGGAAGACCGCCGAAGCCAGCTTCTTGCCCAATTCCTCGACGGCGAGGATGAATCCACCGCGTGGCCCGCCGAGGGTCTTGTGGGTGGTGGAGGTGACGATGTGCGCGTGCGGCACGGGCGAGGGATGCAGCCCCGCCGCGACCAGACCGGCGAAGTGCGCCATGTCCACCATCAGGTATGCGCCGACTTCGTCTGCGATGCGCCGGAATTCGGCGAAGTCGAGGTGCCGCGGATAGGCCGACCAGCCTGCCACGATCAGTTTCGGCCGATGCTCATGCGCGAGCCGTCGCACCTCGTCCATATCGACGAGATGGTCCTCGGCCCGAACATGATAGGCCGCAACGTCATAGAGCCGACCGGAGAAATTGATCTTCATGCCATGGGTGAGGTGTCCACCATGATCCAGCGCAAGCCCGAGGATGCCGTCTCCGGGTCGCAACACCGCATGCATCGCCGCGGCGTTGGCCTGAGCTCCCGAGTGCGGCTGGACGTTGACGTATTCCGCGCCGAACAAAGCGCGTAACCGGTCGATCGCGAGTGATTCGATCTCATCGACATGCTCGCACCCGCCGTAATAGCGGCGGCCGGGATAGCCCTCGGCGTATTTGTTGGTGAGCACCGAACCCTGCGCCTGCATCACTGCCAGCGGCGCGTGGTTTTCGGAGGCGATCATTTCCAGACCGCGTTGCTGCCTGTCGATTTCGCGGTCGATAAAATGTGCGACGAGCGGATCGAATTCGCGCAGCGACGCGTCGAGCTCGGTTCGGACGGCGGTGTTGCTGTTTCCAGCGACCTGCAAGCGGTCGCCAGCGGTGACAGGTTCGGCCATGAGGAGCCTTTCGTCGACGCATGCGCGTAGGTGGCTCCTCCCGCTCTGTCCAATGGCCTGAGAGTTTCACGCACTGTGTTGGGACACTGCGCGTTTGCCCCGTCGGCGAGTGCGTGCGCACTGCTTTCCAGAGTTGCCTGTGCGCAGCGGTACTGGGCCTGAGAGATTCCCGGGAGGATTTGCTCCTTCGGCTCCCCACGAAAACCCGTGGAGATCTCCCGCTACGCGTCGAACGGCGATTATTCGATTGCACATCGAGCAACTAGTTTCGTAATACGCAACTGGTGCTCCATACGCAACTAAGTATTGGGCCGCCCCCACCCCTTGTCAACAGGAGCACCGATACCGATCGCCCCTCCTCGCGATTCGCCCCGCGTACGACGACCGCAGCGGGCACAGATCGCGAGAGCGGGTACGGATGTGGTCAGCCGAGGTACCCCAGACGGCGGCCGATGTCCGCGGCACTCGCGATGGTCAGCTCGGCGGCGCGGGCGAAACGTTCCGGAGCAAGGCGGTAGGCGGGACCCGAAACACTCAGTGCCGCAACGATTGCACCGTTGCTGTCGTAAACGGGCGCGGCGACAGCGTTCAGCCCGATCTCCAGTTCCTCGCGCACGCTCGCCCAGCCATTGTTCCTGACCTCGACGAGCTCGGCGGCCAGGTCGGCGACCTTGGTGAGAGTGTTGTCGGTGAACGCCTCGAGCTTGGCGCCGACCCGCTTACGCATCTCGCTCGGCTCGAGACCCGCGAGCAGCACCTTGCCACTGGAGGTGGCGTGCGCCGGGCAGCTCTGCCCCACCCAGGACCGCAGCGCGATCGAGCCGGGTCCCATCGCCTCGACGATATTGATGATCCGATTGCCGTCCAGGACAGCGAGATTAGTCGTCTCACCCGAGGCGATCGCGAGCTCGTTGCACGCGCCCTGGCTCTGCCCGACGAGGTCGACCTGCGCACTGGTGGATCCGGCGAGCCGGACGATGGAGAAGCCGAGCCGATACTTGCCGCGCTCCGAGAGCTGTTCGACGTATCCGCGCGATTCCAGCACGGCGACAAGCCGCGAGACGGTAGATTTGTGCACGCCGAGTTCCGCGGCGATCTCCGTGACGCCGGCCTGCCCCAGCTTGGCGATAATCTCCATGACCAGCAGCGCTCGGTCGACGGACTGCACCGCAGCCGTCCGCCCGTTGTCATCGCCGTCTCGAGTTGCCATCTCGAACGCCATTCTAAGTGGTCGTCGCTCCCAAGCTGCCGACACGTCGCTGCACCACGGCGATCTCCCGCAATGCATCGTTGAGCAGACTGCGATTCAATGGCGAAAGTTCCGACATCGTGATGATGTCGCCGGGACTGTGCCCGGCGGAGAGCTGCTCGACCTGATGGACCATCCGCATGCGCTGCAGCATGACGAAAACCTCGGTGAGGATGGTGGCATCGCGCTCGCTCAGCGCCCCCGCGCTCGCGGCGGCCGCCAACCGCACCGGCGTCGACGCCGTGGTCACGCCCGCCACCAGACCGCCCCATCGGGCGAGGTTGACGATCGGAGCCAGCGCGTGGCTCTTCAAATCGAATGTCCCGCCGCGCCGGGACAGCACATCCCGCAGCGAGCGCGCCCGCACTCGTCCCGACAATGCGTCGAGCAGCTGCAATCGCAGGGCGTTCGGGTGTTCGGCGCGCATGCTCCGGAAGGCCGCGGGCACCGTGTGCAGCGCTTCCTCGCCCCATACGACGCGCCCGTCGATGAGCAGCGAGGACAGGATCAGGCCCCGGTCTTGCAACGGATCCTCGAGCCAGCCCGCGGCCGCCGATGCCCACTGCGAGCGGGAACGGGAAAACTTCGGCCTCGCGGCGATCGCGCCATTGCTGTCCGCAGGCAAGCCGCAGGCATCGAGGATGGCGTGCACTCGCGCGGCGACGGCGCGCAGTTCCACACTGGCCGAAGACAATTCGTCGGCCCACGACAGCGCGCTGTCGACATCCGACGACGGCATCGCCTCGCGGCGGGCGATACTGCCGAGGGTCAGCCAGGCGAATCCGCCGCCGGTGACTGATTGCAGGTCGCCGGAAAGGGTCGGCCCCGGCGCGTCGCCGATCTCGGCGAGTGCCAGCTCGAGCGCCTTGCGGACCACGGAGTCGATGACGACCGACAAGATGCCGCTGGTCGCCGATGCCTTGGTGCCATTGCGGAACAGGTCGACCACGGTGCCGGTGATCTCGCGGGCGGCGCGCTGCAACTGCGTCGCGTCCGCGGCCGCGGCGATCGAACGGCGCAGCACGAAACTCTGCCGGGCCGAGGCCGCGAGCAGGTCGGCGTCCTCGAGCACGCCGAGCACCGCACCGCGCCGCGACAGCACCGGCATATGCCGCAGACCGCATTCGAGCATCTCCATCAGCACGGTTTCGGCGGTCAGGTCGGCGGTCACCCGGCGGGCCGGAGCACTCATCACCCGGGAGATCGGCACCTCGACCGACAACCCGGCCGCGACCACCCTGGTTCGCAGATCGCGATCGGTGAAGATGCCGAATTCACCCTGCGGCAATCGGATCAGCACATAGGAGACACGCTGTTCGGTCATTCGCACGACGGCATCGCGCACACTGGTCTCCGGCGCGACGAAAACGGCCGCACCGGAGACGAGTTCGCCGACCGGTCGGCTGCCGAGCACCGGCGCCATCGGAGTTCGATCGCCGGACGCCGTCTTCCAGGCCGAGGAAGCGAGGAACGCCAAGCCGTCGGGTTGGGCGAACTGAGCCCGCACCAAGGCTCCGGGCAACCGAATCAGCAGGCTCGACTCGACCGCCCGCGCCACGAAGTCGGCGCTGCCGCCCGTCAGCAGCGGAACGTAGCCGAAGATGCCGCCGGGCTCGACGGCATCGATCGGTGCGCCGTCGCCGCTGCCCTGCAGGGTGACACGGCCGGTCCACAGCATCCAGATGTCGTCGGGCACCTGGGCCGAATAGTCCATGATCACCGCGCCCGCGGCGAACGCGTGCAGCGAAGAAGCCGCCGCGAGCTGGTCGAGCTCGGGCGGCGTCATCGATTGGAACGGCGCGTGATCGGCGAGAAATGCCGCTAGCTCACCCTCCTTCGGCACCTCGCACTCAGGTTTTCCGTAGGAGGTCCGCGCATTTCTCTGCCATGGTCATGACAGTAATGTTGGGGTTCACCGCGGGCAATTTCGGCATCGCGGAGGCGTCGACGACCCGTAATCGGGACACGCCCTTCACCCGCAGTTCCGGATCGAGCACCGCCATCGGATCGTCGGCTGCCCCCATCCGCGCGGTGGCCGCCGGGTGGTAGACGGTGTTGTGCGTGGCGCGGATGTAGTCGAGCAGTTCGTCGTCGGTCGTGGCGTCCGGGCCCGGTGCGAGTTCCCTGGCGATCCAGTTCCGCAGCGGTGTCTGCTCGGCGATCTTGCGGGCCAGCCGGACGCCGGCGAGCATGGTGCGTTCGTCGTGTCCTTCCGGATCGGTGAAGTACCTCGGGTCGACCTTGGGGCGGTCCCGGAAGTCGCGGCTGCGCAGCCGGACCGTGCCGCGGGAACGGCCCTGCGTGACATTGGGTGTCAAGCAGAAACCGTTGTCGGTGGTCGGGTAGCCCTTGCGCAGGGTGTTCATGTCGAACGGCACGCTGCCGTAGTGCATCATCACGTCCGGCAGCCGCAAGGTCTCGTTGGTGGTGGCGAACAGTCCGATCTCCCACCATTGCGTCGAAGTGGTGACCATCGGCCGCGCGGCCTCCCAGAACACCAGGCCTTCGACATGGTCGTCCAGGTTCGAACCGACACCGGGAGCGTCGACCAGCACCGGAACACCGACTTCGCGCAGATGCTCGGCGGGCCCGATCCCGGACAGCATCAACAACTTCGGCGTATCGATGGCTCCAGCGGTGACAATCACCTCGCGCCGGGCCGACACCGTGTCGTACCCGGTGAGATCCGGGCGCTGATACCGCACACCGGTGGCGTTGCGGGCGTCGTCGAACAGGATCTCGCTGACCCAACACCCGGTGCGCACAAAGAGATTGGGTCGCGAGTCGAGCACCGGGTGTAGGTAGGCGTGCGAAGACGACATCCTGATGTTGTCCTCGTCGGAATTGATCTGGAACCAGCCCGCGCCATTGCGCACCGTTGTGCCGCGGTTGAATTCGACCGTCGGCAAGCCGACCAGCGCGGCGGCTTCGAGCACCGCCGCACCGCACGGGTCGACGGGTGGGACGTCGCGCAACCGGACCGGACCGCTGCGGCCGTGCTCCTGGCCCGGCGCGTCATTGTTCTCCACCCGCGCGACATAGGGCAGCACTTCGGCCGCGCTCCAGCCCTTCGCGCCCATCGCGGCCCATTCGTCCAGGCCCTCGGCCGGCGGCCAGAACGCGATACACGAGTTGTGCGAGGAACATCCGCCGAGCACCTTCGCTCTTGCGTGGCGCAGAAAGCTGTTGCCACGCTCCTGCGGTTCGACCGGATAGTCCCAGTCGTACCCGGAATCGAGCAGATACATCCACTCCGAGAGCTCGAGGATATTCCGGTCGCCGACGTCGGAGGGTCCCGCCTCCAGCAGGCACACCGACACGTCCGGATCTTCGCTGAGCCGGGCGGCCAGTACACATCCCGCGGTGCCGCCGCCCGCGATCACATAGTCGAATACGTTGTCAGACATCGGAATCCGCCTTCGTCACCACTGCCGCATGGGAGGCGAGGGTCCCGATGCTCTTGCGGCCCTTCGCCCAGTACCAGAGCAGCCCGGCGCCGAGAATCGCACCGATGTAGACGAACGCACCCCAGGTGTTGTACCAGGGTGTGCCGTACACCGCCTCGCGCGGCCAGGCCAGGTTCACCGCCATCCCGATGCCCCACACAACGGCGACGATATTGACGATCAGGCCCCATCGGCCCATCGAAAAGTAGCCGCCGGCCTGCAGATCCTTCGGCGGCCACTGCCCCTGCAGCCGCTTCTTCAGCATCGGCCCCGTCACCATCAGGTAGGCCAGGTAGATCATGATGATGGCGATCGAGGTCAGCACCGTGAAGATCTTCGGCTGGCCGATATTGATCACCAGGATCAGCGCGGCGAGCACGCCGATCAGCACGGCGGGCACCACCGGGGTCTGGGTCTTCGGGTGCACACGGGCGAGCTTCTCGCCGAAGGGCAGCGCGTTGTCGCGAGCCATGGCGAAGGTCAACCGGATAGCGGCGGTGTGCACGGCCAGCGAACACACCGTCACCGCGACCACGATGCAACACAGGAAGATGGTGCCGAGCGGGCCCCACATCACCTGTTCGACGATGTACTGCAGGCCGCCACTGGAGCTGCCGATCTGCGGGTCGTCGAGATCGGGAGCCGCCATCACCGCGAAAACCAGGATCGCGCCGCCGATCACGAACGAGGCGAGAACCGCGCGCAGGATGGCCTTCGGCGCGGTGCGCCGCGGCTCCACCGTCTCCTCACCGAGCGAGCTCGCGGTGTCGAAGCCGTACATCACATAGCCGGAGGCGAGCGAGGCAATCAGGAACGCACCCAGGTAACCGCCCGACTCCCCGGCACCGTAGCCGTGCGTGGAGAAGAACACCTGCGGGCCACGAGTCCAGTTGGCCGCCAAAATGATGGCGATCAATACGGCCGCGATGAGTTCGATGAACACGCCCGCGCTGTTGATCATGGACATGAGCCGGACGCCGAGCGCGTTGACGGCGGTGGTGAACACGATCATTATCGTGCCGAGCACCACGGCATTGGTGGCGTAGTCGTATTGACCGCTGCCGTCACCGATCAGCTGGAAGCCGCTCCACAATCGTGGCAAGTTCAACTGAAGGGCGAGCACCACCGCGGACAGTGTCACGATCGACGCGGTCAGCATCAGCCAACCCGAGGACCACCCGACGATTCTGCTGCCGAGCGCCTTGGACCAGTTGTACACCGAGCCCGCGACCGGATACTTCGCGGCCAGCTCCATGAAACACAGTGCGACGGCGAGCTGACCGACGAAAACCAAAGGCCACGACCATAGATAGGCGGGACCTGCGGTGCCGAATCCGAAATAGAACAGCTGGAATGTACCGGTGAGAATCGAAATGTAGCTGACGCCTGCCGCGAAGCTGGCGAATTTTCCGATACTCCGGTCGAGGGATTCCTTGTAGCCGAAATCCTCCATCCCATTGTCATCGGACACACTGTGTTCCTTGACTACCATTGCTACCGTGCCTTTCGCGGTGCTGGCCGGTACGGGCTGTCCGGCCGAGATCGAAACTTGGATCAGACGCCCTTGAACCACTCCGCCGGCTTCGGTGCCGTGTTGTGCCAAATGTGTTTGATTTCCTGATATTCGGCCAATCCGGTCGGGCCGAGTTCGCGTCCATTGCCGGACTTCTTGAACCCGCCCCATTCCGCGGCCGCCGTGTAATAGCCGAAGTCGTTGAGCCAGACCGTGCCGTGCCGCAGCGCGCGCACCATGCGCTCGCCGCGCGCCGGGTCGGCGGTGCGCACACCGCCCGCGAGGCCGTACTCGGTGTCGTTGCCGAGCCGAATCGCCTCGGCCTCGGTGCTGAAGCGCTCGACGGTAAGGATCGGGCCGAACGTCTCCTCTTGGACGATCCGCATCGATCGGTCACAGTTGTCGAAGATGGTCGGCAGAAAGAAGCTGCCTGCGGCCAGCGCCGGGTCGCTGGGCCCGACGCCGCCGGTCACCAGTTTCGCGCCCTCGGAAATGCCCAGCTCGACGTAGGCTTCCACCTTTGCTCGATGCTGTTCGGAGACCAGGGGGCCGGTCTCGCTGGCCGGATCGAGGCCGTCGCCGACCCGAATCCGCTCGGCCCTGCGGGCCAGTTCGGCGACGAAGTCGTCGGCGATGGATTCCTCGATGATGAGCCGCGTGCCCGCCGAGCAGACCTGGCCGGAATGCAGGAACACCCCGGTCAGCACCTGGTCGACCGAGCTCTCCCAGTCGGCGTCGGCGAACACGATGTGCGGGTTCTTGCCGCCGAGTTCCACCGCGACCTTCGTGACGTGTTGGGCAGCGACCTCGGAGATCGTCCGCCCCGTCGCGAGGCCACCGGTGAACGAGATGAAATCGACGTCCGCGTTATCGGTCAGTGCCGCGCCGAGCACCGCGCCGCTGCCCTGCACCAGGTTCAGCACCCCCGGCGGCACGCCGGCCTCCTCGGCCAGGCGGGCGAAGGCGATGGTGCTGAGCGGGGTCACCTCGCTGGGTTTGGCGACCATCGTGCAGCCGGCGGCCAGCGCGGGCGCGATCTTCCACGACATCTGCAGCAGCGGATAGTTCCATGGCGCGATCAGCACACACACGCCGATCGGCTCGCGAACCACGCGGCTGATCACTGTCGGATCGCCGACGTCGATCAGCCGGTCGGCCTGGATCTCGACCAGTCCCGCGTAATAGCGGAACACCGAAATCACATCGTCGATGTCGATCCGGCTTTCCACCAGCGTCTTGCCGGTGTCGACGGTCTCGAGGCGGGCCAGCTGCTCCTTATCGCGTTCGAGCAGATCCGCGATCCGCAGCAGCAGCGCCGCGCGTTCGGTGACCGGTGTGGCGACCCAAGCCCCGTCATCGAAGGCGGCGCGCGCAGCCGCCACCGCTCTGCGTGCGTCCTCGGGTGTGGCCTCGTCCACCTCGGCCACCACCGAGCCGTCGGCCGGGTTGACGATCTGCCTGGTGCCGCCATCGGAGGCACGCGTCCACGCGCCGTCGATGAGCAGGTCCGGTTCACCGTTCATGTCATGTCACCTCATATCGCCGATGCGGGCGAGCAACCACTCGTGGAATTCCGCAATGTGGTGCTCGGCGGGAACGAGCACACCGCCGTCCCGGTAGGCACGCGAGGACATCGTGGGCTGGGTTCGCTCACACGCCGCGAAATCCTGTTCATTGACGCGATGGAACAGCTCGACCGAGCGCGACACATCGCGACCTGCGGCAACAACGTCACCGGTGTAGAGCCAGTCGCATTCGACGAGGGTCCGGTCCGCGGCCAGCGGATACATCCTATGGAAGATGATGTGATCCGGGACCAAGTTGACGAAGACAGTCGGTCGGATCGTGATCGCGTAATACCTGCGGTCCTGCTCCGCACTGACCCCGGGCAGGCGGTCGAACCCGGCCGAACCGTCGACGGTGAACCCCTCGACCTCCGGACCGAACTCGGCGCCGTGGCCGACGAAGACCTGAGCGGCCAGGCCGTCGGCGAACTCGGGCAGCACCTCGGTGAGCTCGGGGTGGATGGTCGCGCAGTGGTAGCACTCCATGAAGTTCTCGACGATGAGCTTCCAATTCGCGGCGACGTCGTAGACCACGCGCCGGCCGACCTCCAGGGTGTCGATGTCGTAGGCATCGATCGCGGTCGCGGTGCCGAGCCGTTCGGTGACCGCACCGATCACGTCGGTCTCGAACGACGGCGGCTCGTCGGCCAAACAGACCCAGGCGTAACCGAGCCATTCCCGCAGCGCGACCGGCACCAGGCCGTAGGCGACCCGGTCGATGTCTTCGCCCGCGGCGTCCTTGAGTGCGGCCATATTGGGTGCGGCGACGAGCTTGCCGTCCAGCCCGTAGGTCCAAGCGTGGTACGGGCAGCGCAGGTTGCGGCGCACCTGCCCCTCGTCCTCGGTGCACAGCATCGCGCCGCGGTGGCGGCAGATATTGAGGAAGGCGCGCAGCGCACCGTCGCGGCCGCGCACCATCAGCACGCTCTCCCTGCCGACCTGGACTTTCTTGAATTGGCCGGGATCGGCGAGGTCGGCGGATCGGACCGCGCAGAACCACATCTTTTCGAAGAGGTGTTCCTGCTCGGCCGCGAAGATCGAATCATCGACGTACCACTTGCCGCCGAGGGTCGGGATCAGCGCCGGGGTCTGCACCGGCATATCCGCGGTAGGCCCACCCGTCTCCCGACCGCCACCCTCCAAGGAATCGCTACGCGATGCTGTTGTCATAGGTCACCAACCTTTGCGGGTCGAAAAGTGTGATGGGGTGTGCGGTTTTCGCATCGATAGCCAGGTCGGCGAGGATCTCACCGACCACCGGGACGAACTTGAAGCCGTGGCCGGAGAAACCGCACGCGACGGTCACGCGCGCGGTGTCGGGATGGCGCGCGATCACGAAGTGCTGGTCGGGGGTGTTGGAGTACATGCAGGTCGCGGTGTGCACGCAGGGACCGTCCAGTGCGGGAATCAGGTCGGCGACACGGTCGCGCATCTCCGCGATCTCGTGCGGATGCACGACGCGGTCGATGGTGTCTGGTGTGCACTCGATGCCCTTGCGGAAGAATGCCGTCTTCACCCCGCCCGCGGGTCCGTCGATGGCGGGAAACCCGTAGATCTGCTGACCGGAGCTGTTCTCGCTGATATAGATCGGCTGGTCTTCGAAGGCGGCGGTCCCGCCGATCGGGTCGAGCCAGTACAGCACTTGCCGTTCGATGGTGATCGGGATGCCGAACTGCGCCAGCAGTTCCGGAGCCCAGGCGCCGGGACAGATGACGAGCTGGTCGGCGCGGTAGGTGGCCCGCGCGGTCGTCACCGTGACGCCGGAGCCGGTCTCCGCCCAGCCGAGCACCTCCTCACCGAACGAGAGCGTCGCTCCCGCGCGCAGCGCGAGATCAATGTGCGCCTGTACCGTCAGCTCCGGGCGCGCGAATCCGGCCTTGTCCTCGTAGACCGCGATATCGCCGGAGTCCGGGGTGAAATTCGGGTATCTGCGCCGAATCTCGGCAGCGTCGAGCACTTCGTGCGGCAGCGACCATTCGCGGCTCGCGCGCAAGCTGCCCGCCACCGTCAGGCAGTCGGGTGGGCCGAGGAACAGGCCGCCGGTCAGGCGGAAGACCTCGCGCTCGCTGTCGGCGGCGAGCTGCTCCCACAGTTCGTACGAACGCAGCAGCAGCGGCACGTACGCGGGATCCTCGAAGTAGGACTGCCGGATGATCCTGGAGCCGCCGTGGCTCGAGCCCTTGTTGTGCGCGGGTGTGAACTTCTCCAGCCCGAGCACCCGCTGCCCGCGGGCGGCGAGGTGATAGGCGGCGGCGCTGCCCATCCCGCCGAGTCCGATAACGATGACGTCGTAACCGTCTGTCGTAGTCGCCATTTCGCTACCTCCTGATCCGGGACATTTCGGGGTCGACCACCGGCTCGGGGTGCACGACGGCGGTGTAGCGGGTGCCGAGATACTCGACCTCGACCACGGTGCCGGGGCCGAGGGCCGCGGGCAGCCACACGTAGGCGATGCTGCGGCCGATCGTGGCGGAATAGGCCGCGCTGGTGATGTAGCCCGCGCATGCGCCGCGCACATAGACCGGCTCTTTGCCGAGCACGACCATCGTGGGACTGTCGAATACGATGCTGCGCAGGATCTTCGCCGGTGGGTCCGCCTTCTCGAGGGCGGCTTTGCCGACGAAATCGGGCTTGTTCATACGCACCGCGAAATCGACCCCCGCGGCGGCGGGCAGATGTTCGGTGGTCATATCGGTTCCCCAACCGCGGTAGCCCTTTTCGATGCGCAGGCTGTTGAACGCGATCCGGCCTGCCGCGATCACGTCGTATGCCTGCCCGGCCGACCACAGCAGATCCCAGAGGGCCCTTCCGTATTCGGCGGTGGTGTAGATCTCCCAGCCGAGCTCGCCGACGTAGGAGACGCGCATCATCGTGACGGGTATGGCGCCGAGATAGGTCTGCAACGCACGGAAGTACTTGAAGGCCTGATGGGAGAGATCGTCGGAGCACAAGGGCTGCACCAGATCTCGCGCTTCCGGACCCCACAATCCGATACAACAGGTGCCACCGGTGATGTCACGAAGCGTCACCGACCCGTCGGCGGGCAGATTGCGCGTGAACCAGTCGAAATCGAGCGGTCCGTTCGCGCCGACCTGGAATTGCTGCGGCGCGAGCCTGGCCACCGTGAGGTCGCTGCGGATGCCGCCGTTCTCGTCGAGCAGCAGCGTGTAGGTGACCGAGCCGACGCTCTTGTCCAGATTGTTCGTCGTGAGCCGCTGCAACAGTTCCAGCGCGCCGGGGCCCGCGATGTCGTAGCGGGTCAGCGGCGTCATGTCGTACATCGCCACCCGCTGCCTGGTCCAGTGGGCTTCCGCGATGGAGATCGGCGACCAGAAATTGCTCGACCACTCGTCACGCTCGGGGAAGGTCACGCCGTCGTCGCGAAGGCGCTGCACCAGTTTGGCATTGGCCTCGTACCAGGCGGGGCGCTCCCAGCTGCCGCCCTCGAAGAAGTAGGCGCCGAGTTGCAGTTGACGGGCATAGAACGGGCTGGTCCGCAGTCCGCGCAGCGCGGTTCGATGCTGGTGTGGATGGATGATGTCGTACACCTCGACGAACGCCTGTGAACTCGTCTCCATGATGAAGCGGTCGCTGCGGGCCACCTCCTCGAAGCGGTACAGGTCGCACTCGTGCACGTCGGTCTGCGGTGCGCCTTCGATGATCCACTCGGCCATCGCCTTGGCCACGCCCGCGGAGTGGGTGACCCACACGGCCTCGGCGACCCAGAAACCGGCCAGTTCCCGATGCTCGCCCATGATCGAGAAGCCGTCGGGGGTGAAGGAGAAGATCCCGTTGAAACCCTCCTCTACCTTCGAATCACCCAGCGCGGGAAGCAGTTCCATGGATTCGTGCCATGCCGGCGCGAAGTCCTCGTCGGTGAACGACAGCATGGAAGGCATCGCCGTGCCCGCCGTCACGGCAGTCAGCGTGGACATGTCCACCGGCATGGGCTTGTGCCCGTAGTAGCCGATGCCGATCCGATCCACGTGCTCACGGAAGTAGAGGTCCTGGTCCTGATGCCGCAGGATCGGCAGACTCGCCTCACCGTGTTCGGTGTTGCGGCCCTCGAGTGCGCCGATCCGACCGGTCTTGGCGTATTGGTGCGCCATCGGAACCAGCGGCACCACGAGGCCGACCTGTCGGGCCACTTCGGCGCCCCAGAATCCGGCCGCGCAGATGACAATGTCGGCTTCGATGACACCGTCGGCGGTTTCCACCCCGGCCACCCGGCCGCCACGTGCCACGATGCCGAGTACTTCCTGGTGCGGTCGGAATACCGCGCCGCGGGCTGTCGCGAGTCGCGCCTGCGCCTCCGCGGCACGCAGCGCTTTCGCCAAACCGTCTGTCGGAGTGTGGAATCCGCCGATGATTCGGTCGACATCGAGCAGTGGATGCAGCGCGGCGCACTCGACAGGGTCGAGTAGGCGACCTTCGATTCCCCAGGACTGCGCCCAACCGGCTTTACGGTGTAGTTCCTGCCAGCGCTGTGGGGTGGTGGCCACTTCGAGTCCGCCGACCGGGTTGAACGCCCAGCCGTCCGGATGATCGAGCGCCAAAAACTTTTCGGTCGTGTATCGCGCAAACTCCGTCATTGTTTTGGACGAGTTCGTCTGGAACACCAATCCCGGCGCGTGTGAGGTGGATCCGCCGGTAACGAACAGCGGACCTTTCTCGAGCACCGTGACATCGGTCCAACCGCGTGAGGTTATTTCATCGGCGAGCGATGTCCCGACGATTCCGGCTCCGATGACGACAACTTTCGGGTGAGCCAAGGCATGCCTCCGATGTTGCTTACTGCGCAACGCAATCGCATTACGCAACAAATGGTCAACCCGATTCGGGCGTGTGTCAACCGCTGGAAACCAATCGTTCATAAATTGGCTTCGGGGTTGACGACGACCGCAAACCGGCCCACACTGTTGCGTACTGCGATCACTGTTGCGCTATCAGCAACTTGGAGGGCTCATGGAATCGACTGTGCAGCGACCGGCGACATCCACGACGGACCTGTTCGTCGCGCATCTGACAGACCTGCCGGTCGGCGAAGTCGCGACAGTGCAACCGGACGGCGACACCCCGATCGCCGTATTCCACACGGAGGACGGCTTTTTCGCGATCGATGACACCTGCACCCACCAGGACGCCTCACTGGCGGACGGCTGGGTGGAGAACTGCACGGTCGAATGCCCGCTGCACGAATCCTGCTTCGACCTACGCACCGGCGCGGTGTCCGGGCCACCGGCGAAGATCCCCGTCCGCACCTATGCGGTGCGCGTGGTCGACGGCGATGTCATGGTCGCCGCGGTGCCGTCATGAGCGAAACGGCCATGTCAGCGGGCGGTGCGTATGCCGGAGTCGAGCGTCGGCGACGAGGGGTCGTGGACGAGCGAAGCCGGCAAACCAGGCCACCACAGGAAGTGCGTACGGAGTCGAGCGTCGGCGACGAGGGGTCGTGGACGAGCGAAGCCGGCAAACCGGGCCACCACAGGAAGTGCACACGGAGTCGAGCGTCGGCGACGAGGGGTCGTCGACGAGCGAAGCCGACAAACCAGGCCACCACAGGAAGTGCGCACGAAGTCGAGCGCCAGCGAGGGGCAGTCGTGGACGAGCGAAGCCGACAAACCAGGCCACAGCGGGCAGTGCCTACGGAGTCGAGCGTCAATGAGGCGGACTCGTGAGCAGCGCGGGCTCGGTGGTGGTCGTCGGCGCGTCGCTGGCGGGGTTCTCCCTGGTGAACGCCCTGCGCGAGCACGGCCACGACGGCAGCATCACGGTCGTCGGCGACGAACCGCATCTGCCTTACGATCGGCCGCCGCTGTCCAAGGAGTTTCTCCGCGAGGATGTCGACCTGGCGTTGGGCGACGAATCCACGACCGGCGCACGCTGGCTGCTCGGGCGGCGCGCGGTCGGGATCGGCATGACCGCGGCCGGGCCCGGAGTCACGCTCGACGACGGCACCCGGCTCGCCGGAGACTCGCTCGTACTCGCCACCGGCGCACGCGCCCGAGCCCTTCCCGGCGTCGGGGCGCTGCGGGGCGTGCACACCTTGCGCACGGTCGACGACGCGCACGCGATCCGCCGTTCGCTGCGCGCCGCGCGCACGTTGACCGTTGTCGGCGCCGGTCTGATCGGCTCCGAAATCGCTTCCACCGCAGCCGCTATGGGCATTGCGGTCACCATTGTCGAGTTGTGCCACGATCCGCTCACCGCGGTATTCGGTCCACATATCGGACCATTGTGCGCATCCTTGCACAACGCGAACGGCGTCCGATTACTGACCGGTGTCGCTGTCGACCGATTCCTCGGCGACGAACACGTGAATGCGGTGCAATTGACCGATGGAACCGTACTGTCGGCCGATGCCGTGGTGATCGGAATCGGCGCCGTGCCCAACACCGAATGGGCCGCGGACTCGGATGTGCAGATCGACAATGGTTTCGTCACCGATTCGCAATGCCGTACTTCGATACCCGGCGTGTACGCCATCGGCGACTGCGCCCGCAGCTACGACGAAACATCCGGCGCTCATCACCGTTCCGAGCACTGGACCAATGCGACGGTTCAGGCGCGTATTGCGGCGGCGGCGATTCTCGGCGCACCGCAACGCCCTCCCGCCGCGCCGTATTTCTGGTCGCGGCAGTATGGACGAATGCTGCAGTTCGCGGGTGCTTGCCGACCGACCGACGAGGTCCGCTTCGTCGACGGCGACCCGTCGACCCGGTCGCTGACCGCCCTCTACGAGCGCGATGGCGCGCCGGTGGCGGTGTTCGCCATCGATAACCCTCGCCTGTTCACCAGATACCGCAAGCAGATCGAGCGGCTCACCCCGATCCCAACTCCGTAGGAGGTTTTCGTGTCCGAAACCGTGCGTGGCGTCATCGCCCGTAGCAAAGGTGCGCCGGTCGAAATCGTCGATGTCGTGATCCCCGATCCGGGGCCGCACGACGTCATCGTGCGTATCCAGTCCTGTGGGGTGTGCCACACCGACCTGCACTACCGCGAAGGCGGCATCAACGACGAATACCCGTTCCTGCTCGGACACGAGGCCGCGGGCATCGTCGAAACCATCGGCGACGCCGTCACCCACGTGGCCGCAGGCGATTTCGTCATCCTCAACTGGCGTGCGGTCTGCGGCGAGTGCCGCGCGTGCAAGCGCGGTCGCCCCTGGTATTGCTTCGCCAGCCACAATGCGAGCAAGAAGATGACCCTCGCCGACGGCACCGAACTCTCCCCTGCCCTGGGCATCGGCGCTTTCGCCGACAAGACCCTCGTCCACGAAGGCCAGTGCACCAAGGTCGATCCCGACGCCGATCCTGCCGTCGCCGGCCTGCTCGGCTGTGGCGTGATGGCGGGCATCGGTGCCGCCATGAACACCGGCAATGTCTCGCGCGGTGACACCGTCGCGGTCATCGGCTGCGGTGGCGTCGGCGATGCCGCGATCGCCGGTGCTCGGCTTGCGGGCGCGAAGACGATCATCGCGATCGACCGTGATCCGCGAAAGCTCGCGTGGGCCACCGACTTCGGCGCCACCCACGCGATCAACGCAAGCACCGACGACGTGGTGGCCAAGATTCAGGAACTCACCGAGGGCTTCGGCGCGGATGTCGTCATCGACGCGGTCGGCAGGCCCGAAACCTGGAAGCAGGCCTTCTACGGCCGCGACCTGGCGGGCACGGTGGTGCTGGTCGGCGTCCCGACTCCCGATATGACCCTCGACATGCCGCTGATCGATCTGTTCTCCCGCGGCGGTGCATTGAAGTCCTCCTGGTACGGCGACTGTCTGCCCGAACGCGATTTCCCGGTACTCATCGACCTCTACCACCAGGGCAGGCTTCCGCTGGAGCGATTCGTCACCGAACGCATCGCGCTCGACGAGGTGGAGAAGGCCTTCGATGCGATGCACGCCGGTGTGGTGCTGCGCTCGGTGGTCGTCCTGTGAGCGAGCGAATCGTGAGGCAGCGCGCATCGCGCATGCCGGAACCGAGCGTCAGCGAGGTGGCGGCATGAGCGAGCGCAGCGAGCGAATCGTGAGGCAGCGCGCATCGCGCATGCCGGAACCGAGCGTCAGCGAGGTGGCGGCATGAGCGTCCGCATCGATCGGGTGGTCACCTCGGGCACCTTCGCGTTGGACGGCGGCACCTGGGACGTCGACAACAATGTCTGGCTGATCGGCAACGACGACGAGGTCCTCGTCATCGACGCCGCGCACAATGCCGACGCCATCATCGACGCGGTCGGGGACCGCAACGTTGTCGCGGTGCTGTGCACGCACGGCCACAACGACCACGTCACCGTCGCACCTGAACTGAGCAAACGGCTCGACGCCCCGGTCCTGCTGCACCCCGGCGACGACCCGCTCTGGCGCATGACCCACCCGGACGTGAACTACCGTTCGCTGGCCGACCTGCCCCGAATCACCGTGGCAGGCACCGACATCGACATCTTGCACACACCAGGCCACTCCCCCGGCTCGGTATCGCTGCATCTACCCGAGGCCGCCGCCCTCTTCACCGGCGACACCCTGTTCTCCGGCGGCCCCGGCGCCACCGGCCGATCGTTTTCCGACTTCGACACCATCATCGATTCGATCCGCAACCGCCTCCTGACCCTCCCCGAAGAAACCGTCGTCCATACCGGGCACGGCGACACCACCACCATCGGCGCCGAAAAACCCGCCCTCGCCGACTGGATCGCCAGAGGCCACTGACAAGGTCCCGGCAAGTGGCACATGGCTGCGGCAAACGCAGAGAACATCCCGCAGCCATGTGCCACTCGGCGAGGACAGCCTGATCCCGCTCGAGTACTACGGCGGGTGCCACAATCATCCATCCCACCCTTCCCAGGGCAGCAGACCTCGTTCTGTGCGTGCTGATCTAGGGTCGAAAGCATGGAAACACTGGACCTCGACGAGTCGGAGCGCGTCGCGGCACTGTTGGACGCCGAGGCCAAAGCGACGGCCCTGTTCGACGAGGTCGTCGCTCGCAGCATCATCTCCCCCGGCGCCACCGAGTCCGAAGTCAGCGACGCCGTGCGTGACCTGGCCAACGAGATGTTCGGCACGCGCAGGTTCTGGCACAAACGCATTGTGCGATCGGGAATCAACACTCTCGAGCCCTATGCCTCGAAACCGCCGAATCTCGTCATCGAGTCCGATGACATCTGCTTCCTGGACTTCGGGCCGATCTTCGCCGAGTGGGAAGCCGACTTCGGCCGCACCTTTGTCCTCGGCGACGATCCCGCCAAGCTGGCGCTGCGTGACGCATTGGAGCCACTGTGGCAGCAGGGACGTGACTACTTCGACGCCACCCCCGACATCACCGGCGAGCAGCTCTACGCCTGGGTTGTCGATCGTGCTACCGAGCAGGGCTGGGAATTCTCGGCCCCGATCGCAGGCCATCTCGTCGGGGAGTTCCCGCACAAGCAGATCTCCGGCACCGACATCACCACCTACGTCGCCCCCGACTCCACCGCCCCGATGCGACGCCTCGACCCCACCGGCCGCGCATGCCACTGGATTTTGGAAATCCACCTCATCGACCGCGAACGCAATATCGGCGGTTTCTTCGAGCAGCTATTGGACGTGCGCCCGCTCGATCAGTAAACACTCGGCGCGTTGGACATCCGCCCGCTCGATCGAAGGTCGGGCGGCTGATCGACACCGGCTGGAGTTCCCGCTCAGCCGCCAGTGCGCTGCGTATGCTCACCTCCATGCGACTGAGCACGCGTAACCAGCTCGATGGAACCGTCCTCTCGGTCACCCGAGGCGAAGCGATGGCCGTCGTGCGGATCCAGCTGACCGGCGGAGACGAGATCACCTCCTCGATCACCAGGGATGCCGTCGACGACCTCGGACTCGCCGAAGGCAAACCGGTCAAGGTTCTCATCAAGTCGACCGAAGTCTCGCTGGGCATCGAGTAGAGCAGGGCGAGGCTTCCCGCCGAAGCGATGCGGCCTTGGCGGTAATTGCCCGTTGGTTCTGGTCACGAATCCGGGCAGCATCTGATAACACCACCCGTTGCAGACGTGGTGCTCGTGGTCGCCGACGTCGACACCGGTCCGACACCTGGGACGACGGCCGCTGTGGCTCCGAGCGCGAACAGCGCTGATCTGGGCCAACTTTGGTGACTGCACCCGATAGAGGTGACGCTCACCGGTCCGTGGGACACCACACTGCATCCAGCGAGTGGTGTCGAGATCGGCTGTCTTCATCGGCTCTCCCGTCTGGATATAACAAGTAGTCGGTTAACCGTGCCGAACGCACCCGGGCTGAGGGATCATGAGCATTCGGAGCGGCCGGAGGCTCTCCCGTGCGCAAGGAGGTAGCCGTGAACGCACTGGTTATCGTCCTGGTATGCCTCGGCTACCTCGTCATCATCATGATCACCAACCGCGGCTTGATAGCCGGACCGCGCAAACGCTTACTGCTGACTCAGGTGGATCTGGCGCGCGAGCGCGCAACGATCATCGGGGCGCGATCCAGCCGCGATGAGGTGACCGAAGTCGCGCGCGCGACGATCGAGGCGGCCCTCGACAAACTGAGTGGCCCGACAACGGCGCAGCGGCGATCGCCCGTCGGCTGGACGCGTAAGCGGCTCGCGTGGCTCTTCGATGCGCCGCTCACCCAACTCGCGGCCGATCTGCAACATTTGAATGCGGTGAACCGGCGGTTCGTGCTACTCGTCCCGGAACCCGACCTCATGACCTACGGCGCACAGATCATCGCCCGGTTGCAGGTACTCGACGACAAGGAAGCGGGGCGATTAGGGCGACAATTACACGAGGCCGCAACGCCGAACAGCAAGCGGATCGTCATCGAGCGCGCCCATGAGCTCGTGCACGAGCGCGAAGACGCCGGCCTCGTCACCGAATTCGACCATCAACGCGTATCGCTCTGGCTCGCGCTCGTCGGCCTCGACGGTGTCATCTCGATCGGGATAGTTCTCGGACACGAGGTGACGATGTTGATTGGTGCGCTCGGCGGGTTCCTGGCCCCCACGGTCAGCTCGCTCACCAACCGAAATACGCCGTCCTCGTGGGGAGTTCGGGTGCTGAGCCCGGTCGGCGGCGCGCTGACCGCAGTGGGCGGTCTACTGCTGGTCGCCCTGTTGTCCGATCCACGGGTCAATCTGCTCGGCTCGATCTTCCGTGACGTGTGGGATAAGCCGACTACGGCGATCGCCCTCGCGCTCGCATTGCTCTTCGGTTTCTCGGGCAGGCTCTTCTCCAGCATGGCGATTCGCGCGTCATCGCAGCTGGGTGCCAAGTCCGACGACGGCTAGCTCGAGTTCAGCAATCCCACTGTCCTCCAGACCATCCGGTCGCCGGGCTCGCCCTCATGCTGCGGTAATCCCGATCGAATGTGGTCGCCACGACCCCTCGTTCGTGACGTCCTTACTCGTACCCGCTCGATCCGGTGGCTCTCCCTTTCGTCGAGCACCTCGTCGATTGGTGTCGACCTGACGCGGCGTCGACTCGCATGTCGTCGATAGCTGGTATTGCAGGCCGATCGACCGATCACCCAGCTACGCGTCGTGGCAGCTCCCCGTAACGAGGCCCGGAGTCGGCGGCGCCGATCTGCTTCTCATGGCAGCTGTTGTAGCCGCACATGTCTGGTGACTATGCGGTGGATCAGCCGGGCGGCCGTGCGCGCCGTGCGATTGTCGATGTCGAATTCCGGGTTGAGCTCGGCCACGTCGCACACCGCGAGCTTGCCGCTTGCGGTCAGCAGGTCGGCGACGAATTGGATCGTCTCCAGCGGCACGCCGAAAGCGGCCGGGGCGCTCACACCGGGCGCTACTGCGGCCGGCAGCACATCGAGGTCGATCGTGAGGTAGACGAGATCGACTCTGCCGAGGAAGTCCTGCACGAAATCCTGTACGGCGGTGAGGTTTCCGGTACCGCATTCATCATCGAACAGGTAGCGGACGCCGAGGCGGTCGGCGGTGTCGAACAGCGCCGCCGTATTACTCGGCTGACTGATGCCGACCACCGCATATTCGACGGAGGTGCCCGCCGCGCTCGCCGCATCGAAGATCTGCCGGAACGGCGTGCCCGAGCTGGGGATCTCATCGGATCGAAGGTCGAAATGGGCATCGAGATTGAGGATTCCGATGCGCGGGTGCACCGTCAGCAGCGCCGAATCGGCCAAACCTCGATAGGTGCCCAAGGCCACCTCGTGGCCGCCGCCGAGCACCACAGGGAAGTGCCCGGCGTCGAGGGTGGCGCGCACCATCGAACCCAGTTCCCGCTGGCCCGCGTCCAAGTCGTCGTCGACCGGCACGGTGCCCGCATCGAAGGCACGAATCGGGGTGGCGAGCGCCATCGACGCCAGCGCCTGCCGCAGCGCACGTGGTCCCCCGGCAGCACCACGGCGACCCTTGTTCCGGTGCACTCCCTCATCGCTGGCGAAGCCGATGAATACGCAGGAGGCCAGCTTGGACTGCGCCGCATACGGTTCCACCACGTGATGCCAGCGCAGATGCTCCACACCACTGCCGTCGTCACGCCCGGTCCACGGCTCGAAAGCAGTCGCCACCGGAATGGGTAGCACCATGGTCTCCTTATCGGTAATGCTCATCGATCAGCGGTATAGCCCGAAACACCGGCCCGCCAAACCTGTTGGATCAGTGGCACTCCCGGCCGATAGGCAAGGTGCAGATAGGACGGTGCGGCCAAGGCGATCGCATCCGCCAGCGCACCCGGCCGCAAAACGCCGATGTCGTCGCGCCGCAGCGCCCGTGCCCCGCCCGCCGTCGCGGCCCACACCGCTTCCTCGGGTGTCATGTGCATGTCCCGCACCGCGATGGCGATGCAGAACGGCAGGCTGGTGGTGTACGAAGTGCCCGGATTGCAGTCGGCTCCGAGCGCGACGGTCACTCCGGCGTCGATGAGCGCCCGGGCATCCGGGTACTTGTTGCGGGTCGAAAAGTCCGCGCCGGGAAGCAGAGTCGCCACCGTCGAACTCTGGGCCAGCGCGTCGATGTCCGCTGCGGTGACATAGGTGACGTGATCGACGGACGCGGCGCCCACCTCCACCGCGAGCGCGACGCCGGGGCCGGTCTGCAATTGGTTGCCGTGCACACGCGGCACGAGCCCCTTCGCCATACCCGCCGTGAGCACCTCGTAGGCCTGATCGCGATCGAATGCGCCCCGCTCACAGAACACATCGATCCACTTGGCGTGCGGCGCACACACATCGATCATCTCGTCGCAGACCATGCGCACGTAGTCATCGGCGCGGCCCGCGTACTCCGGGGGTGGCACATGCGCGGCGAGCAGGGTGACTTCGTCGGTGAACTCGGCCGCGATCTTGGCGCTGCGCAGTTCGCTCTCCACCGACTGCCCGTAGCCCGTCTTGATTTCGACGGTCGTGCTACCCCCACGCAGCGATTCGTTCATCAACCGACGAGTGTTGGCGCGCAACTCGTCGTCGGTGGCGGCCCTGGTCGCCGCGATCGTGTTGCGGATGCCGCCCGCCGCGTAGGGAGTTCCCGACATCCGCGCCCCGAACTCCTCGGCGCGATCACCGGCGAAGACCAGGTGCGAATGGCTCTCGACAAAGCCCGGCAACACGGCGCGGCCACCGAGATCGTGTCCGTGGTCGGCGCTCGGCGCAGCGCTGGACCGACCCACCCACGCGACGACGCCCTCGTCGAAAACGATGGCGGCATCACGGATTATGCCGAGCCGACCGGCACCGAGGTCGGGATCGTTCGTGACGAGGGTGCCGATGCCGGTGAGGACTGTGGATCCCATGGCGCTGAGCACATCGGAGCGCATGGCGCTCATGCCTCGGCCATCGGCACGCGCACGCCGCGCTCCCTGGCGACATTGTTGGCATGCTCATAGCCCGCGTCGGCATGCCGGATCACGCCCATACCAGGATCATTGGTGAGGACCCTTGTCAGCTTTTCGGCGGCGAGGTGGGTGCCGTCCGCGATGCACACCTGTCCGGCGTGGATCGAACGCCCCATGCCGACGCCACCGCCGTGGTGGATCGACACCCAGGACGCACCGGACGCGGTGTTCACCAGGGCATTCAGCAACGGCCAGTCCGCGATCGCGTCGGAACCGTCTGCCATCGACTCGGTTTCGCGATACGGCGAGGCCACCGACCCCGAATCCAGGTGGTCACGCCCGATGGCGATCGGCGCGGACAGCTCACCGGAGGCCACCATCTCGTTGAACTTCAGCCCGGCGAGGTGGCGTTCGCCGTATCCGAGCCAGCAGATACGAGCGGGCAGACCCTCGAAAGCAACCTTCTCCCCTGCCATTTCGATCCAACGGCGCAGGTGCTCGTTGTCCGGGAACAGTTCCACGATCGCTTTGTCGGTGGCGGCGATGTCCTTCGGATCGCCCGACAGCGCCGCCCATCGGAACGGGCCGAGCCCCTCCTCGAACAGTGGACGGATGTAGGCGGGCACGAAGCCGGGGAAGTCGAAAGCCCGGTCGTATCCGGCCTTTCGGGCTTCGTCACGGATCGAATTGCCGTAGTCGAAGACCTCTGCGCCGCGATCGAGGAAGCCGACCATCGCCCGCACCTGGGCGGCCATCGCCGCGCGGGCGTCGTCGGTGAACTTGGCCGGATCCTTCTCCGCCATCGCCTTCATATCGGCGATGTCCATGCCGATCGGCAGGTACGCCAGCGGGTCGTGCGCCGAGGTCTGATCGGTCACGATATCGATGGGCGCCGCCATGGCAAGCAGCTGCGGAAACACCTCCGCCGCATTGCCTTCGAGGCCGATGGACAGCGGTCGCTTCGCATCACGCGCCGCGACGGCCAGGCGCAACGCGTCCTCGAGGTCGACGGCCTTGGTGTCGAGATACTTGTGAGCGATCCTGCGGTCGATGCGGGTCACATCGCAATCGATGCAGATCGCGACGCCACCGTTCATCGTGACGGCGAGCGGCTGCGCGCCGCCCATGCCACCGAGTCCCGCGGTCAAGGTGATCGTGCCCGCCAGCGTGCCGTCGCTGTTCGGCACACGACCCGATGCCGCCAGCTTCCGTGCGACGGCGCCGAAGGTTTCGTAGGTGCCCTGCAAGATGCCCTGAGTGCCGATGTAGATCCAGGAGCCTGCGGTCATCTGCCCGTACATGGTCAGGCCGAGTTCCTCGAGGCGGCGGAATTCTTCCCAGTTCGCCCAGTCGCCAACCAGATTCGAGTTCGCGATGAGCACCCGAGGCGCCCATTCGTTGGTGCGGAACACACCGACCGGCTTGCCCGACTGCACCAGCATGGTCTCGTCCGACTTCAAGGTCTTCAGCGTGCGGACCATCGCGTCGAAGGCCTCCCACGTCCGCGCGGCCTTGCCGGTGCCGCCGTAGACGACCAGCTCGTCCGGGTGCTCGGCCACGTCGGGATCCAGGTTGTTCATCAGCATGCGCAGCGCGCCCTCTTGCTGCCAGCCGAGCGTAGTGAGTTCGCTGCCGCGCGGTGCGGACACGCGGCGCGCGCCGGAGGTAGCCGGGGGGTGTGCGGTCATCGGGTGCTCCTTGTGGTCGCTGGATCGGCGGGATAGATCATCGAGGCGGGCGGATTGCTGGTGCGCCGCGCGAGCGGGTAGTACAGGGCGGCGGTGACGACGATGCCGACGATCCAGGAAATGTCCGCGCCGCCGAGCTGTTCGGTAATCGGTCCGGTGTAGAGCTTCTGGGCGAGGAACGGGATCTGGGCCAGCACGCCGATCACGTAGCACGCGAGGGCGGTGCCGTTCCAGCGGCCGTAGCGCGCGTCGGGATCGTAGAGCGCGGGGATGTCCACCTTCTCTTTCGAGATCAGGTAGTAGTCGGTGAGGTTGATGGCGCTCCACGGCGTGAAGACCATGAGCAGCACCAGCACGAAGTTCTTGAAGTTGTTGAGGAAGTCGGCGCTGGCACCGACCGCGACGACTACCGACACCGCGGTGAAGCCCACGATGTACGCGGTGCGGGCGGCACTGGAAATCTTGGTCTGGCCGTTGAACGCGGTCACCGTGGTCAGGATCGACATGAAGCCGCCGTAGGCATTGAGGCAGTTGACGGTCAGCTTGCCGACCAGCACCACCAGGTAGATCAGCGTGGCGACGACGGCGGGCCCGGCGAGTTTGCCGACGAATCCCACCTGGTCGCCGAGGAACGCCTTGCCTGCGACCGCCGCGACCAGTGCGCCGAAGGTCATCGCCCACTGCGATCCGATGACGCTGCCCGCGAAGGTCGACCAGAACGTCGCGCGGGCGCTGGTGGTGCGCGGCAGGTAGCGGGAGTAATCCGCCACGTAGGGACCGAAGGTCAGCTGCCAGCCCGCGCCGAGGGAGATCGCGAGCAGGAAGGTGGCGATGTCGAAGCCCTTGACGCCCACCACGGCCGATACGTCGTATTCGGTGAACAACCGGATCGCCAGGTAGGTGAATCCGATGATGCCCATGACCGTGGCGATGCGTCCGACGACGTGGATGAGCTTGTATCCCGTCACCGCCACGAATGCGGTGAGTGCGCCGAAAATGACGATGCCGACAGTCGGGCTATCGATGTGCAGGATCTTGTTGACCGCCTGGCCGGCGAGCACGCTGCCGGTGGCGGCGAAACCGAGATACATCAGCACCACCAGCAGCAGCGGAAGCACCGCACCGAACACGCCGAACTGTGCGCGGCTGGAAATCATCTGCGGGAGTCCGAGCCTCGGGCCCTGTGCGGAATGCAGCGCCATCACCGCGCCGCCGAGGACATTGCCGATCAGCAGGCCGAGGATCGCCCAGATCGCATCCGCACCGAACACGACGGCCAACGCACCGTCGACGATCGCGGTGATCTGCATGTTGGCGCCGAACCAGAGGGTGAACTGGCTGAACGGGGAGCCATGCCGTTCGTCGTCGGGGATGACGTCGATGGTGCGACGCTCCGGCGCGAGGACGACTTCGGATGGTTCGTCGATAGTCATAGGCCTGATCTCTCTTCCCGCGAGTCCGGCTGGTGCGACGTGATGCGGCTGCGCCACCCTCTCGTACACACTGTGCGCTGGCTCACGTTTTCCCGTGAACAGGATGTATAGTCCTGTATAGACAACCTCATGTCAAGCGCTGTCGGACAAGCGCCGACCACATGGGATGATCAGCGTGCAGTCAACGGATAGGGGTTCGAATCGTGGCGATCGTCGACGCAGAGCTTGCTGCGTTGTACAACGACGCGGGAACCGAATCGGCTCCCGCCTACGAGCGCGTGAAGAATCTCGTTGTCGCACAGATTAATTCGGGCCACTGGTCCGAAGGCGACCAGCTGCCCTCGGAGAACCAGCTCGTCGCCGCACTCGGCCTGTCACGCATGACCATCAACCGCGCACTGCGCGAACTCACCGCCGACGGACTCATCGTGCGCATGATGGGCGTCGGCACCTTCGTCGCCCCACCGAAGACCGCCTCCCCCCTCTTCGAGGTGAAGAACATCGCCGACGAGATCCAACGGCGCGGCCACCGCCACCGCACCGAGGTGATCTATGTGCGCGAGGAACACGCCGACACCGCCAACCCGGTGATCCAGGATCTGATGCGCGGCAAGGTCTTCCACTCACTGATGGTGCATTTCGAAGACGACACACCGATTCAGGTCGAAGACAGATACGTCAATCCGAGCGAAGCCCCCGGCTACCTCGACCAGGACTTCACCCGGAAAACCCCGAACAACTATCTGAGCGAAGTCGCGCCGCTGGAACGCGGGGAGCACATCGTCGAAGCAATACTCGGCAATGCGGACGAATGCCGCCTACTTCGAATCAAACGGTCCGAACCTTGCCTATTGATTCGTCGGCGAACTTGGTCGGCGCGGGGATTGGTCAGCGCGGCGCGGCTGGTCCACCCGGGATCACGAAACCGCTTGGAAGGCACCTTCACTGGTTAATGAGCCGCAAGTAGCGCGGCATCGAACCACCGGATAACCGCGGCCAGGACCTGCTTGCCGGAGACATATCTCCTGCCACGCGCGAGCGCGAACAGCGGGAGGACAAGGACACCGCTCCGAGCCCGGCAACACCGACAAGGCCCCCGCTGACACTCCGCGCCAACCCCCTACCCACGCACCGGGCACGCATTCCTGAATGGCGGTACGCACACCTTGATGTATGCCAATACGGGGTGCATACCGTCGAAAAGGAGTGCGTACCACTGCGGTGTCATTCTTCGACGACAGGGCCGCAAGCTCGTCCAGAAAAGAAGAAAGCTGGGTCGTGCTGAACATTGCGTCTGCGTGGTGGTCGCTCCGGTAGCGATTCTTCCCGACCATGGGAATTCAGCTTTATTACCGGTGGCGCTGCCCATTAGATGATTGGCGATGTGACCCCTCCGATACAGCACAACTCAGAGGAGGAGGACTGGCTGGTTGTGCTCGATCCTGGGTGGACGGCGACCGATACCGAGCCCGAGCCTCCGGTGACCGCTCTGGTCGGCGGGTGGCGGGTCCACGAGGACGGCACCGCTGGGCCGTTCGAACCGAATCCGCAGTACATGCCATTGGATGGTGCGACGCCGAGCGACCCGATCGATGCCATCCTCCGGAGGATCGTGGCAGGGGAACCGCTGGCCGAGGAACTGCTGACCACGATCCAGAACTCGATCATCGAAGTCGCCTGTCACACGATCGATCAGCCGGCGGTGACAGACGCGCCGGACGGTAGACCCTGCATCGTGGTGGCTACCGCCACACTGCAGAAGACCGGCATCCAAGTCGCCGGATGGCAGGCACTCGTCGGCGCGAACCTCGGAGACATCACTCCGGCGGGTGTCGACATCTTGATCAACCCGGTCGGGTCCGCCCCATTCCGACTGCACGCCAACCGAATTCGCAAGCAGTAAATGACTTCAGTTGAACTACGGGTAGTAACTGCGACTCTGAAGCGGGCAACGCAGGCTATTTCCGAGGAAGCTCACCTTACCTACTCGGAGACGAGTCGGAATCTAAACCGCGTCGCGGAACACACACTCTCCGGGGACGCCAGTGGCCGTCGCGCGATCAACGGCGCCACCCAGATGACCGGGACCGGCTCACGAGACCGGCCCCGAACGTTTCGACTCGACGATGTGGTCAGCATTCCGCTGCTGGATCACAACGGTTCGATCGTCGGCGTCGGGTTCCCTTCCGCGCCGGGCGACAGATTCAACATGACCGCCCGTACGAGCGCGTTGACTCAGCATGGCGACTCCCAATTCATTCATGTGACAAGGAATCCCGACGGGACGGAGAACTGGGACCGTGCCCCCAGGCATAAATCACCCTGGACGCGCGGCACCCGGTCACCGCGCGCGATCTACGCCATTGCCCATGCGAATCCAAACGAATTCTTCCTGACGGTCAGAACGGGGTTGGTCCCTCGCCGAGTAGCCGTGGACGGCACCACCTACGGTCAAATCGTCTCCGCGAGTCAGTATTTCAGGCATTCCGTTTCGGTGAACCCGCGTAGTCCGATCCTACTGTTGTCGTGTAATTCCGGAGCCGGCCCCGCGGCACGGCTTGCCGCGGACGTGCTCCACAGCGACGGCGGCGTCCTGACCGATATTCACGCCCCCAAGGGGGTCGTCTTGATGCAGGCGAAGTATTCGAAAGAGCCCTTGGTCGTTGCCACCACGGGCATGGATGTCGTCGAATCGCCATGGGTGACATACGTTCGCGATAGGCCGTCGACCAAAACGGAGGAGTGACCGTGGGATCGCACACTGTCCCTCGAGCGCATCGTGGACGGGCTTATCCGCAGACCGCAGATCAGTGGCGACGTCGTGACATTTCGTCGCGGCGTCATAGTAGGTTTGCCAGAGGAACACGCCGACACCGCCAACCCGGTGATCCAGGATCTGATGCGCGGCAAGGTCTTCCACTCCCTGATGGTGCATTTCGAAGACGACACACCGATTCAGGTCGAAGACAGATACGTCAATCCGAGCGAAGCCCCCGGCTACCTCGACCAGGACTTCACCCGGAAAACCCCGAACAACTATCTGAGCGAAGTGGCGCCACTGGAACGCGGGGAGCACATCGTCGAAGCGATCCTCGGCAGCGTGGACGAATGCCGCCTACTCCGCATCAAGCGGTCCGAACCGTGCCTGTTGATACGTCGGCGGACGTGGTCGTCGCGCGGGCTGGTGAGTGCGGCCCGACTGGTCCACCCCGGCTCACGTAACCGCCTCGAGGGCACCTTCACCGGCCATTGAGCCGCGGGGCGTAGAACAGTTGAAAGAAAGCGATACGCACACCCTGATCAACGCCAATACGGGTGCGTCGAAAAAGGAGTGCGTACCCACTGCGGTAGCGCCTCGGCGGGATGCGGACGGGAATCGGCTCAGCTCTTGGCGAGTGCTTCGCCGCGGATCCACCGGAGCAAGGTGGGGTTGTCGACGGTGGTGATGACGCCGACGGTGGTGCGGAGGTAGCGGTCGTTGTCCAGCATGGACAGCATGCTCGCGGCCAGGTCCACACGGGCGGTGAACCTGCCGTCGGCGTGACCCTCGACAACGGTGTAGTCGGTGACCGACGGCAGGTGGTAGAGCCCGCTCGGGCGCACGATCGTCCAGTCCAGATCGCTGGCGCGGACCAGCGTTTCCATCCGCCGCATGTCGTCGTACAGCGTCTTACCCAGCACCCGCGTCACGTACGGCAGTAGTACTCGGTTGAACAGGAAGCCCGCATCGGAGTACGGGTGCGGGTCGACCCCGCTCGAGCTGACCACGGCGAGCCGAGGCACCCGATGCCGTTGCATCGCGGCGACAATATTGGCCACACCACACGAATAGGTGCTGATCGGTTCCTTCCCAGCGGGCACCCCGAGCACCGACAGCACCGCATCCTGTTCCGCCACGGCGGCGTCGACCGCCACCGGATCGAGCACGTCGGCACCGACTACCTCGAGCCGATCATGGTGCAGCGGAAACGAATCCGGCTGCCGGGTGACCGCGGCGACCCGATGTCCGGCGGCGAGTGCCTGGTCGGTGAGCAGGCGGCCGGTGGGACCATTGGCTCCGAAGACTGCGATGCGCATGACGACTGTCCTTCCCTGGTTACGAACCCTTTGTGGTGTTGTTCATCAGAGGCTGGATACGCCCGCGCGGGCGGTGGAGAACGCGCTGTGGGACCCCATTTCCTTGAGCACGACCGCGCTTCGACCGGCGAGATAGGCCCGCCGGACGGTGTCGTCGGCATGGGTGAACTGGGCGATCGCATCCTTCCTGCCGAGGGAGATACCACGGTTCCAGTAGGGGAAGGAGTGCGGTTTGGGTGTGCGGCCCTCGAGCAGGCGGGCGAAGTTGTCGGCCGCGTGAATGGCCTGCGGCAGGGCGGTGTAGCAGGCGAAACGCGCTCCGGGCACGGCCGCACAGTCGCCCACCGCGAAGATCCGCTCATCGCTGACGCTGCGCAGGAATTCGTCGACGACCACGCGACCACGCGCATCGACCTGGAGGCCGCTGCGCGCCGCGAGGTCGGGAACGCCGGCCACGATCGCCCACAGGGTCAGATCGGAGGTCAGTTCCGACCCGGACCGTAGACGCACGACACCGTCGAATTGCCCTGTACCCGGGTCGATTTCGATCACCCCATCGTCGACGATATCGACCGTCAGCCGCTCCAGTCCGGCGCGGACGCGTCGGTACGCTCCCTCGGAAAGGCCCCCGCCCACCGCGGACCCGACCAGCCGCACCCGCACATCCGGCCTGGCCTCAGCGATCTCGGCCGCCGTCTCGATGCCCGTCGCACCGCCTCCGACGACCGTGACCTGCCCGCCCGCGGAAAGCGCCGCCAGCGCCGCGCGAGCTTGTTGCGCACCTTCCCACGTGCCCACCGGGACCGCTCCCGGCATCGGCACCACCGTGCTGCCCACGGCCAGGAAGGCGTAGTCGAAGTCGATTCTCTCGCCGTCGGTGAGGGCGGCAGTGCCGTCGCCGATCTTGTCGACAGTGCCCAGCCGCGCCGTGATCCCCGCGCGCAGTACCTCCGTGAGGGGTGTCGCCACCGAGGCTGTCCCGGCGATCTGCTGGTGCAGCCTTACCCGCTCCACGAAGTCCGGGCGCGGGTTGATCACCGCGATCTCGGCATCCTTCACCTTCTTGGCCACCCGGTTCGCCACGAGCGTGCCCGAGTAGCCGCTGCCCACTACTACAACCTGCATGTCAGCCTCCTGTCTGGTGTAACTCGACGAACACAAGACGCTGGTGACCACACCCCCGTGACAGTTCGACCACGTGACGTGCGCCACCGATCGCAGGTGTCACAAAGCGGGCCCGGCCGGCGTCTGGTGTGTGACACAGTCGAGAGCAAACAGGCAGGAGTCGGCTATGAGCGAGCGAACAACGGACACGGCCCAGCCGCTGCCGCATGACCGCTCGGATCCCGCCACCGAGGCGTTCATCGCCCACCGCAACCTGCTGTTCACCGTCGCCTACGAGATGCTCGGCTCGGCCGCCGACGCCGAAGACGTCCTGCAGGAGACCTGGCTGCGGTGGGCGGGCGTCGACCTCGACACCGTGCAGGATCAGCGTGCCTACCTGGTCCGGATCACCACCCGCCAATCGCTGAGCCGACTGCGTGTCCTCGACCGGCGCAAGGAGTCCTACGTCGGCCCCTGGCTGCCCGAGCCACTACTCACCGCCCCAGACGTAGCCGAGGACATCGAGCTGGCCGACAGCATCTCGATGGCAATGCTGCTCGTGCTCGAAACACTCGCACCGACCGAGCGAGCGATATTCGTTCTCCGCGAAGTATTCGACCTGGCCTACAACGACATCGCCGAAGCCGTCGACAAGACCCCCGCCGCGGTCCGCCAGATCGCCCACCGAGCACGAGCACACGTCGCCGCGCGCCGACCGCGCGGAATCGTTTCCGCGGCCGAGACCCGAGACGCACTCGAAGCGTTTCAACGAGCTGTCCAAACCGGCGATCTACAGCGCCTGCTCGAGATCCTCGCGCCCGACGTCGTCGCCCTGAACGACGGTGGCGGAATCAAGCAGGCCCTACCGCGGCCCATCGTCGGGGCCGACCAAGTGGCTCGACTGTTCGCCATCTACTGGAACACGATCGGCGCCGAGGCGACACTGCAACCGACTGAGGTCAATGGATATCCGGCGCTGATCATCCGGCTCGACGGGGAGCTCGACAGCGTGATGGCGGTGCGCATCGACGCCGGACTCATCAGCGGGATCTACTCTGTGCGCAATCCTCAGAAGCTGTCGCATATGCAACGCGAAACCTCGCTGCACCGTCGAGTCCGAATGTCCGCGGAATCAATCGTTGGTCTTGGCGGCAGGACTCGGCCGATGTCGCGGTCCTCGAGCCAGTAGTTGTCGCCCTTCAGTGAGATGACTTCGACATGGCCGTTCACCTTGCATCAACTCCGACATCCCCGGTTGACGCATGCCGAGGACCGGGCATCCACGCCGCTGCTGATGCGGACGAGTGGGCACGCTTCGGTGCGGTCGCTCAGCAAGTACGCGCGTCCGTCCCCTTGGGCTTTTATCCCATGGCAGGCCAGCACTGACCCCGCCGCCCGCAAGCAGCGGCGATGACGCAAAGGTGTTGCGGTGCCGGCGAAATGGATCGCGGAAGCAATGATGACTTCGTCAGGCGATCGACTGGATTCGATCGGTCGCAACGGTTTCATCCGGCAATCCGAGAACATGCGGGTCGACTACGTTGAGGAGTTGCTCGTCGGTCCGGGAATGAATCCAGGTCGTGGCGATGTCGTAGCCGGTGTCGAACAGTTCTCCGGATGATCGAGCGGGGGCCTTGAGCGCCGCGCCGTATGGCTGGTGGGCGAAGATGGTCGCCTCGCGCAGGGTCTTGTCGTGAAAAGGTCGCGGGCGATGGGGAATTGCAGGCAGCGATGGATGTAGGAGGGGAAAGATCAATCCGCCTCGGCTGTCGTATGGTTGCGGCCCGTAGAGGTCCAGAATCAGGGTTGGATGCGGGGAGAAGATGTCGTGTGGGACCCGGTGCTGGCAGCCGCCGTCGAAGACGTCCCCGAGCCCGGCGGCCGCGGGCAGAGCCCCCGGTATACGGGTCGCTGCGACCAGCGCATCGGCGACCGGCAGGTCGTCCAGTCCGAGCTTGGGTAGGTCTCGTGGTAGCAGCAGTGTGCCGTGTTCGGCCGAGTAGACGGGTATGAGTAGCGACGACGCCATCTGGTGTGGTTGCAGTCCGGACGGGTTGGGGTCAAGGGCGAAGTCGGCGAATGTGCGGTCACCGACGACGGCGTGGGCGAGTTCACGAATCCGCGCCTCGGGGTACAGCGTGCGTCGGGTCAGCAGAGTACGAAAGCTCTTCTCGCCCAAAACATTCTGCTGGGGGTGATCAATCGCGATCTGCCGTGCCTGGTCGCGAGTCAGGCCCAGCGTTATCGCCGCGGCCGCGATAGCACCACCACTGACACCCACGACGACCGGCTGGAACGCGGGGGCGGGCTGTCGGCTGCCCTGCGCCCGCCGGGCAGCAAGAGCATCCACCGCACCGGTGGCCATCCCAACCATCAAGGTGAGGCTGCGGCCGGCCACTCCGGCGAGAATCCGAACCACGGGCTTTTCCTGCGTCAATGACTGTCCTTCCACTCTGGTTGTCAGCGCTCACCGGTGACCGACGCGGTCCCTCGCCGCCGAAACCACCGACGCCGCACGTGATCCGCCTGCTGCCTCGATGAGTCGGCCGCGGCCAGAGCGGGGCGAAGCCCACGCCGCGTGCCGGTGATCGAGTCGGTCTCCTGCCAGATGGACCGACCGCTCGAGGTCAGCGAAATCCCGAGAAACTTTCCTTCGGACCTGGTCTCGGCGGCATCGTCGGAGGTGCGGCGCAGAAACCGGTAAGTCGCGGTCCTCGAGATCAACGATTTCTCTCCTGTTGGCCGTCAACCCACAGACCTCCGGGTTCGGCATGAGGGAAGACGAATGGAACCGCACCGAACCTAGCTTCGCCTGCACGGTTCGCCAGTAGTGGGAAAGAATCGGTGTGCGCCACCGGGCTTGTCCTGCAACGTAACCCGGTCGTGTAGCGCCCACCTGGAGCTCACCTCCCTGGTGAGAAACCGGGGAGGTGACGACAGCCGGACGGCTCAGGAACTCATCACCGTCGGCTGAGCTGCACACGGGTTTCAGTCGCCATCGTCCGAGGCGCAAGCCGGGTCGATGGCTGCCGCATTACCGGTCAGGGGTGGGATGCCAGTCGATGCCGAGTTCGGTCAGGGCCTGCTGTCGTTGCGCGGATAGTCGCCCGGTTCGATTGTCGATGCGGCGCGATCGGATCTACCTGCCGAGCCGGAAACCGTCGCGAGTGACGTGGCAGGTGAGGACGTCGATGTGCCATGGTGAGGTCGTCGTCGCCACGGTGCGCAGCAGGATCGCTCGATGGAACGCATCGCTCACCCGTGCGGGTACGCCATCGATCTGCAACCAGCCAGGCAGACAACTGGTTTCGCTGGATTCGGGCAGTCCGGGCCGCGACAGCTGACGCCGCTGCGCGGACACACCGAACCGCTACCACCGAAACACGCACGAACACAACTGACCTCATACAACCCCGCCCCAGCAGCACTATGCCACCCTGGCTCATCCGTTGCTGCCTATGCGATCGCGGACCGGCCGGTGTGGTTCCCTGGTAGAGACCCAGCACGGGCAGGCAGTGGAAGCGGTAGTGGCAATCGGAGTGACAATGGATCAGTCGACGTCCAAAGTGATTCGACAAGGCGAGTGGCTCTTCCTCACCGCACCGGGGTGGGAACCGAGTACACCGCCGCAGATACAACCACCGCCGGAAGCGATCGTGGGCGGATGGATGGTGGACGAAAACGGGAATGTGGGGCCGTTCCAACCGAATCCCGATTACCTGCCGGCCGATGAGGCGACACCGACCGACCCTCTCGATGCGATACTGCGGCTGATTGCCGGGGGCGAGCAGCAACTCATCGATGAGTTCGTGTCCATGCTCTGCCACTCGATCGTCGAGATCGGGTGCGACGAAGACGACCAACCGGTCGTGACTGTTATGCCCGATGATATCCTGTGCGTTGTGATAGCCACCGCTCAGGCGCAGAAGCTCGGCGTCGAGGTGGACCGTTGGTGGCCCGTGGCGGGTAGCGACCTTCCAGAGATCATTCCAGGCGATGCCGGCATCCTCCTCAACCCCAATGGTTGCGCTCCCCTCTGTTTAGTGGCGGATGCATTGACGCCCCCGAGATCGGGACTATGAAGGTGACCTTATTATGTTCGGCCCAGCTGCTCTTTTTAAAAAGATCCTCGCAACTCGTCTGACTCCAGCGATTGCTACCGGAGCAAAAAACGGAGCGAGCGAACCCCTGTACGGGTTCGCAGGAAAACTGCGCGATACCGCCAGGAAAGAAGCTGACACCGATCGCGCTGCCGCTATCCCCCTGAAGAATTTCATCCCTGACGCTAAAGGCAGAGTTGAATTCACGGCCGACCAAGTCGTCATCCGTTCCATGCATCGACGCACTCTTATATACCCGTATAGCAGGTATAAACGTCCGGTGATAGATAAAATAAATCCTCATATATGGAGGAAGAAATTTCCAGTGGGGGTGGATTTTCCTCCCGCTAATGGCGTTGACCACGGCCGGCATTGGGCAGCGGCGGAGGTCTCGACTTCTGAGTACAACTACAAGGTCGCATACCCCGACGGGAGGAGCCGGTCCGAAGCAGCACATTGGACCCGCGAGCGTGACGAGATGAATCTCCGAAGCAGAGCCTTGGACAGACCCTTGCCTGCGGGAACGGTAGGAGACTACAAACCTCCCGCGTATCAGCGAGTGGTGACGGTCAAGACCGGATTCTTGGGGTGGAAAAAAAGAACAGTGGTGGTGGATGACGAAACTTTCCTCAAAATACAAGCACGGGCCGTGGAAGACTACATGCAAAAGGCAGCCGAGAAAGATCTGACCTCGAGGGAATCAATCTGGCAGGAACCAAGAGCAATGGTGTTGGTGCCCGATAAGCCTTTCGACAAGGAGCACTTAACCCCTGAGTACCTCGAGGATCTGAAAGACAAAGCAGGGGTTGGTGGAGTGTACTACCCCGAAGGGGATGTTTCGACAACAACCCAGGGAGAAGCTTGGAAAGCTCCCTCCATAGCGCATTCTTCCGACCTGATAGTGAACGATCCGGGTGATGGGCGTACTCCGTGGTCGCACCATCCACCTGGGGAATTCAGCAGCACTAGAGTGCGTGCAGACCCGAACCATTCGGAAGGGTACCCTCTGCGGTGAGCTGGTGTGTAATACAAGAGGTCAGTTCGGAATGAATATTCCGGAGGCAGACGACCGAGCGGGCAAGGCTCAGTAGTGCGTGGGATGTCAGCGCGGCGTTCATAGCGGGTTCGCAGCCTTGTGAACGTATGGAGCCACGCGAATGTGCGTTCGGCCGTCACCGCAGTTTCCCGAGTCCGGAGCCGTGGCCTGTGTTACGGCGGGCGATGGTCGGGGTGGTGCCACGGGAGCTGCGAGCGGCGGAGAGGGGTCGCGAGCGTCGCCAGGAGCGGCTCCGAGCGTGGATAGGATTCGATGAGCTTGTGATCGGAATCGACAGAGGTGTCCACCGCGCGTCCGTGCTCGACTACCAGTTACGGGCGGGATGCCAGTCGATACCGAGTTCGGTCAGGGCCTGCATTCTTTGTGCGGACAGTCGGCCCGTTCGATAGTCGTTGCGGCGTGATCGGATCCACGTGCCGAGCCGGAAACCGTCGCAGGTGACATAGCAGGTGGGAATATCGATGTGCCCGTGAAGCTCGCGGTAGGCGCTCAGTGCGGCAATAGCTTTGTCCCACAGAACTTCTCGTGGGCCACGCCAGTCGATGCCGAGGGCTTCGAGTTCACGGGCGCGGGCCACGGGCAGCGTGCCCGAGCGATGGTCGCGTCGGCATTGCATGAGCCACGCGCCGAGCCGGAATCCGTCCGCGGTGCGGTGACTGTTGTCGACGTCCGCGTGGCCGTGCTCGCTGCGGTATGCCTCGAGGTGTTCGATTCCGATCCGCCACCGGGATTGTTTGTGCGCAGAGCCGCCGGTGAGCTGTGGGCCGAGATCGACGCCTAGCCGGTGCAGGTCGTCGATCTGGGCAGCGGTCAATTCGCCCGCTCGGTAGCTGGTTCGGCATCCGCTGATCCACGCACCGAGCCGAAATCCCGTTGGTGTCGTATACCTTTGGGCAGGGTTGGCGTGCCCGTGCTCGCGGCGGAAGGCGACCAGATCTTCGAGGTGCCGGTTTCACAGACGTCGGCTCCATCGCTGTTCGGCGAGGTCGATGCCCGCGGCGACCAACGCAGTGACCTGTTCACTCGACAATGTCCCGGCGCGGAACATTTCACGCCGCCGCGACAACCACTTGCCGAGCTGGAAACCGTCCGGTGCGACATAGGTGGCCGGGACTTCCGTGTGACCATGATGCGTCCGATAGGCATCGAGCGCGGACAACGCCCTCTTCCACCGGGTTGCGCGGCGGCTGATGGTCGGATTCCAGTCGATATCGAGAGATTCCAAGGCGGCGGCGTGCTCCTCCGGCAAGGTGCCCGCCTGGTATTGCTCGCGGCGTTTGCGCAGCCATTGCCCCAGCTCGAAGCCGTCGGCGGTCACATACGAGACCGCGACATCGCCGTGCCCATGCGCGGTACGAAAAGCGCGGAGCGCGGCGATTGCGGCCTCCCATCGGACGGCGAACGAATCCCAGCCGACGCCAAGGGCTTCCAGCTCCGTCACCCGCTCCACCGAAAGCTTCCCGGCCCGTTGCCGAGCGCGGTACTGCGCCAGCCACTCACCCAACCGGTGTCCGTCCGCAGCCCGGTAGTCGGCGGCGACGTTCGCATGTCCGTGCTCGGCGCGGAATCGGTGCAGCGCGGCGATTCCCGTTTCCCATCTGGTCGAAAACGGATCCCAGTCCACGCCGAGGGCTTCCAGCTTCGCAACCCGGTCGATGCGCAGTGTCGCGGCCTTGTATTCGCGTCGGCACCGTCCCAACCACCGGCCCAACGGGTAGCCGTCGGGAGTGCGGTAGTCGTAGGCGACATCGACGTGTCCGAACTCGGTGTGAAAGGCCACGAGAGCGCCGTAGTTCTCCCACCATGGTGAGGTCGTCGTCGCCACGGTGCGCAGCAAGATCGCTCGATGGAACGCATCGCTCACCCGTGCGGGTGCGCCATCGATCTGCAACCAGCCAGGGAGACAACCGGTTTCCCGAGATTCGGGCAGTCCGCGCCGCGACAGCTGACGCCGATGATCGAGGTCGTCGGCGATCCTTTCATCGTGCGCACGCAACGCCCGCACCACCCGCCAGACGGTATCGAATTCCGAACCATCCAGCGCCGCTAGCGGATTCTCGTCCTCGGTGAGGAGGATCGGCACGATGATCGTGGCGACCTTTCCCGTCTCCCCACCACGCCGCAAGGCCCGGCCCACGGCCTGCACCACGTCGGTGGTCGAGTCGCGCGGGTCGGCGAACATCACGGCGTCCAAGGCGGGCACGTCCACGCCCTCGGCGAGCACGCGTGCGTTGGAGACCACCACGGTGGAGTCACCTGGGCGCTGTAGTGCGGCCAGCGCGGCACGGCGATGCTGCGGCGGCATGTCCCCGCTCACCCAGCGGGCCCGCACCGCCCACTGTGGCCGGTCGTCCGCGGGCAACAGGTTGATCGCGGCGGCCAACCCCGTGGCGAACCGAGTCGCCGCCATCACCCGGCCGTGGTAGGTGATCACCCGCCGTAATCGGTAGTCGCGCACCGCTTTCACCAAGGCGACCTGCATACCCAGCATCCGTGCCGATACCGCACGCCCCTCCACGGTCACCAGTTGGCGTGCGGCGGTCAGTTTCGCCACCTCGGCGTCGGTCACCGTCACCACGGCCACGCGATAGTCGGCCAGCAAACCCGACTCGATCGCGGCAGCGAACGGCAGCTGGAACACCTGCCGACCGAACACCGCGGGATCGTCCATGCTCACACTGTCGGTGCCACCGATCGTCATGATCCGTGGCGTCGCGGTCAGATACAGCCGCCGGGCCGCCGGCACCAGCCGATCCTCGTGTATCTGCGCCCACTGCCCCCGCACGCCGGCAGTGCGATGGGCCTCATCGACAATGACCAAACCCCAACGCCCCAAACCATTCTGGGCATGCGCTGCGATGATCACCGGCAGACTGGCATAGGTGGCGAACACGGTGACGCGCCCAGCTCGCCCGACGAGGACTGCAATCTCGACGGGGTCGGTGGTAACCGGGGCGTGCAGGCCGATCATCTCCGCGCGTAGCTCGACCGCCGCATCCGTGGCCTGCTTGTCTCCGCACACCGCCGCGATCACACCTGCCGCCGAACCGAGGTGACTCGCATAGGAGTGCGCGGTCTGCGACAACAACTCCAGGGTGGGCAGGATGATGAGCACCGAACCGTCGGGAACCAGGCGCACCGAGCACTCCGCACCGATCAGTGTCTTACCGGTCCCGCACGCGGCCACCACCGTCGCCCGGCCTCGTTCGCCCAGCTCGACACAGACCTTCTCGACGGCATCGGCTTGGTGCGGCCACAAACTATTGCCCAACTCCTCCGCACTCCGCACCGAAGTTCCTCTGTCTCGAATGTCGTTGGTATCGGTGGTGTTCGAGCCGCCGAGTTCGGCCGCCGCAGGACCACCCCCGGCACCTCACGTCCGCTACGACTTCAACCACGCGTCGATCTGATCCAGGCTGCCGCTGTAGATGCGCTCGCCGTCTTCGGCGGCCAACAGTGTCCAGCCGCCCGGTGGATGCTCGGCATGGACGAGTAGGTACCCGGCCTGCTCGGCCCGATCCTCGGGGAAACGCACTCGCGCTACAAACGAATCCGGTTGCTGCGTCACGGGCCGTGGCCGCCTTTCGTTCTCGTTCACCAGGGTTTCCCCCAAAGTCGGTGTCGGCGTGATGAATCGGGATGGATGCGTCCGGCTGCTACCAGTGCGTCGAACGCGGCATGCTTGCGCTCGCAGTCGTGATCGCGGTGCAGTTGCATCGCCAGATGAGCGTCGGCGAGGGTGAACGGCTGACCAGGTGGGCCGCATGTCCACGCCTTCGGCCATTCGACCGGTCGTATCGGGCAGCGGCCTCGGGTAGATCGGTCGCGGCGTGGCTTGTCGACCGGCCACACGCACGCCACCCCGACCATGCCGCACGCGCTGCTCCCGACAACCGCGAGGATGCTGTGCACCACCTGCCAAGTGCCCACGCGCCGTTCATCGCTCGCAGCCATTGCCCGGATGGATCGGCGGTAGCGCTAGTTGCGCGAGCCCGTCGAGCACCTGTTGGAATGCGAGAGGTTCGGGTGCGCCGTCGGGCAGGCAGCGTTCGGTGGTGTCGGTCGGAAAGTCGATGCCACGCAGGTGGGCGCGTTCGCGCGGGCTGAACTCCTGCGGCGCGATCCGGCCGTGGTGCACGAGCGTGTAGTACGCGACCCACTTCCACGCGCACCGGTCGATCCGGCACGCACGGTGTCGCCGCATCTGCCGGTGCGCCAGCTCGACTTCAGCTGAGCCGCAGATGTTCGGTGGTGTGACGATCGTGTCAACGCTCATCACGCTGCCCCCATCTCGACGCCGGACCTGTGTTGTGCGCTACGCGCCCACATGCCTTGCGGGCAAACAGTTTCCAAGTCGAAGCCTGCATCGCAGATCAACGCGGGCAGGCAGTCCACGTGCCCGAGGTCGAAGACAACGATCACCTCGACTCCCAGTCCGGCCGCTATGCCGAGCGCGTACCTGATCGGGTCGACGTCGGCCGGTGGGCGCACGGTGTACACGTACTGGTAGCCGAGCGTGCGAGCGTGCCGCTGCACGTCGTTGGCGTGGCGTGGCGCATCCAGACCGGACACGTCATTGCGCACGAACCCAATAGCTTTCGGTTTGTCGCTTGTCGTCGGCGACTTGATGGTTTGCGTGTGTGTCATGGTTCCCCCGGAACCTGGTCGGTGTGCTGGGTTGTGAGGCGTTCGGACGACCGGCAGCAAGGATCGCTGTTTGCTCGCGGGGTGGATTCGAGCCGTGACGCACTCAGCCGAAGTTGGTGTAGTTCACGCATTTTGGAGGCCACCGTGGTCTCCAAGCTGCGGTGTCATCCGAACGCTGCGTTCAATGGCACCACGAGCGATACGATGAAACGAGCAAATCTGGGAGTCCCAAACAAGTCGTCCCAAATCTGCAGGAAGAATCCCGGATCAGCCGCGCAGTGCGTTCCACATTCGAGTCCCGACTGTCCCAGAACCGCAGGGGGTGCATGAACCTTGACCAGCGAAGATGACGCTTCGACGCTGCCCAGGCGACAGCTTGGGCGATTCCTCCGCGAAACCCGCGAAGGACAGGGGCTGTCCCTCGACCAAGCCGCGAAGCTGGCCGAACTGAGCAAGAGTGGGCTACACCGCATCGAAACCGCGCAGGTGGCGAAGGTAAAGATTCGCGAAATCAGAGCCCTGTGCGAGATATACGGAGTGTCAGCGGACGAAACCAGCCGCGTGCTCAAACTTGCCGAGCAGGCACAGGTCAAGAGTTGGCACACTGCGTTCGACGGTCTCTACAGCGATTCCACATTCAATATGTTCGTTGGACTCGAAGCCTCTGCGCGCCAGCTGATTTCATACCATGAGATCGTTCCCGGCCTGTTGCAGACGGCCGACTACGCACGCGCACTGATCAGCGCGTTCTATCGTGATAGCAGCCCGGAGGACATCGACCGCCGGGTGGAGCTGCGACTGAAACGGCAAGCGATCATCACCCGCAAGTCCGACCCAGTGAAACTCGAACTGTTGCTTCACGAATCCGCTCTACACCGCGTCCTCGGCAGCCCTCGCATCATGGCCGCACAGTTGCGACACCTGGCCGAGATCAGCAAGCTACCAAACGTCTCACTTCGGATACACCCGTTCACGAGTGGGTGCATGTTGGGCCTGTTGCACGGCCCGTTAGTGATCCTCGATTTCGGCATCAACGCCAAGGGTGAGCAGGTTGAGCCACCGCTGGTCTATTTCGAAGGTGCCGGTAAGCCGGATCTTTACCTCGAGAGTGCCGACGATGTCCGGCGTTATGCTGAGCTTGCTACGGCCATCCGGAGTACATGCGTGGATGAAACGAGATCGCGAGACCTGCTCAGGCAGGCAGCAAGGAGTTATGCAGCGTGAATGCGAACCCGACCGGAGTGAACTGGTTCAAGAGCAGCCACAGCAGCGGCCAAACCGAGTGCGTTGAGGTGGCGTGGCTCGACGGGGCCAACGTTGGCGTTCGTGACTCGAAGAACCCTACCGGCCCGGCACTGATCTTCACCCCGAGCGAATGGGACGCCTTCACCGCTGGCGTCACCAACGGAGAGTTCAACCACCCAGCCTGAGCCAGGCACAACCACCGAGCACCCTCACAGCAGCCCGGACGGCGAAGGAGCTCGAGTGTGAACAACATTGACTTGTCTCGAGCTCCCTGGTTCAAAAGCAGTCACAGTGGCAGCCAGAGCGACTGTGTTGAGGTGGCGTGGCTCGCAGGCGGCGGCGTCAGCGTCCGCGATTCGAATAACCCCAGCAGTCCGGCGCTGATCTTCACGCCGGGCGAATGGGACGCCTTCACCGCTGGCGTCATGGTCGGAGACGACCGCCCCCTAGACGAGTAGGTCCAAAGTTCGCTGACTGATAGTTCGCCAGTGTCGAAGTTTGTGGGAATTCCGGATCGCCTCGGCCCACTCGAGTCTCGACTGCATGCCGGCTGCCGCAACCGCCGCGTCTGCAGTCGGGCTGGGATACTTGCTGCCGTGCTCTCGGTAAAGATGAACGATCTGGCGGTCAGTCTGTGGGCGTGCTGCCGAGTCTCGGTTTGATGGAGCCACCGGGAGGGCTGAATGCCGCTCTCAGCGAGCGTGTGGCTCGTGGAATCGTCCACCGGGGTGAGGTTTTGACGTGGGCCGACTCCACCGCCGACGCCGACAATGCGCCATCATTCTTTCCCGATCTCACCGGTTGGGAATGCAACGACAGTTCATTTCATCTGGAGGACTTCGTCCCAGTTGACGTCGTCACCATCGATGACCAGCCGTCCATCGGAGAGGACGGCCAGCGGATTCTGCTCCTGCGCGGAGTCGCGCTGGCCGCAGCGATAGGCCGCCTCGTCCACGGACTCGATCCACCAACTCCAGTGCGCTGCATCGTCGGCGTCAACGAGACCAATGCCACGTTCAGGTTCGACCGAATTCGTGTCGGCGAACGCTGGAACTCCCCACACCTGGACGACTATCGACAGGACAAAATGATCGTCGTCGACATCGAACCAGCCGACGACATTTGAAATACACGCAGGCGGGCCCGAGCACCATCGTCTTCTGCGGCACGGACTCCGCGCTCACCGGCGCCGACCGCGAGCACGCCGAGGTGTCGATGCCTGTGCTGCACCTGCGGCAATCCGCGCTGGCGCACATCAACACCATGCTGCTGCAAGCGGTTCTGGAGGATCCGCGATTCAACGACCTGGTCGGGGCGACCGAACGGCGCGCACTGTCGCCGTTGTTCTGGTCCAACTTCAACCTCTACGCCCGGTTCCGGCTCGACACGAACACCTGCCTGGACCTCACCCGGGAAGGCAACCAGGTCGCGGTCCTCGTCCGCAGCTCACACCTTCTACTTCGCCGGAGCACCGTCCCCGGACGGTTGCACGCCGATTGACCGGCCGGTACGTTCAATCCAGCTGAACAGGGGGCGGGGAGCCGGGCCGGCCCTGATCGATGTCATCGATGCAGCCGGCGACCGGGAGGAACACATGTCCAGCAGGGGAAAAACACTGCTCGGTGCCGCGTTTGCCGTCAGCGCTGTTGTCTTGCTTTCGGGATGTGGACAATCGAGCGACGGCGACGCCAAGCCCACAACTCCTTCCACAAGTGCCGCGCCTTCGCTGGCTGCTGATGCGCCGAGCAGCTACAACCCATGCAAAGACGTTCCACAAAGCGTGCTGGACGCGGAGAAGCTGCACCAAACCCGCATCGCCAACGACGATACGAGCGCTGGGGTCAAATGGCGCGGTTGCGCCTACGTACGGTCGAGCAGCTATGGGGTGAGTATCCGCACAACGAATCTCACCATCGATGCCGTCCGCAGCCGCAACTTCCCGGAGACCGCCGAGTTCACTATCAATGGCAGGCGGGCGATCTCGACACGTCAGTTCGACGGCCCGTTCATCAAAGAGGCATGCACCGTGGATGTCGAGATGAAGGGCGGCAGCCTCGAAATCAATCTGACCAACCCCAAGGCAACCGACACCGGAAACCTTGACTCGTGTCAGTTGGCGCGCGACTTGGCGGAGAAGGTTGCACCCAGTCTGCCCGCCACTGCCTGACTACTGCTGCACGGAACGATCTGGGAGGGGACCCATATGGCAAACGACGACAAGGTTCAACCGAGCCCATTGGCGAACCTAATAGGGGAAGCCCGTGACGGTCGGCTGACGGTGCGGATGGATCTCGAGAAGTTCGTCTATATAGACCGCGACTGCCAATACTTCAAGGATCAGATCGTAGACATCCAGAACAGGATGTCCGAGATCTCTCAGCAGGACACGTGGGGTCTCGGTGAAAAATTCGATCCGCAAGGAGATCGGGACCTGATCTCAGCCAAGACGATGGTCTCGCGCTGGCGGGAGAAGTCACAGAGCACACAGAACCCGAACAACATCTACGCGGTCATGGAATCGCACTACAAGGTCATCGAGGACTTCCAGACCCTGTTCCGCACCGTCCGCGAACGCATCACCAGCGTCGACACCGACCAGGCCACCAAATACCAGGACCTGGAGGCGAACCTGCCGAAGCAACCGCCAGCCCAGGCGAAGATCTTCTCCTGGCCAGGGCTGTAATGAACTGCATTCAGTCGCAATCCAGCAATGGTCGCCGCATGTCGCATTCCCCACGAGCGGCAGTCTTTGATCACCTCCATTCGGTGCCAAAGACCATAGCCGTCGTCGCTGGGATATTCGTTTTGTCCTCGTGCGGTTCAAGCAACTATGTTACGCCAACTGCGCAGCCGAGTTCTAGTTCCCAAGCGGTGTCGACAGTTGCTTCCGCTCCGTGCGTGAACTGGAAATCCAGAAAAACGCAGAACGCGGACGAGGAATATTTGACGGCGGAAATTGCGAAACTTTCTTTTCCGTCAGGAACTTGCCTATTCATGGTATACACAACTGACAGGAGCGAGAACCTGGGCAAAATATCGGTTACCGTTGGCCTCGATGTGGCAGCGTCGGCCGGTCCCGGCGATCTACGTCCGGTCGCCACTGATATCGCGCGCCTTCTCAAGAAGACTACAATTGCGTCGCGAATCTCGGTAGTGGACATTACTAACCTAGGCGCAGCGAAACCAAAGTATCGAGCGCTTCTAACCGATGAAAACTTCCAGGACCATCCGTGGAATGGCGCGGCACCTGCAGAATCCGAAATGGCGATCTGGAAAATTGTAGATCCATAATGAGATGGACAGTGATTACGGCCGTCCCAGAAATGCAGAAGCCGAACAGTTAAGGAGTGATTTTCAGTGGCGAGGGAGCTGAAAGTAGACGTCGATCTCCTTGAGACAGTACCGAAGTTTTGACTCACCGAAGTTGCTCCAGAGTTGACGCAGACAGCTGGGGAGATCGAACCGTTAAAATATAGGCTCAGCGACAAGACCGCGATCACGTACGCGATAAACGCCCGCGCGCTGATGGAGCGTCCGGTCGGGGCGACACGGGAACATCCGCCCACCTGAACTCCGGCAGTGTGGCTGTGTCGGCGAGTTTCTGAGCGTTGCGGCGATCGATCTGGTGCCCATGACTCGACTCCTAGTGGCGAAAATCCGTTGCGACGACCACCAGTCGGGAATACCGTTCGGTCATGCATATACATGCCTGCGGTGCAGGCGATCTGGACGAGTTGGCCGTCCTGCGCACACAACTGTGGCCGGACAGCTCTGTCGCCGAGCATCGCGCCGACGTCGGCGAGCAATACGACGGTTCAACCTCTGCGTCCGCATTCCTGGCTCGCGACGAGCACGGCGCCGCAGTCGGCTTCGGTGAAGTCACGTTGCGCCATGACTACGTCAACGGTTGCGACACCTCACCGGTCGCGTTCCTCGAGGGTCTCTTCGTGATCACTACCCACCGGAGAAGAGGAGTAGCCCGGGCGCTGTGCGCGGCGGTAGAGGCATGGGGTCGCGGCCACGGCTGCACCGAACTCGGCTCTGATGCCCTGCTGGGCAACGTCAACGCGCAGGAAATGCACGCCGCCTTGGGGTTCGAAGAACGCGAACGTGTTGTGTGTTACCGAAAGATGATGTGACGTGTCCCCATGCCTTCGCTGAACCTGCGTCACTCGGCCCGTGCGATCGTTCTGGATGAGGAGGACCGCATCCTGCTGTGCAGGTTCGCCCTTCCGGAGCGGGTGGTCTGGGCGACTCCAGGGGGAGGCGTCGAAGTCGGCGAGACACCGCGCGCGGCCCTGCGCCGCGAGCTACACGAGGAGATCGGCCTCGTGGTCGCCGGGATGCCGCCACACGCGTGGCGTCGGAAAGTCGTCGAGCCCGGCTATCTGCACGGGTATGACGGTGCGCTCCAGGACTACTTCCTCGTTCGTACTGCGGCCTTCCATCCAAACGGTGCACTGTCGAGCGAGGAGCTGGCCGCCGAGAACATCACGGGGTTTCGGTGGTGGCGGCTGGCCGAAATCGCCAACTACCACGGCCCGGATCTCTTCGGTCCGCGTGAACTCGCGGGCCCACTGGCCGAGTTGATCAAGGATGGAGTACCGGACCAGCCACTGGATCTCGGGCTGTGATCAAGGGCTTGCCCGACTGAATTCCACCATCAAGTGGGTGATGATCACAGCGCTCTGGCCGCCTATCGCACTTGTCGACGGGCTGACACCGGCGTGATGCAGTCTCGTTCCGAAACTGGTTGGGCTGGAACCGGCCGACGTTTTACGGCCGGATGCACGAAACGCCGTGGGTTCCCTGCTCGGTGAGTTCACGGACCGTGAACTCACGTACTTCACCCGAGCAACTTACGGAGAACTAATACTCCAGGCGGACTTTCAGATGCTGGCGGGATGTTGGCTCGTCAGTTCAACGCTGTTGGCGGGTGACTGTCGAGTACGTAGCGGATGATGGCGGTGAGCCGTGCTGCCGGGTTCCACAGGCACGGTGATGCCCTTTCGATCGTTGTGGACGCGGCGGTCGTGTCGGGCCAGGCGGGCGGGGAACGAGAACAGCCGCAGCCGTAGGATTTTCTAGCCCAGCGGCGGGCTGGAAGGTTGGTGAGGGCGAGGGTCTGCATCCAGGCTGTGAGGTCGAGTGCGAGCGTGACGAGCGCGAGCCAGACGCGGTTGGCGTCGCAGCTGCGGAACGGCAGGTTCCGCATTGGCAGAGAGCTTCATGCAGGACCCGCTTGTGGTCGGCGGCGGTATTTCTCCCGGCGTTGCCGGGCCGCAGGCATGGCAGCTCACCAGTACCGGCCCGGCCGTGGTCGATGAACGCCCACAACGGGTGGAAGCCGAAGCCGCGCTTGAACGTCGGGGTCGCCCTTTCCGACGGCCGCGATCGGTCTATGCATCACGGTCGGCCGATCCCCGGCCGACCTCGCCCACGAAATCGGCACAACCGGTCCACCCTGGCCAGATGGGCTGCACGCCACAACATTCCCCTACGGCGACTGGACTGCTCTACAACCCCAGAACCCAACTCACGGGGTTCCGGTAGTAACCGCGCAAAAACAACGAAGTTCGGTAGCTGCTGGTCATCGGTGTCGTTCAGCTCCGGGGCCGATGGGGCTCGTGAGGGCGCGCATGGCCGGGGCGGATCCTGGCGTCTTGCCCGTGAACTTGACATTGTCACTGTGAGAAGGCCTTCACTGGCGGTCGGAGGTGGTCCCCATTAACTCGACACACAGGAATTCACAGGACACGCGGCTGCTCGACGCATTGGCCGCTGGGAACTCGTCGACGCGGCTGAAGGCGGCCCTGGCAATCGGTACGCATCCCCTACCCGGTTTCGTCGATGTGCTCGTAGAACGGTGTGCGGTCGAGCCGGACTTCTTCGTGCGCGACATGCTCACGTGGGCGCTGACCCGCCTCCCGTCGGAGATTACGGTTCCGAAACTGCGCGCGGAACTTTGTTCCGAACGCGCACAGGCTCGAAGCCAGGCCTTGCATACGCTGTCGAAGATCGGGGACAAGAACGTGTGGCCCGCAATCACGCGGTCGTTGCTACACGATTCCGACGACGAGGTCGCGCGGAGCGCATGGCGCGCTGCCGTCGTTCTCGCGCCCGATGGGGAGAAGGAAGGTCTGGCCACGGAACTGGCCACGCAATTCGGGCGCGGTGACCGGGACGTACGGTTGAGTCTGAGCCGTGCCCTCGTCGCGCTCGGCGATGTGATCGAGCCGATCCTGCAGGCGGCGATGGCAAGTCACGACCCGGCGGTGCATGCGCATGCGAGCGCCACGCGGCGGCTGCTGCACGACCCGGATGCCGGATTCGACCTCGCTGTCGATGAGGCACGACGGGTCGTCGCGCTCGGTCCGGACCAGGAGGAGGCAACTGCGTGTTGATCAGTGAGGTGGCGCGCCGCTCGGGGGTGAGCGCCCGGATGCTCAGGCACTACGACTCCCTCGGGCTGGTAAGCCCCACAGGCCGCACCGTCGGTGGCTACCGGGAATACTCTGCCGAAGACATCCGGCGGATCTTCCACGTGGAGGGTCTGCGATCCCTGGGATTGTCACTGCGCCAGATCGGATCCGCTCTCGACGATCCCGGATTCACCCCGTCCGCATTGGTCGGCGACCTCATCCGAAAAGCCGAGGAACGACTGAACCGGGAGCAGGAGCTACTCGAGCGGCTGCGCACGGTCGAGACGGCCGAGCCCTCCAGCTGGCAGGACGTCGCGCGCATCGTCGAGCTCCTGCACGGACTGGCATCGCCGAGTGCCGCGCGGCGGCAGCAAGCCGTCCTGGCCCCGGCCGAGGATCTGCCGATGCCCGCCGAGCTGCTGGCAGAGGCGGTCCTCATCGAATCCGATCCGAACGTTGCCGGGGCCCTGAGGTGGGCCCTCACGAGGGCAGGCGGTGGCGGTGTGGCAAGCCTGATACCCGCCATGAGCTCGGAGAACATCGCCATCCGGCGGCGGGCGGTCCTGGCCCTCGCCGAGCTACCCGGCGACGAGGCGACCGCAGTGCTCACGGACGCGCTCGAGGATACGGACACGACGATCCGTAGACATGCTGCTCTGGCACTGGGTGCGCGGGGCGTGACCCGAGCTGTGCCGACGCTCGTCGACACCGTGGTCGAAGGCCCGAACGATGTCGAGGCAGCCGAGATACTGGGAACCTTGGCACACGACGCCGAGTGGGCGGACCGGATCATGAGTGCGGTGGTCGATGAACTCGCCACCCACACAGCGGATTCGGCGGTGCGGATGCGGCTGACACAGGCACTCGCCGAAATGCCGGGGACCATCGCGCTCACTCCCCTGCGGCAACTGGCCCATGACGATGATAGGGCCGTGGCCCTCATGGCCTCGGCCCTCGTGAAACTGCTCGAAGAACGCCTATAGATTTCGGAGGACCCGGCACGGGTCCAGGCTCGAGGAACATCGAAGTCATCTCACTCGAAGGAGAGCGGGACCGAGACCTCGTCCGTGTCCCGACAGCCGAGGCCGACAACCAACTGCGCCTGCCGCGGACCTCTACTCGAGCCATTGCCACGGATCCGTGTGCGTGACCTCGAAATGCCGGGCGGCGCTCCCCACTGGTGAGGACAGCGTTCGAGCCACTGTATGAAGGAGGAGCGTGACAGCAGAGTTGACGATTTCTGTGACTACAACAACTCCACATTCGGGACAGCATCTTCTCGAGCGCACGTACACGCTGACGAAAGCTCACCCGTGCGCTGCACGTTCACGGCGGCTCGAGAGCGATCACGGCACAACCTATGATGGTCCTTCCGCACCGGGGCGTGACGGGACCGCAAGCGCACGGACAGCGACTTGGCCTGAGCAGCAGTCGAATTCGGGTCTCCTCGGTCACCGACCGGGGAACAAAGAGGAGGTAACGGGGTGGGTCGAGCAGCGCGATCTGGGGACCAGCGGGGAATTCGTGGTTGGCTGCGGAAGACCGGCGCTGTCATAGCAACAGCTGCGCTGATGTCGTCGACCGGTGCGGCGGTGGCTACCGCCGCACCGGTCCACGCACCGATATTGCGGACACCGGCAGGCGGTTACCAGGAGCTCTTCGTGCCGTCCGGCATGGGGCCGATCAAAGTTCAGGTGCAGTGGGCGCGCCGCGGCGGAAGCGCGGCCCTATACGTGCTCGACGGTTTCCGTGCGCCCGCCGACCACAATCAGTGGACGACCGATACCGACGCGCTGCGCCAGTTCGCAGGCGACAACGTCACATTGGTGTTCCCGGTCGGTGGTCACTCGAGCTTCTACACCGACTGGTACCGGCCGAGTAGTACCAACCGTCAGACGACGACATACAAATGGGAGACCTTCCTCACCCAGGAGCTGCCCGCATTCCTGCAACAACACGGCGTTTCGCGAACCAACAACGCCATCGTCGGGGCCTCCATGGGCGGCAACGCCGCCCTGACGCTGGCCGGCCACCATCGCGACCAGTTCAAGTTCGCCGGATCCTTTTCCGGATTCGTGCATCCGACGTATCCGCTCTGGAACGAAGCGATGCGCGTTGCCATGTGGGACGAAGGCAACTTCAATCTGGACGACATGTGGGGTCCGGCCAAGGACCCCGCCTGGACCCGCAACGATGCCACTGTGCAGGCCGAATTGCTGCGCGGACTGCCGATGTACGTCTGGACGGGCAATGGCGTGCCCGGCCCGCTCGACCTGCCGTACGGGGTCGGCAACACGGTGAACGCGATGAGCCTCGAGGCGATGGCGACAACTGCCACCCAAATGTTCCGTGATCGACTCACAGCGCTCGGAATCGCCGCTCGCGTCGACATCGTCAACGGAACACACAATTGGCCCTACTGGCAGCAAGCGCTCGCGACGGCGCGTCCGATGATCCTCGATGCGCTGGGCGTGCGCTGACGGAACCTGTCACCAACGGGGTTTCGGTTCTGAGTGAGGTTCACAGGGCAGTCGTGATCGATCGACAGCGGCGCGAATTCGGTGACCGGCCTACCACATCGGTGAACGCCGGGCATGCAGCAAATGTGGTGCGCGCCGCTTCCCCGGATGCCTGGTGTCCAAACGTCACACAATCAGGGTCTCGAGTCATCGGCGGAGCTCGCGTTGACTAGCGGGATGGGAGCTCGAGCACAGCCCGCTTCGGCTTTGGCAGCTATCGTGGCGATTCTGGCTGTGATCGTCATCGTGTTCGCCGACTCGATGCGCGCGATTCTCTGGGGTCTAGGGAGTCTGGTCGTATTTTGTGTACTGATGGCCTGGGGAGTCCGCAGGGACGAGAAAAAGGCATCGAGGCGGCGGGGGCGCAGGCGGGGAGCGTGGGGGGCGTCCAGCGGCGGCAACAGTTTCGACGGCGGCAGCGATACTTCCGATGGGGGATCAGGTTGCGGCGGTGGGGGATCCAGCTGCGGAGGCGGGGGCTGCGGAGGCGGGGGCAGCAGCTGAACGCTGTGCCTCTGCGGCCATAGCCGCGCGACATGGAAACAATTGGTATGGCCGCTGTTTCGGGTGAGTCCAATGAGTTCGAAGGCCGGTAGCCAATGGCCTTACCATCTACGGCTGCGCGAGTTCATCCGATCACTCCCGAAGGATGAGTTTGTGTTCGCCACCGAGTGGCCTTCCTGCGCCTGAGCGCTGACCTCGGCCCTCGCACCTGAACACACCGATCGGTTGTCAGGCGGACGGTGTCCGGTCCGGACATGGCATGCTGGCGGGATGAAGTCGGCCGCGATGGAGATCGTCGGCATCCTCGATCAGGTGTTGGCGATCGTGAAACGCGTACCGCAGGAGCTGATCTGGCAATCTCGGTACTCGGATGAACAAGAGCTCGTCGATGATCTCACCGATCATGCCCGGCGCATCGGGCAGGGAGATCTGAGCCGGTTACCCGATCTTTCATTCCTATTCCTGCCGACCGGACCGCTGTGTGAGATCGCCGCCAGCAGCGGATGGCTGGATGCCTACACGGTGCTGGGGAACCGGTTCGATGAGTTGCATTCGTTCCCGCATCAGCCGTGACGCTGACGAGACGTTGTCAGCCCTGTGGCAGTCGGCGTCGTCACAGACCAGCGTGCCGAGGCACGGGGCCGCGACCGACGGCCAGCGTGGGGTGATGATTTCTTGCAGTCGCTCCGTCGCGTTGTCGATCCACCAGATCCGGTCGTCGTCGACCGAGTGCCACATAACGGGACACCAGAAGTCCCGACTCGTTGAGGGCCGCTATGCAGAGACGACGACAGACCTGGGCACCGACCGAATCATTTGACACAAAACGCCTTACACTGATTACTCAGCGCTTCTAGGCATGTGAAGCTCGTGCGCTGGAGGCGAGGGTTTGTGAACACCATTCTGGAAGTCATCATCATTGTCATGATGCTCGCCGGGGCGATCGTTTTCGTCGCGGCGGGGGTCTCCGCCGGGAAAAAGGATGGGGGTCGAGCATTCGTGCGTAGTATGGCTCGGCCCGTCCTGGTCTCTGTGAGCATTTGTATTGTGTTGACGGTTCTCCTGGCTGTAGGAGTGGGCTTCTCCCTACCCCTGATCTTTCTCCTTTAGTGGAACCGCTTGACACAAAACGCCTTACGCTGATTACAGGGCGTTTGCCAACCGCGTCCAAGCTGGTGCTGCGTGCGGCCGTCCTACAGTGAGCTGCGGCCGATTCGGCGAATCTGCTTGCCAGGTGCAGAGAAGTGCACTGACGGAGCTTGGATCGGACTGGCCGGCTTCGCCATGCCCGCCGGTAACAGGCAGGGGCGCGTCGAAACTCGGCAAGGTGCTGAGCGCGCACTGTCACTCGGAAACCCGCCGCGCCGCAGTGGCACACCGCGCCGAACATGAGCTGGGGCCCACCACCGTAGCCCTGGCCTGGCTCAGCTGTGGCTCGGCGGAGGGCTACTCGAGGTTGAGGGCAGCGCCAATGTTGTCGGCCAATGCCCTTGCGATCGCGCGTGATCCGGGCTCGAGTTCGGAAACTGCCACATCCTTGCTGGAACTGTCCAATCCGGAAACAGCCACGTCGACAACCGCGTTGCTTTTGCGGAAGGCGGTGATGGCGCGGGTGACCTTGAAGCTTCCGTTTGCACCTTCGAGTGACTCGTCGCCGAGGCCTGAGGTCGCGCGGCCTTTGACCTGGTCACGGACGAAACCGAATTGGTGCTTGGCGGAGGCGACCGCATCATCGTCGGAATGGAGCGAGAACGTCAAGGTGATGAAGCGGCGTTCCGCCGCATTGATCAACTGGGTCCCGACGTGTGTGGGCGGGGCCAGATATAATGCGCCACAGACCTTTACCAACTGGCCGGGCTCCGACGCGGGCTGGTTGCCCTCATCCTCGAACGCGACGTCCGCACTGAAGAGTTTGCCAGTGGATTGCCGAATGGCGTCCATGGCCGGTGCCGCCAGTTTTGCGCAGGAATCCGACATACCGCTGAACAGAGGTGTCTCCACTGGCTTAGCCTCGGACCCGCATCCCGTCAGCCCACCCGCCACAGCCGCCACGCTCACCGCGACTACGCAAAGCCCTCGTGCATCCATCAAGATCGTCACAACCATTCGATACGCGTCGGGGCCAGGTTCCCCCGAATGACACGGCAGACCCTACCGTGCCTGCCGCCCAGCGCAATTGGATGACACGGTGGGCGTCGCATGCGGGAGGGCCACCTCTTCTGGTGCTCGGTCGCCCGTCACCACTTCTTCGATGAGGACGCGGTTGCCGGCGACGTCAGTTTCGCCCATACCAGGCGATTTCGGTCTCGCTCATCGACGTCGTAGTTCACCGATAGCCGATGTCGGAGTTCGCCAGCGTAGCCAGATCCGAATCTTGGGCGCGCAAGGAGAAATAGCGTACGCCTCGAATGCCTGCCCTCCACCAGCTCATACAGGCGTGACCGCGGCGACGCCGCGTCAACGACGACCCCACCTACCCCGTCACCGTTGTTCGCCATCACCACCCAAGATCACATCCAGGAGTGGCGAACAGTCGTCGCCCGCATGGAAAAGCATGCCTGCTGCTATTCGCGCACAAACCAGGGAGCCTCGTGCGCTACCACTAGCGCTACCTGCACGACCGAACCGGAGGCAGCATCGCCAGTCTCTCGCACCTTATCCGCGAAAGCGCCATCGAAGTCGTCTACGACGGCTCTGAAGCCCTTACCCGAAAACTCATGGAGCGCATCGTGATCGACCAGCGCGGACAGGAACAATTCCGCGACACGAAGAAGCGGCGCACCAATAGACCCAAGCCCAACCAACCGCCGAAACCCACCGAACCCGACCCGGATGTGGAAGTCGGCACCGCTTCTGCGTGAGATGCGGCGGAAGGGTGGGGACCCCGCAACAGCGGTTGAACTGCCGACGCTGACGATGGCAGGGGCGTGGAGTGCGACCCTGCTACTGCTGATGATGGAGCACTCGAAGGGGAAGTGATTCGCCGCTGTGTTGTGGCAGGCCGTGCTTAGGACGCCCGGCGGGGGTTGGATCGAAGCGATTCAGGGCACCGATCGCAATCCGCCGCCAAGGCCCAGCCCAAAGCCGAGCGCGACGCCCACTGCGCGCAGTGGGCTAGACGAACGGCCCAGCCCCAAAGTCGAGCTGGCCCACGATCAAGCAGATTGATTACCTCAGGGTCCTGATCGTCAGGGTCGACCCTGCCCTAGTGGTATTGAGATCCCGTCGGAACACTGACCTTTTCGCTGATAGAATCGCAGAACTTGGCTCGACGAGGACACAGTTCAGTGTCCAGGCCAGGGCATCGATGCACTGAACTCTTGAATGAAGTTCCACATATATTGCGCCGTAACCGATCTCGAAATGCCTTGATTGGGAAGGCATCCGGATCGCGGTCCGCGTCCGCAGAGCACGCATCCTACTTCGCCGAAACCCGCCCGGGGACGGTTGCACGCTGGTTGACCGGCCGGTACGGTCAATCCAGCTGAACAGGGGGCGGGGAGCCGGGCCGGCCCTGATCGATGTCATCGATACAGCCGGCGACCGGGAGGAACACATGACCAGCAGGGGAAACACACTGCTCGGTGCCGCGTTTGCGGTCGGGGCTGTTGTCCTGTTGTCGGGATGTGGGCCATCGACCGGCGGGGACGCGAAGCCATCGACCCCAACAAACACGGGACCATCGCTGGCGGCGGATGCGCCGCGCAGCTACGACCCATGCAAGGACGTCCCGCAAAGCGTGCTCGACTCAGAGAAGCTGCACAACCAGCACACCGTCACCGACAGTGCGGGGGGCGGGGTCCGATGGGTCGGTTGTCAATGGGTGCGGTCAAGCAGCTATGGGGTGAGCATCCGCACGACGAATCTCACGATCGATCTCATTCGCAGCCGCAACTTCCCTGAGGCCACCGAGTTCACCATTAACGGTCGGCGGGCGATCTCGACACGCCAGTTCGAGGGCCCGTCCATCAAAGAGGCATGCACTCTGAATGTCGAGATGAAGGGCGGCAGCCTCGACTTCAACCTGAACAACCCGAAATCGACCAGCACGGGAAGCCTTGACTCGTGCGACTTGGCTCGCGACTTGGCGGAGAAGGTTGTGCCCAGTCTGCCCACGACTGCCTGATCACTGATTCACGGACCGAACTGGGAGGGGACCCATGGCAAATGACGACAAGACCTCAGCGAGCCCGTTGGCGAACCTCATCACCGAGGCTCGCGAGGGACGGCTGACGGTGCGGATGGATCTCGAGAGATTCGTCTATATCGACCGCGACTGCGAATACTTCAAGGACCAGATCGTCGACATCCAGGCAACGATGACCCGCATCTCTAACCAAGATAAATGGGATCTCGGTGAGCACTTCACCCCGCAGGGCGAACGTGATCTGGTGTCCGGCAAGACGATGGTCAAGCGTTGGCGGGAGAAGTCCCAAAGCACGCAGAACCCGAACAACATCTACAAGGTGTTGGAGTCGCACTACAAGGTCATCGAAGACTTCCAGACCTTGTTCCGGACCGTCCGCGAACGCATCACCGGCGTCGACACCGACCAGGCAGCCCGATACCACGACCTCGAGACGAACCTGCCGCAGCAGGCACCGGCGACGCCGAAGATCTTCTCCTGGCCGGGACTGTAAGGAAAGGTGAACCGTTGACCGGCAACGAGTCCTCCCAAATCCCCCCGCGCGGGGAGAACGTATTCCATTGGGAACGCACTGATATCGAGGAAGCGTTCAAGCCGCTGGATCCTAAACCCGCCCACGATGCCGCCATGAGCTACTCCAATGCGGCCACATCCTGGGACCAGGGGCTCGAGACCTTCGCCCGTTCGGTCCAAGGCTCGATCGCCGAGTCATGGGAAGGCTCCGCCGCGGATAAAGCCAAAGACGCAATCACCCGCTACGTCAAAGACGCCCACGAGCTGACCCCGCTGATCACCCAGATGTCCAACGACATGGAGGCCGCCGCCGACGCGATCCGCAGCGTCGCCACCGGGATCCCGGAGGCCAACCACCACTCCTGGACCGCGAACGTATGGCCACCGCGTGCCTCAGAGGAAGAAAAGACTCGCAGCGAGGCAACCGCGGGCGCTCGCAACGCCATGCTCGAAAACTACGTGAAAAAGTTCGCCGAGTTCGATGGGCGGGTCCCGGTACTCCCCACCGCACTCAACCCCACCAATCCCCTGGACATCTCCGGTCCCACCGCGCCCGGAAGCAACGGCCCGGGCACACCCGGCGGTACGGGAAGCCCCAATTCCCCTGGCACAACGGGCGATCCGACAGATCCGAACAGCAAGACAACCGAAGAAGAGAAGAAAACCGAGGAGTCGACCGAACAGCCGTCCTCGCAGGACACCAACCCAGCCGGGACCAACCCGGCCTCGACAAACCCGACCAGCACTCCGACCACGCCGACCACCCCCACGGCGCTCGACCCATCCAAACTCGGCACCCCGACCACGCCCGCGGGCACCCCGAGCGGGCTCCCCAGCTCTCCTGGCGGCAGCGGGAAGCCGAGCACGCCGAGCCCTGGCCGCAGCGTCCCCGGCGTTCCCGGCACACCCACCGGTACCAATCCAGCGGCAGCCGCAGCGGCCAGACTCGCAGGCGGCACGGGGATGCCAGGCATGGGTGGCATGGGTGCCGGGGCAGGCAAGGGCAAGTCCGATGACGAAAACACCCACCAGACACCGGACTATCTCATCAACGAAGCCAACACGGCGGAACTGATCGGCGAAATCGCACGAACCATCCCCGGCGGTGTAATCGGCGCAGACCCCGAACCCCCGCCGCCACGCAGCTGACCATCGCCCAGGTATCCGGTTCGGCGGTGCATTCGCGCGGGGCAGCAATGACCCGCGCGGAAACGGGCCGCGCGCACCCTGCGCAGCGCGGAACCACCCGCCGATGAAACCGGAGCACCGCTCCCCGCCGCCGAGTGCGGACCCGCACAAACCCACCCCGCACGACCGATTGGAATCTCTAGATGGCTGAATGGACTTGGGAGCCCGACGATTTCGCCGCGCTATGGTTCAGCCCCGCAAACGACCGGTTCCCCAATCCACTCCGCTTCACCAGTCGCTTCCCCTACCGCGACGACTTCGACGCCCACCGCGTCACTGTGCGCGAGCGCTACTCCCGCGACGAACTCGAAGAGATCCAACTTGCCCTGCACACCTTGACCACCTCGACCATGCGCGTCGAAATCTTCGGCGGCACAACCCAACACAAGAACCCCAAGGGCGGAATCCGCGTGTACCGCGTCGTCGGCGCGCGCAACGACCACCGCGCCATGTCGCTGGCCCAAGCCACTTTCGGCGACTTCATCGGCCCCATCCGCTGCCGCCTGTTCCCCGTCGACCATCTGACCGCGCAGCTGTCCAGTGCCCTGCCACCTTGCAAACCCGGCACGCAACCACCGGACACCTTCCACCCCGACGACCTGTACGGCCGTCCCAACGGCCACCTCGAAAGCATCAGCCGCAACACCCCCCGCGAGCGCTACCAACGCCTGCTCCATCGCCCCGCCGACGGCGGCGGATCCGCACTCCTCTACACCGGCCCGGTCAACAAACTCACCGACCCACTGCACACCGTGCAATGGCACGACATCAGCGACGACGGCCGCTACACCGAATTCCGCGGCCAGCACATCACCGTCCGCCCCACCACCCCCACCGACCTCACCGCGCACTTCGGCGACTGGATCGACCGCGTCACCCAACGTCTCCGCGAAGCCGAAGAAGACCGCTGGTAGCCGACGAGACCGCACCCCGGAGGCGACGGGGCCATACCCGGAGAACGGCAGTGTCCAGCACCCTGTCAATCGATCGCTGATCAATCCGAACCACCCCACGGCCGAAGGGCTCCAGCTGCGCATCAAGCCGGTAGGCACGCGGCAAGTGACATCCAAGGCATGACCTGTAGGTTTCGGTGACTCGTTGATGATCGACGCTCGTCACGCGCCAACTGGTCGGCAGCTGAACACTGGCGATATCCTGCCGTCGTCGCGACCAGTAGAAAACGCGACATGAGCGGACGTCGTCCGGCGGTGTCCTACCGAAGCGTCGTCCCTCTCGACACGTTATGTGACACCTACGGCTTGGCCGACGGGGTGATCGGCGGTCCGGCCGAGGCCGGGGAGTCCGGCACCCCTGCGTAGTCGGGCAGCTCGACGCCGTGGATCGCACGCTCGACCAATTCGGTGAACCATTCGCTGTCGAAATCGATGCTCGGCTCGGCGTCCGGCCCAGAGACGCCGCGGCTGCGCGCGTTCAACCGGCCGATCTCCTGGTTGGCCTCGACGAACGAGCGCATCCGCCTCTCGTAGCCGGCGAACCCGGCCTGCGGGTCCCACCCGGCAGCGGCCAGCTCTCCGGCCAGCAGGTAGGCGCCGACCAGGGCCAGCCCGGTGCCCTGCCCGGACATCGGGGACGAGCTGAACGCCGCGTCCCCGAGCAGGCCCACCCGTCCGCTCGACCAGCGGTCCATCACCACCTGGGCGACCTGGTCGAGGTAGAAGTCCGGGGTGTCGTCCAGGTGCGCGAGGATGCCCGGGGTCAACCAGCCCAGGCCGGCCATCCGCTCGCGCAGCAGGCGCTTGTGGGCCTCGACGTCGCGGTAATCGACGTCGAGGTCGGCCGAAGGGAAGGAGAACATGGCCATCGCCCGGGTGGCGTCCTGGATGGGCCGCAAGCCGGCGGAGCGCCCCGACTCCTGGTAGTCGATCAGCCAGCGGTCCAGCTCGAACTCGTTGGGCACACTGTAGAAGGCCAGCACGTGCCCGAGGTGGTGGACGAACCGCTCGTGCGGCCCGAAGACCATGGCTCGTAGCGCCGAGTGCAGCCCGTCCGCCCCGACCACCAGGTCGAAACGCCGCCGGTCGCCGCCCGCGAAGGCCACGTCGACCCCGTCCGCGTCCTGGGTGAGCTCGGCGATCCGGTCGCCGAAGATGTACTCGACACCGTCCCGGGTGTCGTCGTAGAGCACCTGGGACAAGTCCCCGCGCAGGATCTCGATCTCCGCGATGAACCCGTCACCACCGTCGTCATCGGCACGGTAGGTCTCCAGCACGTTCCCGTCCACGTCCACGGTGTACGCGCCGATGGTCTCGGTGCAGGCCGCGCGTACCGCCGCGTCCAGCCCCATGCGCCGGATGACCTCCTTGGCCACACCGCGCGCGTCCACCGCCTGCCCACCCGGACGCAGCTCGGGAGCCCGCTCCACCACGGTCACCTCGGCCCCCCACCGGCGCAACCAATGGGCCAGCGCGGGCCCCGCGATGCTCGCCCCCGCCACCAACACCCTGGTACCGCTCACCCGCGCCCCCTGCTCGCCCGTCCGGATCGTGTGCTCCTGTTCGGAGTCGTCGACGCTCATCATTGCCTCCATGTGTTTCCTCCCGCACTGGAACGGTCCCAGCACAGGCCCACCGCTGTCGGTGTATCCAGCCGTATCGACTACGGATCCACACAAAATTCATCGGTACAGCCGAAATCGTGTCCACGCTCCTGCAAACACCCTGAAATCGGCATTTCCGGATGTTGGCACCGCTCATAGTTCGTTACACAGATGTTTCGAACCGCTCCCGACCACGTCCAGCGGCGAGGACATCGAGGCTGGACAGCGCGCCCAGCGGCATTATCGTGCGTTCACTCGGGGCTGACCGGGTGGCGTCGACTGCCGATGCTCGAGCGGCAGCGGCCGGGCTGTGGCGCTAGACCCGCTTCTGTCTTTCGAGATCCCGCGAGCCACATCGGCCAAGTCTTCGCGACGGCGGGCCAGCCCCCAGCGGCTTGCCTGTGGAATTGGAAGGCCATCAGACACAAGCCGGTTCCGTCGCATTCGTGTCGGCGGATATGTCGTAGCGGTGCCATAGCATTCGCCGAGAATCAGGCGGATGCAGTTCGCCAAACGAGACGCACAGGTTGAAGGAACGATGCCACAACATGAGCAAGGACGGCCCCAACCCGATGGGAACTGGAGCGTGAGTGAGGATCAGCCCGCTGCTATGGCGAGTCTCACCAGAGTGCTGTCATGCATCGGGCCGACGTGCGGGGACTCTATCGACTGGGGTGCGGCGGAGCGGATCTACGGAACCTCTTTCCCGGCCGACTACCGAGCCTTCGTCGCAGCCTTCGGCAGCGGCACGATCGAGGAGATGGTCGTTGTTTTCACCCCCGCCGTCTCTTCGGCCGAGTCACAGATGCTCAAGGTCTCGAGGCTCTCGGAGACAGCGCTCGCCGACGAAGGAGTGAACCGGTGGGCACTCGCCGACCGGGGCCGGTATCGGCTGGAGGACCTACTCATCTGGGGCGGAACAGCCGCGGCCGACACTTTGTGCTGGATCACCACAGATCCGGACCCGGACCAATGGCCGGTCGCGGTCTACACACGCGGGAATCTCGAGTGGACGGTATACCCGTGCGGTATGGCCGAGTTCCTGCTCAAGCTCCTACGCAACCAGTGGCACCTCTGGCCGATCAGCGACACCTCGCTCCAGGACGACATGGACCCGCGCTTCCTGCACGACAAGGACGAGGCAGCCGCATACGAGGCGGGCCGCGACCCCTGGGAGTACTGATCCGAGCGACCTGCTCGATCACTTTCGGAGAACCTCGGCTGATAGTGACTCGGAACCCGATCGCACATCGGCATGTGCGGATGTCCTTAGCTGCAGCAGCAGATCTCATCCGCTGACCGCGCGCCACGCGGCATTATGGGATGTCCGATACCTCGTAATCGCCTCGCTCACCTACGACGTACTGCTTGGAATAGTTGCCTTGGCGATGCACCTGTGAAGGATTCCAGTCGTCGGGGCCAGGGTCGAGGTCGAGGACGAACTCGGTCGGTGACGCCGCGACAGCCAAGCCATCGGAGAGCACTCGATACGGGTATCGCCTGCTCTCCAGGAACCGATATTCGCTGACACCGTGGACGGTCAGCCGTACCTGGCACCACTCGGACTTCCGTGCGCCGACCAGGGGGCCACGCACTGGCCTTGTGGTGTCCATCGCCTGGATATCCAGCCTTACCGTCGCAAGCTTTCCAAGTGTGGCCCGAATATCCACTCCAACAATGACGCCGTCGTAGAAGTTGACGAACCTTTGCAGGAAAGCCGAGGAGTGCTCACCTGTGATCTGCACCGATACCGCCCTTTTCGTCGAGTTGCCTGATCGGACCCCACATGATGGCAGCGGCCGTACGGATGCCGTCCTACCGTGCCGCGATCGACCGTCGGTGTGGCATGTCGGGCTCCGACGAGTCGGCAGCAAGACCGATGAGAACAACCGGAATTCTGCAGAAGCGGACATTCGCCAACCGCGCGACCAGCGGCATGAGCGTGCTTTCGTGAACCGATCGCCAACATAGGACGGTGGTTCGGGTTGACTGTTCTGGTGAGTGACGAGCACGGATACTGGACTCCGGCACATCATGCGGTCGAGCACTTCGATGTGGCGAGGCTGGCTCGCCTACTGGCCGAGGGCAGTGATCCCGATGAAGTCTTTGTTGACATGACGCTGCTGACACACGCCATCGATGCAGAGGGAGATGGCGCCGCACAGACCGGTGAACCGTTGAGCGTTCACCTGACCGCGGTACTGCTGGCCTTCGGCGCTGATCCCAGCCTGCCCGACCCTGCCGGGCGTACTCCGATGGACATGGCGGCGGCCTACCGCCACGATCTCGCGATCAAGCTGCTCCAAAGGCACATCAATCATCGACACGGAGCATGAACACCGATTCGCTGGGTTGCCTGAGCACGCTCATCGGCCAGTTAGACACTGGTGTCAGGATCCGATCCCGGCCAGGATTTGGTCCAGGTGCCCGGTGGGGTGCTCTCTCATGCGGCTGCCCACCGTCGTGATTGGTGTGGCTCTCGAGCATGCGCGTGCACGACCTGACTGTGCACCGATGATTGACAACGCGCACCGACAGGGAACCGAACCCATTGTTCAGGTCATGACAACCGCAGCGCGGACCGATAGAAAAGCATGTGAGGCCCTTGGTGTTCAGCAGTCTTGGTCGACAGCTGTCCTACTAGGGGATTCGCCATTCACGCTGGCGACACACCGCACTAATCCTCAACGGCGACAACAACTCTCAGCGGAGGGTGAAAAGGGCTCGCTACCCGAGTTCCCTGGTCAAACCAATCAGGAATTGTGATGCGTTACGGATCTGCTGGTCGGTGATTTTGAACTTTGGTTCACCGCTTTTGGCCTTGATCAGACCCGTGTTGATGGTGAGTGTGCCCTGCCAACCGTCAACCTTGGTGGCGATACGAACCGCATCGTCGGTGCGCTTCAGCCATACTTTCTCGTCGTACCCAGTTTGGGGAATATAGCTCGGGTCGTCTTTGAGCAGAGGAGGATCCGTCTCACTCGGCAACATCAGTCGAAGCCGTGTTTGGCCCACCCCCACCAAGGATGCCTGCGTTATGGTGCATGTAGCTCCTCGCTCTATTAGCCCTTCGGGTTTGTCGGACCCATACTCGATACTCACATCGGTTATTCCGAGGTCTTTTCCAAAGAAGCCGAGCGTATTATCACACTGCTCACGAAGGGCGTGGCTAGAGTTTTGTTGTACAGGATCTTTGCTTGTTATTCCGCACCCAGACATGAGCACGATGGATATCAGTCCTGCAGTCGTGCAAATCGAGCATCCTACAGCCCAACGCAATCGCCGCTCCCATCTTCAGTGAATGTCGGTTACTGTGTCCGTCTATCCGTATTTACCGACCACTTGTTTGTGCCGTCGGTGACGGTCGCGTCATCGAATTTGGCGGAATCGTTGACGGCCATTGGCGGCCATTTGTTGTCCGGCAGGCCGTCGATATCCGAGCTAGCCTGAGCTATCTTGTTTCCATTGATAATGCTGTTCTGGGCCGACGAGGCTATACTTCCAATGGCCAGGGCAATCGCATTGTATGCATTGCCGATGGCTGATACGATAGCCGCGGTCTGGAACACTGCCGCAGGACCTGTTTCGGCAGCAGCAACTATTTCCCCAATGCTGGAGATCAGCGAGAGAATCGCTTCAACTATCTCACGATAAAGCTCCAGCGTTTTTACGGCGACGTCCTCCAATGCTGCCGCTATTGTTTCACATGACGCCGGGAGCGCCGTCGGTGTACACGGCCTTTCTTGCCGCGTTCGGGAATTATCGTATGATTCTGCGGCAATGCCGGACCAATGAGCTTTCAGCGAAGTCTCACCGATCTGCGTTCCCGCGTTAGTAATGGCACTTCCAATATCGCGCCACGTGTTGGCGTAGTCTATGAACGTTACGGGAATTGCGATACCTTTGATTAGCTCCTCTAGTTTGGTGCCGGCATCTTTGATGTGTTTCTGTACTTCATCCCGCTCATCCCAAAGTCTATCGACGACCGCCTCGGCGCTGAGCCCACCGGCGATACCGAAGAATCCCCAGCCGGAAATGCGAACAGACTTTACGATATCCCCAAAGGCATCGTTGACCGAATCGGGTTTTTTACCAAGTTCTGCCGCCTTGGTTTTGATGGATTCGATATTCGTACCCAGGTCCGTACGTGTCTGAGGGTTCTTATCTTCACTCATTATTCGGCGCTACCTCAGTAGAGATTACGGATCTCGTGCTCAAACCGCTCATCCTCGGCTTCATAGGTGTCCGCCACTTGGCGAAGAGTCTGAGCAATCTCATTGAATACCGCTATGCCCTCCACCATGCGATCGCGCACAAAATCCGGAGCGTCTTTGTATTTGTCGTAAGCAAGCGCAAATACACCCGCCTCGAGCTTTTCGAATTTTGCTTTCTCGGTTGCTTTTCGTGCCTCTTCCAAGGCAGCCGCCGCTTCGTCCCAGTTGGTTGCAGCGCTACGCACTTGCGCCACCGCAACTGAGATCGCATCCTTCGACGGTGCAGCCATGTTAGACCCCCAGCTCCTCTATTAGATTTTCACGATGTTGAAGATGTTGATATTCAAGATCCTCGTCTGAATATCTTGAATAATCGCCCCGGATTTTGAAAGTGGGGCGAAGTTCGCGGACTCGATTCGCGCAGCAGAGAACCTCATCGACAATCTGGATAGGATCGGCCCGTCGCGCCCAATCTGGCCATATCCGTATCGATTTCACCTGAAACCAGTTCGCGCGCATCGAGGTAACCGGCTCGTTCTGAATCTGCGCCTGACCGTGCACCTCGAAACCGTTCCGAGCGTAAATGCGAGTTTGAGTTTCGCGGTAATCAGCCCAGCTTGCTGTTTCGAGCAAAAGCATCAACACAGTGCGTCGATCAGGAGGTGCGGACGGGTGCCGAAATTCTCCGCTAAAATATTTCCCGGATTTAATGGTTTCACCCAGGTAGATCCCAATCGCCTTTTGATATGCGCGCATCAATTCAGCACCAGCCTCACTTCCGTCCACATGGCGGTGCCACTGGGGGCTCAGCTGTACATGTACCGGCAAGAGTCCTGCATCGACCTGCACAGCGACAAATGAGGAACCCACCCCGCTCTGCAGCCGTTCTGCGCCAGCAGACTTCGACACCGGACCTGTAGTCCAGGGCTGCGGCTCAACAGGTTTTGGAGTAGGGACTACCTTCTGCGGAGGCGAAGAAGGATTCTGCGGAGGCGATGGAGAGGGGGAGGGATTGAGAGGTGTCCTCTCAATCGGCAGGGGTTCGTCGTCCCAGAACTCGTCCGGGTCGTCGTAATGGTTGAACCATCCCCCGTTCGTCATGGCAACACCTCGCGACAGAAACGGACTGCCAGCGTGGGCAGCGAACTATTCGTCGGACTCGACATAACACCCCCGTTTGCGTAGAACAGCCCGGCCTAGGCCCGGCAAACGATTATTTTGTCGGCTGCTATTCGCATTGTCAACCGGGATGACCTACAGGACGGAGTCGAAGTCCGCCGCCTGATGGTGCGACCTGGGGGTATCGGCGTGTCGTTGGAGCGGGCACGGCTTCAGCGCATCAATGATCGAGATACCAATTACGGATTGTCGTGAAAATCGTTGCAGCGCCAGCATTCTCATCACCTTCTGCCCACACCTCGTCCGTCGACTCGGCGCCACCGCCGAGGGTGTCCGGCATCCTCGCGCACCGGATTCACTCGGCGCGTGGATGTGGTGGCGTACCAGAGCCATCGACGGTCGGCGGGTGATCGCCTTCGACGGCAAGGCATTACGCGGCGCCCGCGGCGCGGCCGGGCACATGACGTTCCTGCGGATCGCGCACGCCAACTGGTTCATCGAGGCCGGAACACAGTGCGGCCGTGGTCAGCAGCGCGGATACGCCGGGACGGTTGACCGGATCGAAGGTGATGAGTCGTTGGGGGTCGGTCGGGGCTCGGCGGATCAGGGCCCCGGATCTCGGCGTGCGGCCGCACGAGCGCCTTCCTCGATCAGCGACCGTTCAGCGCGCTCTACACGGTCGACAGAACCGTTCCGGCAAACAAACCCGGCTCAGGCGACATGGAAGTCTTCCTACCGGGGTTCGATCGGGGGCTACTCGGTTGTTTCGTCCGTGTGTTGCGGCGCAACCTGCCTCGGCACCCTGGCCACGCCGGTGTCCAGATCTATGTCGAATCGAGGGCGGTGCGTCTGCCCGTCGCTGTCCTCGCCGCCCTCGTCGGCCAGCTTCTGGCCCGGAAACAGCTCACCGATGACGCCCATGCCCTCACAATAGCCGCGCAACGCTCGGTGCCGCCGGTCGATCGGCCGGGTCACGACGACCATGTCAGGGCATTGCCGCGATCGGTGCGGAACTCGGCAGCGCTCTTCAGGTGCAGCAGTTCGGGTCGAGCACAATGCACAAGGCGGACAACGCATTCCGCAGCGGCCGGTGCTGGACACTCATGCCGTGCCGGGTCGACTCGATCAGCCCGGCGGTGCGGAGCTGGCCGAGGTGATGGCTGACAGTTGATTCCGACAGCCCAACGACCTCGGCGAGCCGCCCGGTGGCTTGATCACCTTTCGCCAACAGCAGTGACATGAGTTTGACCCGCGCGGGGTCGGCCAAGGCTTTGAGGCGCAGGGCTACTTCGAGGGCGGCCTGGTCGTCGACCGGCCCGGCCGCGACCGGGGCGCAGCAGATGGGCGCGGTCACATCGATGACAGGCAATGCTTTCGGCATGACCCCACACTACCGAGGGTCTTGACATATGTCGAAAAGGTGGGCACGATCGTGGCATCCCAAGCAATTCGATATACGTCTCAAAGGTGGAGGTCATCATGTCTCGTATCCAGCTCGCCCTCAATGTCGACGATGTAGACGTGGCGGTGAAGTTCTACTCGACGCTGTTCGGCGTCGAACCCGCCAAGCGCAAGCCGGGCTACGCGAACTTCGCGATCGCGCAGCCGCCGCTGAAGCTGGTGCTCCTGGAGAACCCCGGTAAGGGCGGCAGCATCAACCACCTCGGCGTCGAAGTCGAGTCCAGCGAGCAGGTGCACGCCGAGATCGCCCGACTGTCGGAAGCGGGAGTGTTCACCGAGGAAGAGATGGCGACGACGTGTTGCTTCGCCACCCAGGACAAGGTGTGGGTCACCGCGCCCGGCGGCGAGCGATGGGAGGTCTACACAGTGCTCGCAGACAGCGAAACCTTCAGCACCGCACCGCAAACCACCGCAAACGCCGCGAATACAGAAGCCTCGGAAAGCCCGTGTTGCGGAACCGCGCAGGAAGCGGCCCAAGAGGGCGCGTGCTGCGGCAGCCAGGCCAAGAGCGCAGCCGTAGCCTCCGGAGCCGGCTGCTGCGGCTGACATCACCAGCAGATAGGCCTGGTCCTCGCAGAGCGGGCCTTTCTGCTGCCTGCGCTCACAGTCATCGGACCGAGCTCGCGGATCACGTCGGCCAGCGCGCGAATCCGCTCGTTCTCGGCGGCCGAGCGCCACACCAGATTCCAGTGCAGTAGCGCGGCCAACATGTCTTTCCGATTGACGATCGTCACGACCTTCTCCACCGTTCGGCCCGACGGTGTGTAGAACGGCAGCCGAATTCCAGGTGACCCTTGCCGCGTGATCGCACCCTGGTACCGCATGGTGTCGCGAATCCACCTGGAGAACACCTCAGCTCACGAACCACCGCTGGTCGTTGTGGCCCGTGAGCGGCGAAGTCTGCCCGACTTCTCCGCTCACGGGCCATGCGAAACAAGCCTTCACACCTCGACACCTCCGGTGGTTCATGTGGAACGGTCGCCAGCGACACCGGTGTGGAGTGGGCTCCGAGTCAGAGGGCGAGAGTTATCAGGGTCTTCACAATCATCAAGATGGCTATGAAGCCGAACAATCCGAGACCGATGACCCAGACCTGGAACACGAGCCTCAGGTGTATCAGGTTGTCTACCCAGCCGGCGTCGGGATCTGCGATGTACTGCGTCCGGAATGCCGCGCCGTGCGCGCTCCAAGCGCCCGCGCCCAGTTCCTGCTGCTCAAATTGCTCCAGCCACTGAGCATCCCGGCTTTCGGCGCGATGGTGGCTAGCCATGAGCATGATCGAGATGACCGACACATTCAACGCGAGAATGCCGGCGAGAATCTGCGGAAAAGGGTCGATGCCCTGGCTCAGCGCGACGCTGAACAAGAAAGCTTGGGCGGTCATACTGACGGCGGGCACCTGCCAGAGCAGGTTCTCGTATTGAAGACGCCGGTCCGCCACAGCTTGATACAGCGCCTCGGGATTGGGCGGGTGCTGAGAAGGAAGATTGGCCACGACGGCACTGTCTCACAGAGAAGTACCTCCCGCCATTACCGCCACGATGCTCGCACGAGGCCGTTTGCGGCTCATGGGCGCCGGAGGTACATGAAGGCGCCAGGTGGCGTTCCGACCACTGCCTCGACGGCTGAACGACCGGGCTTGTGTGCAGACCAGTGCACGGCCGGTTCCCGGCGTTGTCGCGGGTGGAGCTGGGGCGGTTCTTCCACCTGCGCTTCATTACTCACGATTGTCGAAGTCCTGCAGCGACGTCTTCGGTTATCCGTGCGAGTACGGCGACGAAGGAGGAACGTGCTCGAAATAGCGCCGGCAGTGACAGCGCGAGAGGATCAGATGGGTCGCCTTGACGGCCTGGCCGGCCGAGGCCGCCCATGTTGTCGATTGCTTTCAGACAGTCTTCGCTGGCGCCGTGAGCCTGGGACAGGAACGACTGCCAGAGTTTCTGAGCGTCCGGATCCGGGATACGGAAAAGCCGGTCGGCATCGTCGGCACCCTGCCCGAGCTTGGTACAGGTGACCCGGAGGAAGGCCAGGTCGACGGTGACAGCGTCACCGGTTTCAACGATCGCGGTGGGGAGGTCGTTGTCGAAGATTTCGACATTACGTTTGAGCAGTTCGTCGCCTCCCCGCTCGCCCCACGCACCGACCTGCAAACACGCGTGATCGATACAGGTTTGGAACGACCATCGATATCGATGTCGCTCGCGGTCGGCGGTCTTTGATCGAGTGATGCAATTCGTTGGGTAGTGCCGAATACCGCGACCGCGATCACAGCGCTGGAGACCATCATGATTCCAACGCGCTGCCTGGGACCTGTCGTGGCGACGGGAATGCGAGGCACGGACAATGGCTCGGGCTTTCGGGTGGCTTGCGATCGCTGTCGAATGCCGCGCACCAGGGAAGGCGAGCCCCGCCGGGATCAAGGCCAGCGCCAGCACCGGCCGGATGCTACGACCCCGCCAGACCCGCGACCACAGCAGTGAGCTTCAACTGTCCAGGCGCCGAACAGGATCCCGGTGATGACAGGGATGAGCAGAACCCGTGGGAGCCCCGATCCCAGCCAAAGCCCGGCAAGCCAGCCCGACGGGATCCGGCCATCGGTGAGGTCGGCATAGATCACAGCCGTGGATGGGCAGGCGGCACCAAATCCTGATCCGGACTTGGACCAGGGCGCGGAAAATAACGCTCAGTGACCGCTTGGCCTCGTGCCTGCGAGATGATTGAGGGCATCGGGACGTAGACGAAGACTCCGTGACCGGAGTGGGGACGAAAGCTGAGCGCCCCCGCCTGGGCCGGACGGCTACCCGCGCTGCACGTTCTCCCGGAAGTACTGATTGTTGTTGCCCATCATGTTGCCGGCCGGGTTGTACTGGGCGACGACGTATTGCCCACCTTCACCGCCGGTGTTGCAGGCGACCCCGACCCCGAGCTTCGTGCTGGCCTTCCAGACCACCTGTGTGAAATGCCCTGTCTGGCTGGAGAACCCCGTCGGTGTGTCGAAGTTGTAGTCCTTGATCTCGTCGTACCACGCTTTCGTCGCCGAGAAGCCGGTGTGCCGGTCGCCCCATATAGCAGCGAGGTTCTCGCCGTTGCCCGAGCCCTTCGAGTGCTCGAAAATCTGGGTGTCGGCCAGATGATCGGCCCACTTCTGGGCCGAAGCTGACACCGCCGGATCGAGCACCATTTTCGGCGAGCCGTGTTTTGCCCGGTACTGGTTGTGGGCGTCGAGCATGTCCTGGGCGAACGACGCCCCGCCACACGTGGAGTCCACTCCGGCGGTGGCCTCACCCGCCCCGCCGAGGGCGGCAGCCATCAGCACAGCCACACAAGCCGACAAAAACCGTCCATGACGCATATCGATCTCCCGGATGAGTAGGCGGGACGAGCAGGAAGCCGACGACGAAAGCTACAGGCCCCACCGGTGAATCCGGCAAGGGCGCTGAGATGTTCGGCGATCAACCTACCGTGCTGCCGGCGGGACCGTCGAGGTATCACCGCCCTGGTGAAGGGGGTCCCTGTAGTAACGGCGCAGAAAACAACGAAGTTCGTGTAGCTGCTGGACAAGCGGCCGCATCGTACGGTTCATGTTGCGGGGCAATGTGATTGGTGCTTGGCTGCTGGCGAGGGTTGATCAGCAGCGTGGAGGTTGTGGTTCGGGGCGACACGCGGGCGGGGTCGGCGGTGCGGCTCGGGCTTGCGGTGGCCATCGCTATGGGTGTCACGGTTGCGGTGGCTGTCGACCGGGCCGGTGGAGGCGTCAGCGGCCGCGGTCGAGACCGAGTACAGCGACGACCACCAGCCACACCGTTGCCCCGAAGCCTGCGGTGACGACCGTTCCCCACAGCATGATGAACGGCCCGTATTCCGCCACGCGGGCCCAGTACCCGCAGGGGCCCACATCTTCCGGGATGGTCGCGCATTCGGGGTGGCCGATGGCCGCGAAGGCCAGGGTCGCGAGCATCGGAATCGCAACGGCCACACCGAGTACGATCGCCAGGCTTCTGATGAGGCGGGAGAGGATTGCCATGCGGTCTGACCCTAATGCGCGGCCGGGGGCGATTTCCACGCGCACCCGCGCAGCCACCAAGGGTCGGCCAGTTGCTCGCGCCAGTAACCCGAGTCGGTCAGCAAGTGTGTCCAGGCGTACCAGCACATCGTGGCGCAGTTGCGATATCGGTGTGTCCGGCTTCGCAGTGCACATCGGTTCTCCAGGCAAGGGAATGCGTTAGAACTGAGTTCACCACGAGATTTCGCAGCAGACAGGAACTCAGAACATGACCTCGACAAACAAGCTGGCGGCCGTTCTTGCAGCCGCGGCTGTCTCCGTGGTGGCGTTCACCGGCGCCGCGCACGGCGAGCCGGAAGCAGCAGTGAACAGACATGAAGGTGTGGCGGGCTGTATCCAGTGGTGGTGGACCGAGGACGGCACGTCGACGACCACAACAACCATCCATTGGCACAACCTGTGCCCGGCGATGCAGCGGCTGTTGGTCTCGTGGCGGAACGATCGGACGAATATGGATCCCGATGACGTGACCTACGGAATTCCGGGCGGTCATGAGGGTTCCGACACGTGGCCGGGCATTCCGGTCGCCTTCAGGCAACTATGAGACACATCCAACCGCCTGCCCACGGTCCGATCTAGCAACGATGCCGGTAAGGATCATGCCGGTGTAGTGGTTGTCGTAGATCGTTCGGTTCTCCGACACCGCACCGCTACTGATCGCTGCGAACCGCAGTCCCTGGTCACCCACTTCGGCCATGTATCGATAAAACGTGTCGAAAAGTGTTGATATCCAACAATTCTTGTCGGCCCTTTCTCCTACAGTCCCATGGCGTGGCCACCGCGACCCGCGATCTCGACATCCCCGCACCGCTCACCCTCGACGGCGACAGGCTCGACCCGATCGGCGGAGCAGGCGCGCTGATCAGCGACGGCCGCGTCTCCACCAAGGACCAGAACCTGAATCGTCAGATCCACGCGCTCACCACCGCGGGGTGTCAGCGGATCTTCACCGACAAGAAGTCGGGAAAGGATGCCGAGCGTGTCACGAGGGTTCTCTCCGGACCCCGCGACCAGGCGATTGTTTTGCGCCGTTACTACCGGACCCCCAGCACCTGCCGGGCTCGGCTCGCGATGCCGAACCCGCTGCGGATGGGACCTGTGCCGACTGCTCGGCGGCGGTGCCGACGCCCTTATTGCCGGGCCATGTGCATGCGCATCTCGCTTTGGATGTCGGTGATCAGCTCCCCGGAGAGGTCGACAGTAACGGTGTGCAGCGTGCCGGTGAACCGGGCAGGCGGTTCGTAGTCGGGTGCCACCGCCGAGCCCGAGTTGGCGCCGCAGGTCATCCCGCCGGGGTTGAAGGCGACCGGCGTGGTGACGGGGATTTCGGCCTCGCCAACCAAGCGGTGGTCGATGTAGAGCTGGGCGCGGCCCGGTGTGCCTTTGCCGTGAGCAAGATCGGGCTCGCCGGTGGGTTCGAATTCGAAGCGCAGCTCGTGGCGGCCTTCGGGGACCGGCTCGGTGGAGTAGACACGGTAGATGGCGCGCCGGACGTAGTTGTGGGCGTAGTGCAGTCGGCCATCCTTGAGATAGAAGGACCAGCCGCCGACGTTGGTGCCCTGGCACAGTAGGACGCCTTCGGCGCCGCCGGGCGGGATCTCGGCATCGGCAGTGATGCTGTGCGGACGGTTGATCACCCGGGGCGCCACGGCCGCGGGCAATGCCTCGGTGCCGGGGCGGAGGGTGTAGCTGAGCTGCGCCGGTGTGATCTGGGGCTTCTCCACCGTCAGCCGTTGCATACCGCTGCTGTCGATGGGCAATACCTGATACTTTCCCGCCTCGACGTACCACAGTGAGATCATCTCGAGGAGTTTGTCCGGGTGCTCTGCCGCGATGTCACGGGTCTCGGCGAAGTCCTCCTCGATGTGGTAGAGCTCCCAGTGGTGGGCGTCCAACTTGCCCAGATCCGCGGCGGTGATGGGGGTGCCGAAGAGTTTGCCCGCTTCGGTGAAAGAGGGGCCCGGCCAGGGGCACACGGCACGCCATCCGCAGTGGTCGATCGCGCGGTGGCCCATCATCTCGAAGTACTGGGTGTGGTGCCGGGTCGGCGCGGCCGGGTTGTCGAAGGTGTGCGCGAAGCTGACACCGTGGAGGGGTGACTGGGGCACGCCTTTGATAGTGGCCGGGGGTTCGATTCCGAGCACGTCGAGGACGGTGGGGACCATGTCGACCAGGTGCGCGTACTGAGTGCGTACCCCACCCCGTGCCATGATGCCCCGCGGCCAGTGGACCAGGAACGGGTCACTGACACCACCGCGGTAGGTCTCACGCTTCCAACGACGGAAGGGCGTGTCGCCCGCCCAGGTCCAGCCCCACGGGTAGTGGTTGAACGTGGTAGGGCTGCCGAGTTCGTCGATCGCTCGGAGGCTGTCCTCGATCGGTTCGGGGGCGTTGTTGAAGAACTGCAGCTCATTGGTGGTCCCGGTGACTCCGCCCTCGGCGCTGGCGCCGTTGTCGGAGACGACCATGATCAGCGTGTTGTCGAACTCGCCGATCTCCTTCAGGAAGTCCAGCAGCCGCCCGATGTGATGGTCGGTGTGGGACAGGAATCCGGCAAAGACCTCCATCATCCGCGCGGCCAGGCGGCGCACATCAGGCTGCATCGAGTTCCACTCCGGCACATCCGGGTCGTGGCGGGAGAGCTGCGCGTTCGGTGGCATGATGCCCCGTTGCTTCTGCCGGTCGAAGGTGAATTCGCGGTAGGCCTCCCAGCCGTCGTCGAACCGGCCCTGGTAACGGTCCGCCCACTCCTTGGGCACATGGTGTGGAGCATGCGTCGCCCCGGTGCAGAGGTTCAAGAAGAACGGCTTGTCCGGAGCAACCTGCTTAGCGCTGGAGATGAAGGAGATCGCCTTGTCGACCAGATCCGCGGTCAGGTGGTAGCCCTCGTCCGGGGTGGCGGGCGGTTCGACCTGGTGGTTGTCGTGGATCAGATCCGGGTACCACTGGCTGGTGTCACCGCCGAGGAAGCCGTAGAACCGCTCGAAACCACGGCCGAGCGGCCACCGCTCGTACGGGCCTGCTGCCGATTCCTGGTCCGACGGCACCAGGTGCCATTTGCCGACCATGTAGGTGTTGTATCCGTGCTGCAGCAGCATCTCCGAGAGGAACCCGTTCTCGAATGGAATGTTGCCGTTATAGCCCGGATATCCCGTGGCTACTTCTGTAATGCTCGCCATCGCGTTGGCATGGTGATTGCGTCCCGTCATGATGCACGAACGCGATGGCGAACACAGCGCTGTCGTATGCATGTTGTTGTACAGCAATCCGCCCTTGGCCAGGGCGTCCAAATGCGGCGTGGCTATCGGACTGCCGTAACAACCGAGCTGTCCGAACCCGGTGTCATCGAGCACAATGAACAGCACGTTCGGCGCACCCAGTGCAGGCCGCACCGGTTGCGGCCAAGCGGGACTCGACACATCGGCCGTCCGACCGATGACTCCAGGAAAAGCAGTTCCCGGCCGGTATTCCTTCGGTGACATCTCCTCGATCCTCCGTCCCGCCGACCGGCATACATCCGGCCGATCGGCGCGTAGGTTCTTGCCGATGTTGCCCGCGGTCACGCCGTGAGACTGGTCGCCGCCAGCCTTCTCCGGAGCAATACGCGCAGTCCCGCATCCTCGACGAGGAATCTCAGCGCTGTGACTTGCCGGCTTCCTGCTCTGGGGCACGTGCGGCGACCTTGCGGAAACGGCGTTGAGGAAACATCGACGCTCCGACGGAAAATCTGGACAGCGCACCTGTTAACGACGGGTGAGGTCGCTCCGTGAGCCGTCACCGTTGATGGCTCCGCACATGTCAAAGGGAGACAAGGCCACTCAGCAAAACAACCTGGGAGGACCAACGCCACCCATGCATCCAATTATGTTCTTTTCGACCCACTCAGTACTGCAATGGCGCACTGAAAATAGTAGCCGACCAGTAGCTTAACGGCCAGTGAGCAAGGGGACGCCCTTGTCCTGCACGAGCCGGGAACGCGGCCTGCGCACGGCCGGGAGGACCGCCCGCGAAAGGCCGAAGCCTCCAGAGCGATCGTCGGCTACCTCCACAGGTGGGCCCGAACGCCCGACTCGTGGGTGAGGGCGAGGAATGCATCGTCCTCGGTCCGGATCCCGGCCTGCCGGCGATCCAGCTCGCAGTACACCGTGGCACCGCGAACAGTCGGTCACACGCAGTATTGGCAGGTGCCGCTGGCGGGGAGCTCGATGAAGCACTGGGCGCACACCGCGGCGCGGGTCGGCTGCGGCTTGACCTCGGCTTGTCCCGCAGCGCGCGCCGAACGGTGGCTCGCCACCTTGGGAGTGAGCGGCGGGACGCCTTCACCGGCCGGCATCTCGGCCCCGTGGTGCAGGTAGCACTGCCAACGAGCGTAGGCGGCATGCAGCTCGAGATCGTCCGGAATCGGCAGTCCGGCGAGTTCCAGTACGTACTTATAGGTTTCGCCGACGGTTTGGTTCTGCCGTACACACAGCGCGGTGAGCGGCGGCTCGCCCGCCTTGTGGCAGCGCCGGGCGATCTTGCGCAGGATGGCATCCATCCAGGTGCGCGTCGGCGCCTCGGTGTACACACCGGACGCCTCCTGCACGCGCTCGGCCAACTCGGCGACAGTGATGAAATGCCCATACCCGGTGGCGATCTCGGACAATTCCGCGTGCGCGGCCAGCATCCACGCCATCGTCGCCTCGCGCAATGGCACGGCAGCACCATCGCCGGCCCGCCATGCTCCTGCCACCGTGGGTATCGAATTCCTCATCACCCGAATAAGTTATCGCGTCGGTACGAGCTGACGAAATAGCCTCGCGAGGCTGATCTGCACATGATTCGAATCATGAGAGCTATGCCACTTCCACCCGCTCGCCGCGAGCGGCATGCCACGACGACGGCCGTCACAGAATCGATGCCTGCCGTATCACCGAACCGCCGCGAATCGAGACCGGCGAACCGTTCGCTGCGGCCGGTGCGCCGGCATTCCGGAGCTGAACCCGTCCCCCCATCGCCGAAGCCGATCGGCGCGCTCTCGGCGGGAATCGAAACTGACTGCGAAAGGAGGATGTGGACGCCACTGCACCGGGCCAGTGGCCGGAAGCCGACTGGCCGGAGCTGAAGGTAGAGAATTACATGGCCAAGACGGCTGGTACCGAACTACACCGCAATAGAGACGTTCGGAATTGAGTTCTTAAAGACGCCCGCGTTGGCCGCACGCTCATCCCAACTCTCCTTGGCGCATCTTTCGTAGTAATGAGCGAAAGCCTCAGCGCCTTTCTCAGGCGATATTGCGGCGTTACTTCTGAATATCGCCCAGCTATCTTTTTCGGAGGTTACAGATTCATGCATCATGTAATCAACTTGCTTATGCCAGTCGAGCCATTGATCGCCCGCGAAAGCGTGCAGCCCGTCGTCTCTGCCCCCTTCCCACTGGATCAGGCCTATGGCACCTTCACCCTTATTTACAGCGCCGGTGTTGAAGCTGGATTCGGTCAGCATATTACCAAGAATGGCAACCGCTTCATTGTGCGTCAGGAAGTATGGCTTACCCCTGAGGTATTGATAGATTTCCTCTGCGGTCGCCTGCTGGCCGGCGTCTATCGGCTTGGGGGTCCCGGAACCGTTGTACGAGGCCGGACTAGCTGTGCCGGAGCCACCATAGCCACCAGAGCCGCCCCAGCCACCAGATGCCGGAATGCCCCTCCCACTATCGGAGGGAGCGGAGCCGCCGATACCGGCAGCATGTTGCTTGATCTTCTCCTGGGCATCCTCGACCTTGTCATGGGTCTTGTGGACAGCCCCGCCCACGGCCGACATGAGGTCTACCTCGGCCTTCGCCGTCAGATACTTCGGAGGGTTCGGATTGTCCTTTGTCGGGGGATCCTGAACCGGAGCAGGTGCATCGTTCAACGCTTTCTTGAGTGCCTCGACATAATCCTGGATGTCGGCGAACGCGCTCCCTGCGATTCCGGATGTCGCAAAGGCAGAGGTGTCTACGCCTTTATCGCTGACATGTATCGCGTCTTTGGCGGCGGTGACCGTCTTCCCCAACTCACCAAGATTCTTGACCATCACGCTGCCGTTATCCTCGTCGAGGTCGACGACCTTACCGTCGCCTTCCAATCGCTTCGAGAAATCGGGAACCGTGGTGTTCCCCGAACCGAGCACCTCCAGTGAGGCCTCGATCGCCCTCCCGCCCCAATCGATGAAGAACCGCAGCGCTTCCGACGACCCATCGGGATGCTTCAGGGGCATGACATCGTAACGCTCGCCGGTCATCGGGGGCTCCGCTTCTCGGGTACCGCCATCGCATCCTCTGCTCACTACAGGACTGTCAGGCCACCGTGTGGCCCCCTTCCTCAACTGCCCTCTTCAAGTATCAATCATCCCCCATGTTGGGAAAGCGGCGTGCGAAACTCAGGTTGGCGCCTACGCCGACCGCGTGAGGCGTGGGCCGCGGGCGTGCCACCACCGACGCCACACCGAGCACGTCTGAGCTGGTCGACGTCCTCCAACAGACAGTGGGCTTGATACGGGCGCATTTCGCTGCCGCCACAGCACAATTGGGCGCGACTCCGCTGCAAGCCAAGGCGCAGCGCCAACTGGCCGAACCAATCACGGTGAAAGACCTGTCGGCCCGCTTGGGCGCCGATGTCTCCAACACGGCCGCCACGGTCGATCGGCTCGAGTCACAGGGCCTGGTCCGCAAGGAACCCCACCCCACCGACCGGCGCGCCCGGATAGTGACCCTCACCGCAACGGCCACCGCATACTCGGCAAACTCGAACCAGTCCGCGTTCGGCAAAGTCCCCCCGCTCGAGACCTTCGACCCCCGACAACGGCACGAGCTGTACGCCTACCGAAGCGCGCAACCTCGACCTGACCGGCACCGACCAGACGGAAACGACCGCAGGATGTGGCACTCGGCAGCGTCTGGACTCGGTCGAGAGCGGCAACTTCGAGGGGCGATCGATCGGAGATATTCTGGTTTCAGTTTGCTTGTCCCGTCCAAGTGAGGAGGGTCGGCATGTCGGCGTATCCAGACCCGCAAGATCCCCGAGTCCAAGAGGACATTCGAGAAGCGGTGCAGCGGGCACGTGAGTCGGCACTGAACTCGTCCATGTCCGAACAGGACATCACCAATATGGCCGCCGGCTATCTGGGGGTGGCCGACGCGAGCGCCCCGGGCATCGAGCTCGACATCCAACGTGAAGTGCGTCGCCAGTCCGGCACCGACTGGACCGTCCAAGACCGACGCGGCCGCTACGAGGGGCCACCACCCATCACACCGGCGGAACACAGCCCCGGGATGAGCGCCCCGGACCCGGTCTTCGGCGTGCGGGTGGACCATTGGTGCACCGACGAAGAAATCCAGGGCATTCAGGGCTACGCCATCTACGACAACACCATGATGCAGAGCCGCTACGACCCCACCTGCTCGTCAGAGTTCTACGACGGTTACCTCACCGCGCTCGCGGGCCTGATGCAATCCGTGGCCCCCCACGACACACTCGACCGCTATCGTTCGGTCGTCGAAACAATCGACGGAACTTTCAAGACCTGGCCGGGCACCCAGGACAGATCCACCGGTGCCGCCCTCGCGTTGACAAACGCCTGGGAGTACGCCAATTCCGGCGCCTCGGTAATACAGATCCTCGCCCACCTACGCGGCGAGATAGCCTGCATCGCCGATTGTTTCCAAATAGCTCGCGCCGACGGCCTGTAATCCGCGCGGGAGCACGCCGCCGAGCCCACACGATGCTCGAGACCAGCAGTGGGTGCGGTGACATCCAAGATTTCCCATGAAATCCGCCAGACCAGCCTGCTCACCAGCACGATCCGACTGGCGACTGCGGACCTCGGTCAGCGGGTCGGGACTTTGCCCCCATAAAACACCTGAAACCAGCCACGCTGACCGCCGCAGTATCAGGAATCGAATGCGATGAAGACTGTTGCGACCATCAGTGCGACCGGCGCGAACGATGCCGTTACGGCGATTCCGAACCGGCGCGTACGTCTGTTGGTAGCCGCTGCGAGACAAACTCCCGACAGCGCCGCGAACACGACGATCCAGATCGTCCAATAGCCCGCTGTTCGAACGAGCCCATCGGGTCCGGTAATCCCGAGTGCTCGTTGCAACATACGGACGATCCTCGGAAAGCCATACAAACCCGTCAGCCATCCGACGACAAACCCGCCGATAATCTGAACGGCGCCGATCAATCCCGCCGCAAGCGACCGACCGCCTTTCACCGGTGTCGTCCGCGGCGGCTCGGCATCGCCTGCAAGGTCAGCACGCCGCTCTGATGAAGACTCGGCTGGAGTCGCCTCCGAGGTCATGAAAAACAACCCATCTGGTCGGGATCCGGTACGCTTCCTGCGAATGCTCGTTTCCGGTGCCGGATTCGATCATGTCGTAGTCGGCACTGTCACTCCAGTACAATTTCCAATGATCCGGAACTCCGGATTCGAACCGATCCAGTCCGGATTCGCGCTTGAACTCGGCAATATCGTCGTCTGGAATATCTACGACTGCCACCGATACCTGGTCTCCGAAGAGTACCTGATCGTCGTACTCCACCAGTTCGGAGCCGGGCGGAAACGTGAATTCCCCACACGAGGCGATTGACCGCAGGTCGGCGGCCTTGGTCGAGCAGCCGCAGGCAGCGGCCAGCACAACCCCGAGGAGTATCACCCGGAGCAGCCGGCGGTTCCCTGGCGTCACAGCGCCTGAGCCCGGGTCTCGACCGATGACGACTGTCCCCTGGTGACGAAACTCCGAGCCCATCCGGCCTCTTCGAGCTGCCGCATGTGGTTACCGATGTTGTTGGCGATATTCGCCTTCAAATTCCCGAACGGTATCCAGGTGTGGGTGTCGAAATTGTAGTAGTCCCAGACATAGGCTTTGTAACTTATTTCGGCGCGGAGGCCGTCGGCGGACTCACGGACGATGGTATCGCTGCCGACCGCAACCGAGAAGTGTCCGATAGAGAATGCGACGTCCGGATCATTGGTGGGCCCACCTGGATGCCAATTGGAGGTCAGCTCCCGCATCGTTCCCACCTGCGGGTCCCGCCGCGCCTGCTCGATGATCGAGTCCAGGCAGATCGAAATCGCGGTCTTCACGTTCTCGGTAGCGACCACCTTCAGGAAGTACTCGTTCTTCATCGGATACTCGGACGTCGGGCCGGGATTCGACAGATAGAAGGCGAACAGATCTCGTGAAAAATCGTATCCCGAGCTGTCGAAATACTCCATCGCGATGGCGGCATCGACCATCTTGTACGTCCTGGCCTCGGTCTTGTCCAAGATGCCAGAATTGGACCCGTAGGCTGCCACATTGAGCTTTTCCGGGTCAGCTGGCGGATGCAATGCTGTTCTCCCACCATACGTTGTCACCGAATCCGTACCGTACGACGCCCATATCCACAACCGCCTTTTCCGGAACCTCGAATTCACTAGCGTCGAACGACGGGATCTCCCGACCCGGCACGTAGTCCATCGCCTGGGAAATTCGTTCGACGATCGTCGTTATTGCGTCTTTCCTGGCATCCGCCGATTTCCTCAGCGCATCGACCGCAGCTGCGATCTCCGATTTCATGGACGCCCGGATGGGCTGTTCGACCAGCTGAGCCCAGTCCCCTAGCGGAAGCCTGAACCCGAGAAAGCTCATCGACTGGGCGAGCCCGCCGGCCAGTCCCATCGCCTGGTTGTAAACCAGCCGCTCGAGACATGCGCCAGCGTTCTCGACGATCTTCGCCACCACATCCAGGTCGGTGCCCCGCTCCGCCACCGATTGCCCGAGCGTGGACGCGCTCGTCCCGAATGCCTGCGATGCATCCCCGGACCAGCTGCTCTGCAACCATCTGGTGCCGGCGCCGACGTTCTCCGAGGCCACGTAATCGTTGATGCCGAGCAGGCCGATCCGCTTGCCGACGGCTTGCAACGCCTCCCAGTCCGCTACCAGCGGGGTGAGGTAGTCCGCGGCCGGCTTCATCCCGATCGCCGCGCTCAACGCCTCGTCGTACCCGGAAATGTGTTCGATTGCGGTCGTCACCACCTGACGGACCGTGTATTGCTCCTCCTGTACGTCTGAGAGAGTCGGCAGCTGTAGTCCACTGAATCGTTTGACACCGTCGCCAGAACGACCTGAGACACCGGTGTCACCGAAGGCGTTCACCGAGGCCACCGACAGAGCATTCGCGGAGGTGTCGTCGGTTGTTCGGTACTTCGTCGCCGCTGTGGCGAGGTTCTCGCCCAGCGTGCCGACGGTCGCCAGATCTGTTTGTTGTGCTGCGGATATCGCGTTCCGGAACTTCTCGAAGGATGGCGCCAGCGTGGCGATGAGTCCTGCCGCCCCGGTGGGGAGCGCCACGGCAGGCAGCAGGCGTGCGGTGTTCGACGCGAGAGTTGTGCCGAGATCCCGCAGGTCCAGCTCGAATCCCGCCAGGTTGGCCACATCGACCATGAAATCGGTCATGCCGACTCCGCAGCATCCCAGTCGGTTCGGGCGATGGGCCGACGACTGACTGGACTACGCCGGCCAACACCACAGCGCGGTTGAATCATGTGCCCCCACTTTCATTCTGACAGCGACCCTACCCCCGAGGCGGGCCCGCCACCAGCCTGGCCCGATCACGCCGGGCGAGCCGGTCTCGGCCCCAAATCAGCGAAAGGCGTTCTGAGCTAGCATGATTCGACTTCATCCGAATTTCGCCGAGGTGTTCGGGTCGGTCATGTCGAACCCGACGGCACCCCGGCTGATCGCCACAATCACTTACCCGACCGGCAACCCGGGTGGCACAAGGCCGGGCACAAGCGCGCACAACGCGCCAGCGACAAGCCGCACGGGCCGGTCTCCCAAACGCAGTCCCGGTGAAGCGAATCCTTGCCACGGGAAAGTAACGTCGCTCGTTCGGCGTGTCGGTGTTGGGGTACCACCCAACGCAACCATCCGGGATCTATTGCACCACAGTAGATTTGAACCCTTAGCCATTGCCGCTACTTCCTGCGTCGTGACATGCTTCCCATCGTGGAGGACGCTTGCTGGGCCTGTGTGGTTCTGGGCAGAGCAATTGCCCGGAGTGCGGGGATCCGGACGAGCAGAATGTTCCCGCTGCGGCGGATTCGGGGGCAGGAGGTGTAGAGAGCGCCTCGGCTCCGGAGTCGACCCGTATGACGATCGGAGGCGCTGTCATACATGTGGTGGAGCACGCAACGAGGACTGCGCAACGTGCCATGGCTCCAGTGTGGAACCCTGCCTGCAATGCCTCGGCGTCAGCGACTGCACAAGCTGCGGAGGCAGTGACTGGATGTGATCGGAAACCGCTGAAAAGACGAAGGCTCGGTCCGCACGGACCGAGCCTTCTCAGTGGAGCTAAGGGGAATCGAACCCCTGACCTTCTCGATGCGAACGAGACGCGCTACCAACTGCGCTATAGCCCCGTGCGGCTCCGGGGAACCGCGCTGTGACACTGTATCAGTAGCGGGGCTCAGACTCCGAATCGGCCCGTTGACCTGCACGTATGCGATTAGGCGCCGGACGCCCTTCGCATGTCGCCGGTGCGGTTGCGGACGGCGCGGGCGATGGCGGCGTCGAAGGTTTCCAGGTGTTCGAACATGGGGTCTTCGTCGTCGGTCTCGAGCCGGGCGGAGCGGCGGCGCAGGGCGCGGGCGGTGTCGCGGTCCATGGCCTGCTGCCTGGCCTGCTTCTCGGTGTGGTGCGGGACGTGCTCGGCCTGCTCGCGGCCGCGGCCGAGGCGCGCGGCCCTGCGGCGGCGGATCTCCTCTTCCATGCGGACCTGCTTACGCAGGTACGCCAGGTAGGTCACCAGCACGACTGCCGACAAGCCGCAGGCCCACCAGAACAGCGATGCCACCGCGATGCCGAGGCCGCCGAACATGACGGCGCTCAGGAGGAGCCCGAGCACGGCGCGCTGACGGAAGGTGTAGCGGGCCGCGCGGGCGATCGCGTCGGCCTCTGGATCGAAGCCGCCGCGGCCGCGCCGGGTGGGGACGAAATCCGGGTCGGCCGAATCGGATTCGGTGTCGTCGTCGGTGTCGAGGTACTGTGCGGGCGCGGCCGAGCGCGCCGGGGGGATCCGGGCCGCCGGATCGGTGCGCTCATCGGCCACGAGGTCATCATCGACCGCCGCACCGGCGTTCGCAGCGATTCCGGCCGCGGCGATGTCGATACTGCCCGATTCGGTATGGAATTCACCGTCGACGCCATCGGATTCCGGCTCGGCATCATCGAATTCGGCCTCCGCAGCGCCGAGTTCGTTCGCACGATCGTCGAGCTCGTCATCGAGCTCATCGATGTCGGCCTCGGCCTCGGCCTCGGCGATAGCGATATCGGAATCGGATGCAGCAGATCGGGATTCACGAGGGGTGCCGCCCTCGAGCTCCAGTGTTTCGCTTCGTAGAGACTGTTCGTCGTCGATATCGGTGACGGGCTCGTCGGCCGGTGTTGTCATCCGGTCCTCCGCATCATCACTATGGGGATGCTTTCTCTGCACGCGGGTCGGCCGATAATCGGGATCACTGTCGTGCCCTGCGGCCGGTCCACTTTTCGGGCGCCGCTTGGAATCTCCGCGGTGCAATACACGGGTCGCCAGCGCCGCGTCGGTCGTCTGCCGGATTCTCGGGTGCCGGTCGGCGAGTATCGGAAACAGGACGAAGACCCAGAGAATGACGAGGCCGATCCACAGAATTGAATTCGGCATATCGCCTCAGCACCTCCGTCCCCGCCTGGGTTGTCCGTTCGGCCTTCGACCGGTTGCTCCGCTCCCCATCGCGGTGCGTTCGCTCGCCGCAAAACGCACTCGGACTCCACGGAAGTCCGGTCGCCGCCAAGCGTTTCGGCGAGTTCGCCGGACGCCTCGCAGGCTCCCTGCCGATGACGCAAGACGCACCACCGACGTCCGTAGGTTAATTCCGTGGCGCGGCGAGATCCGTCAGGCGCGCCGTGCACATCTGCCACACCTGTCACACAAATCGGCAAAAACCACGCTCAAAGCAAGGTTGCGCGGCCGTCGCGGACCAGGCGGTCGACCACTGTTCCGGCCACCTCCTCGACGGTGATACCGACGAGCAGGTGATCGCGCCAAGCTCCATCTACGTCCAGATACCGCTCGAGCAGACCTTCCTGGCGGAATCCGACATTGCGCAGCACGGCCTGGCTCGCCAGGTTCTCCGGGCGGACGGTCGCTTCGACGCGGTGCAGTCCGGCGGGTCCGAAGCAATGGTCGAGGCCGAGGGCGAGGGCGGCGGTTGCGACGCCCTGGCCGCCGAGGTCCTTGGCCACCCAGTAGCCGATCCAAGCCGAGCGCAGTGCGCCGCGCACGATATTGCCGATGGTCAGCTGGCCGCTGAAGGTGCCGTCCACCTCGATGACCAACGGAATCATCGCGCCCCGACGGGCTTCCGCCTTCAGGCTCGACCACAGCGACGGCCAGTTCGACGCATGGTTGCGCGCCTCCCACGCGCCCCGACCGGTCGGCTCCCACGGCTCCAGGTGCGCCCGATCGCGCAGCCGGATCCGGCTCCACGCTGCGGCGTCGCGCAGTCGCACCGGCCGCAACGTCACCTGACCCGCCGCGACGCGCAGCGGTCCGAGATGCGCGGGCCATCCGGGATGCTGCGTGACCCGGAACACGTTCATCGACTCCACGCCTCAGCCGCGCTGTGCGAGAAAAGCGACTCGGACCTCGTCACCGGTGCGGATCTCGGTGTCGTCCGGATCGATCACGATCAGGCTGTTGGCCTCGGCCAGCGTCGCGAGCAGATGCGAGGAGGAGCCCGCGCCGCCGCCGAGCGGTTGGACGAGGTAGTCGCCCGTGGTCTCGTCGCGCATGAGTTGCGCGCGCAGATAGCCTTTGCGTCCGGCCATCGAGGAGATCGGGGTGATGGTCCTGGCCCGGATGATCCGGCGCATCGGATGCCTGCGCCCAAGCGCGATCCGGATCAAGGGACGCACCATCACCTCGAAAACCACTAGTGCGCCAACGGGATTCGAGGGCAGTAGGAAGGTGGGCACCTCGTCACGGCCGAGCCGCCCGAAGCCCTGGACCGAACCGGGGTGCATGGCGACCCGCGCGATCTCCAACTCACCGAGACCTTCGAGCGCTTCCCTGACCTGTTCGGACGCCCAGCCGCCGATGGCCCCGGCGATCACCACGACCTCGGAACGAACAAGCTGACCTTCGACCACATCGCGTAGTCGCCGCGGATCTGCGCTCACGATGCCGACCCGATTGACATCGGCGCCCGCGTCACGGGCAGCGGCGGCCAATGCGTAGGAGTTCACGTCGTAGACCTGGCCGGGGCCGGGCGTGCGATCGATGTCGATCAGCTCGCCGCCGACGGAGATCACCGAGAGCCGGGGCCGCGGATGCACGAGCACCTTGTCCTGGCCGACGGCCGCGAGCAGTCCGACCTGCGCCGCACCGATGATGGTTCCCGCGCGCACCGCGACGTCGCCCGGCTGCACATCGTCGCCGATGCGCCGCACGTAGTCGCCGGAACGCACCGGCTCGTACACCTTGATCCTGGCCCGGCCACCATCGGTGAAGTCCAGCGGCAGAACGGCATCCGCCAAAGTCGGCAGCGGCGCACCGGTATCGACCCGAACGGTCTGGCGCGGTTGCAGCCTGCTCGGCTGCTTGGAACCGGCGACCACCTCGCCGACTACCGGCAAGGTGAGATCGACCAACTCGCCATCTTCATTGCGGATATCCGAACCGGCGGCGGCCACATCGACACTGCGCACCGCGTAGCCGTCGATGGCGGCCTGATCGAAGCCGGGCAACGGCCGCTCGGTGACGACGTCCTCGGCACACAGCAGGCCCTGGGCCTCGGAAATCGCGACCCGGACCGGCCGGGGCGCGACCGCCGCGGCGGTCACCTTGATCTGCTGATCCTCAACCGAGCGCATCCAGCCCTTCCTGATCTCTTCGCACCCAACCCGGATTCCGCATCAGCGCAACTCGGTTCGGTGCGCCCGACCGTGTCCGATCGGCGGCGTTCCCGGGGCCCTTCGTGGTCACGCAAGCTGCTGCCTCAGTGCCCGTCGCGCACGCCGCAATGAACCATCATTCGTACCCGACAGTCCACTATCGGCGAAACCCGACGCCCACCCGCGTTAGTCGTACGTTGTCAGCTGCGGATCCCAATCCGAACTCAGCCGATGCTGCAGCCACTCCCGCAAGGCGGGGCCGTATTCCTCTCGTTCCAAAGCGAAATCGACCGCAGCACGAAGATAACCGCCCGGGTTGCCCAAATCGTGGCGCGACCCACGGTGGACCACCACATGGACCGGATGGCCCTCCTCGATGAGCAGCGCGATCGCGTCGGTGAGTTGCAATTCTCCACCCGCGCCCGGCGTGATCCGGCGCAGCGCGTCGAAAATGGCGCGGTCCAACAGATATCGGCCCGCGGCCGCGAAGGTGGAGGGCGCGTCGGCGAGAGCAGGCTTTTCCACCATGCCGTTGACACGCAGCACATTCGGGTTAACCGCATCGGGCACCGGGGCGACATCGAAGACGCCGTAGGCGCTGACCTCGTCTTTGGGCACATCGATGGCGCAGAGCACAGTGCCGCCACGCTTGCGGCGCACCCGGCTCATCACGTCGAGCACACCGCACGGCAGCACCAGGTCGTCGGGCAGCAGCACGGCGATGGCGTCCTCGTCGTCATCGAGGACGCGCTCGGCCTGCGCGACCGCGTGACCGAGACCGAGCGGTTCCTCCTGCACGACCGAAGTGACATCGAGCAGACCCGGCGCCTTGCGCACCTTCTCCAACAGGTGGAACTTGCCGCGCTCTGCCAGCGTGCTCTCGAGCAACAGGTCCTCGACGAAGTGCGCGACAACGCCGTCTTTACCCGGTGAGGTGACGATCACCAACCGGTCCGCGCCGGAGTCGGCGGCCTCTGCCGCCACCAACTCGATGCCGGGGGTGTCGACGACCGGCAGCAATTCCTTGGGCACCGTCTTGGTCGCAGGCAGGAACCGCGTCCCCAGGCCGGCCGCGGGTACCACGGCCGTACGGAAACACGACACCACCGCGTCATTCGCGGGCCGTTCGGCCGTCTTATCCGGCACTGCTGTCATACGCCTACCCTATCCATCCGTCACAGCATCCCAACGCCCGTCGGGCACAGCACCGGAATCGGCCGTCGGGCCGATCCGGGTCCCGGTGAGCTTAAGGTGATCACTGTGGAGATGCCCGGTCAGCGTGACAAACATGCGTGGCGCACCGAAATCAGCGCTCGACGGGCCGCGATGACGATCGCTGACCAGCAGGCAGAGGCACGTGCGCTGGCCGAGACCGCTGCGGGGCTCGAGCTGCCCGACTGGGTGTGCGCCTATGTGCCGGTGCGCGGGGAACCCGGTTCGACGGCGCTGCTGGATGCCATACGCGCCGCGGGAGCCAAGGTGCTGCTGCCGGTCACCGGCCCCCTCGGGCCGCTGAGCTGGGCCGAATACACCGGCGTCGAGGGCCTGCGACCCGCGCGGTTCGGACTGCTCGAGCCGTCCGGAGAGGTACTGCCCACTGCCGCGGTCGGCACGGCCGGACTGATCCTGGTGCCCGCGCTCGCGGTCGACCGTCGCGGTGTCCGACTCGGGCGGGGCGCGGGCTACTACGACCGCACGCTGGCCGCTGCCGATCCGGCCGCGCGCCTGGTCGCGGTGATCCGTGACGACGAGCTCGTCGACCGGCTCCCCGAGGAACCGCACGATCTGCGCATGGGCTGGGCGCTCACACCGCAGGGCGGCCTGCAACAACTCGGTGTGGAACAGGGCACGGAATGAAACGTCGATTAGCGGCGTTGGCAGTGTCGGCTGTAGAGTGCCAGATTGACGAACCCTGCGGAGGATCCTGTGCCAACTTATTCGTACGCGTGCACCCAGTGTGACAACCGCTTCGACATCGTTCAGTCCTTCACCGATGAGGCGCTGAGCGTCTGCCCGGAGTGCTCTGGCAAGCTGCGCAAGCTGTTCAATTCGGTCGGCATTGTGTTCAAGGGCAGCGGTTTCTACCGCACCGACAGCCGCGGCGGCGCCTCGACGGCGAGCGAGCCCGCGAAGTCGGACGGTTCGAGCAGCTCGACAAGTTCGGATTCGAGCTCCTCCAGCAGCACGTCCACGCCCACGAGCACTGCCGTCGCCAGCTGAGTTATCCCCAGCCTCTCGCTGTCCACAGCTAGCCGTTTCAGCGGCCTAGCAGGTGTGATTGTGGCCATAGGATCCGGCCATGACTCGATCACTCAGCGATCTCGGTCGCGATAGCGCACTGCGTTTCGCGCTGTGGAATCGACCACCCTGGGCCGATGGCCTGCTGGTCCGGCGATTGCTGGCGGTCGTTCTCACCGCACTCGCCGCCGCCCTCTTCATCCGAGGCGATCCGGGCGCCGAGCGCACCCGGATCGTGGTCGCTGGCCGCGACCTGCCACCCGGCCATCTCATCCAGGCCGACGACCTGCGCTCAGCCGCTCGCGAATCGGGCGCCCTGCCGACGGGTGTCGTCACCGACAGCACCGCTCTTGTCGGTGCGACGCTGACGGCGGCCATGCGCACCGGCGAGATATTCACCGATCTGCGCATTGTCGGCCCACGCTTGGCCGCTGTGGCCACGGGCGGGCGCGACGCCAGGATTGTGCCCATCCGCCTGGCCGACACCTCTGTCGCGGAGATCCTGCGCGCCGGTGATCGGGTCGATGTCGTCGGCGCCGAGGAACAGACCGGTTCCGCGGCTCGCCCGGCGCGAACCCTCGCCACGGATGCCGCGGTGGTTCTGGTCTCCGGCCCCGGCGATCGACGTGGCGGCCAGGAACGGATCGTGCTGGTCGCGATGGATGCCGAGCGCGCCACCACCGTCGCGGCAGCCTCGCTGCGGACCGCACTCACCGTTGTCTTCCATTGAGAATGTTCGCCAAGCATTTGCCACAACAGTCAACTAGCATCGTCGGACCGGCTGCATAAACCGCCGAGCGCGACTGGAAAGCTCCCATCCGAAGAGGAGATATCGGCAATGCTCAAGGGTTTCAAGGACTTCTTATTACGCGGAAATGTCATAGACCTGGCCGTAGCCGTGGTGATCGGTACCGCGTTCGTCGCGATCGTCACCGCGTTCACCAATGGCATCATCAATCCGATATTGGCCGTATTCGGTGGCAACGGCGAGCTCGGCCTCGGTTTCCGGTTGGTAGCCGACAAGCCGGCGACCTTTGTGCAAGTCGGTCCGATCATCACCGCAGCTCTCAATTTCCTGATCATCGCGACGGTGCTGTACTTCGTGCTCGTGTTGCCCGCCATACACGCCAAGAAGCGCTGGGGTTCCAGCGAGACGGAACTCACCGATTCCGACGTGCTGCGCCAGATCCGCGACCTGCTCGCGGAGAGCCGGGACAGCGCAGGCGGCAAGCACGAGTTCTGAACCGAATCCTTGCCGGGACTCGGTCCTGGCATAAGTCTCCAACCAGCCGATTACAGCTCGCACGCACTGTCCGTGATGAGGATGAGCGCGCCGAGGAGCACCAAATCTGTCACTACAGTCGGATGTTCCATCCGAGGAGTATCCGCCCGGATGACGCACTCTCACGAAGCTCGGGCCAGAAGTACCTGAAGGAGGTTCTGGTATTGAGCGCGCTGGCCAGAGCACTGAAGAGTCCGGCGAGGCTGGGTGCCCATTCGTTTCCATCGATGGCACCCGAGCCCATTCCCATCTCGTAGACACGACCGCATGTCGGGCCGGGCCGGTGGTCGCCTGTGGTCAGAACCAGACATGGCGTGCCCCTGAAGCGCGGCACCGACATCCACCCCATACCAATTTCCCCGACAGCCACGCAGTAGGACCGCAAGATAGGCCGACCGCCCACTGGTCGGCTGGCGGCGGCGAGTGTCGATCGACGGGGAACAGCTCGAAACCGGCGCATCGGCGGCCACCCGACGGGCGAAAATTCAGCGCCACTTATCGCTGAGAGTCACACCGGTGGTTTCGTCGGTGAGCTCAGGAGTCGGTTCTGAAGCGAGCGAATTGGGCACGCGTCGAACTGTTTTCGGTTTGGCGTAGGCCGGCCTGATACGCGGGCGCCCAGTTTGCGCGATCGTAGAGATTCGTGCCGAAGACCTCGAGCGCGGTGGTGTCCGGGCCGATGCGAACGACTGTGTCGGCAAGCGGCTCCGGTGACGGATCATCGGAGAACAAGTGCGCCAGCGGCTCGATGACCACGAGAGTTTCTGCGCCTGAGGCAAGGTCGGCGTTGGTGGCCGATCGTAGACCGCCGTCGATGTAGTAGCGCCCATCCACTGGTATGGGTGGTTGGGCGCCAGGGAATGCGGTGCTGGCAGCGACTGCGGTCGGCAGTGGTACGCCGCTGTGTCTGTCCCAGACTGTCGGTTCGCCGGTTTCGGCGTCTACCACGGTGATTCGCAAATCTCGGTCGGGCCATTCGGATACACCGATCAGGCGACGCATCCGTTCGATCTGTTCGGTCGGGTCACCCGTGCCGATTGTGAGGGCGAGTTCGCCGACACGGCGCCGTGCGGTCGCGGGTTGCTGACCTGGCTCGCGGAGTATGGCGAATACCTCGCCCAGCCGGGGGTGTGCAGTATCTATCGGCGCGCTCCGCTGCTGTGTTCGAGCGGGCAGAGTCGCCAGTCGTTGCATCGGTTCGCCGGTGGCCAGGATGGCACCGGCGATCGCACCAGCCGAGGTGCCAACGATCAGATCGGCGGAGGCCAGGTCGACACCGTGTCGGCGCAGACCTGCGAGGAGGCCTGCCATCCATGCTGTGCCGACTACTCCACCGGCGCCGAGCACCACGGCTGTGCGCGGAGTACCCGCCTGTTCTGTGTGTGCCACGACCACATCCTCGTCAGGGAAATCACCACGATACAGCGCTGTACCGACGAGCCCGCCTTACGTCGCGTGCGTGCGGTGATCTTGTCGTGCGGAGGCAACAGCGCAGGCTGCAGGCACGAATCCTGAACCGAATTCGCCTCCGCGGGAACGCAAACGGGCCCGTCGCGGTGGCGACGGGCCCGTTCGTGTGTGCGGAGTTGGCGACTCCTATGTTCAGCCGAGGCTGAACGGCTTGCCCCACAACGTCAACCAGGTGACGACACTGTCGGTCTCGACCTCGACGCTGATGAACGACCGCGCCTGCGCGTAACCGGCACAGCCGTTCAGGCCGATGGTCTCGTCGGCCCAGGTGACCGAGCCGCTGCCACCCTTGAAGCGATTGCGCTTCTTGTGCGACTCGTTGCCGAAGTCGTCGGCCACTTCCTGGTCCAGGACGTAGAACGACTGCGACTGGCCGGGGCCGAGGGTCAGGTTGCCGCCACTGTTGGCACCGACGCCGCCCTTGACGGTGTCGCCGCTCCAGTCGGCCGTGCCTTCGACACCACCGCTGACGCCGCCGCCCGCGATGTTCACCTGACAGCCGACGGTGTAGCCCGGGAAGATCTTGCCGCCGGCATCATCGGACACCTCGACCTGGGCGCTACCGGAGACCCACGCATTACGATGCAGCGGCGTAGATCCCATGGACGGGTTGATGTTGGCAGACTCGCCGACCAGGCGGATCGTCACGACGGTGCCGTCGGACAGCGTCTTGGAGATCTCACCTCCCGGCAACGGAACGAAGGTATCGGCGTGCGCCGCTCCGGTGGACAACAGACCGAGGGCGATGGTTGTCGCGGCACCGACACCCGCCACCTTGGCCATGTTTTTACGGTTGATCATTGGTTTCCCTCGAGGTTTGAGTTCGCTTCAGCGAGAAGAGTTTTCGTTGGATTCGACAGACGTCAGCCGATGCTGAACGGCGCACCATAGAGGGTGGTCTTCGAGTAGTGGTCACCGATGATCTCCACGACTGTGTAGGAACGCGCTTGCGCATAACCCGCACAGCCCTGGATCTCGATTTCGGCATCCTGATACTCGACTGAATAGACGCCTGGTTTGAGAACGTCCTTCGAATCGATCGAAACGAACTTGACATCACCGGGGCCGAGATTGAGGCCGATCGAACCGCCCAGGCTGCCACCGTCGAGGCTGATGCCGCCCGAGAGACCCGCGGAAATCGCGTTGTCGGCGATGCTGACCTGGCAGCCGACGATGTATCCGGTGGTGAGTGCCGAAACACCATGTGTCGAGGAGTTATTGGTGCCCGGAGCGTTGGTTGCGCCATTGGTGGGGCCAACCTCCCCCTCCGGGGTCACCGAGATATCGGCGATGGCGTTGCCCGATACCCAGACGACGCGACCAGCGCCGTTGGCGGCCAACGATGGTGAAATGAGCGCGCGCTCGGCAGTGTGCCTGATAGTCACGCCTGGACCGAACTTCTGGCCGTCCGGCAACGGCACAAAAGTATCGGCGTTGGCAGCGCCGCTCGACAAGAGTCCCATAGCCACAGTTGCGGTGGCGGCGGCGCCCGCTATACGGACACCGCGTCGCAACAGGGCGGGGTGGTTGTTACTCATACTTCCCCTCATCAGGTTCTAGCGGTCGGTCTCGGGGTTTGCCGAGGCCGAAAAACTCCCTTTCAGGTCAGCCGAGCGTGGCGGATTGGACTGTCCACCATGGGAACTGCCGACCATCTCGTTGATGAACGATCTTGGGGTTCCAATGTTATTTGTTTCCGTCACTTCTCTCAGGAAATTCGCCCAAGTGACGCCGCACCGGTCCGTTGCCCGATACGATCGGCGATCATGTTGGGCACCAAAGGGTCTGCACACGAAACGGGCCCGTTGCGAATGCAACGGGCCCGTTTCGTGTGTGACGGGTCAACGACCCGCGAAGACTCAGCCGAGGCTGAAAGGCTGGCCCCACAACGTCACCCAGGTGATGACATTGTCGGTCTCGACCTCGACGCTGACGAACGCGCGCGCCTGGGCGTAGCCACCACAGCCGGTCAGGCCGATGGTCGAGTCGGCCCAGGTGACCGAGCCGCTGCCGCCCTTGAACTTGTTGCGCTTCTTGTGCACCTCGCTGCCGAAGTCGTCGGCCTGTTCCAGGTCGAGAATGTAGAACGACTTCGACTGACCGGGGCCGAGGGTCAGGTTGCCGCCACTGTTGGCGCCGACGCCGCCCTTGACGGTGTCGCCGCTCCAGTCGGCCGTGCCTTCGACACCACCGCTGACGCCACCGCCCGCGATGTTCACCTGGCAGCCGACGGTGTAGCCCGGGAAGATAGACCCGCTGCCATCGCCGGACACCTCGACCTGAGCACTACCGGAGACCCACGCGTTGCGGTGCACCGGGGTGGAGCCCATAGACGGGTTGATGTTGGCGGATTCGCCGACCAGCTTGATGGTGACGACGGTGCCATCGGACAGCGTCTTGGAGATTTCGCCACCCGGCAGCGGCACGAAGGTATCGGCATTCGCCGCGCCGGTGGAGAACAGGCCCATGGCGATGGTGGCAGCAGCACCGACACCGGCCACCCGCGCCACGTTCTTACGGTTGATCATGTTTTTCCCTCAGGGGTTGAGTTCGCTTCCGCGAGAAGAATGTTCGTGTGATTCGACCGATGTCAGCCGATGCTGAACGGCTGCCCGTAGAGGGTGGTCTTCGAGTAGTGGTCGCCGACGATCTCGACGACGGTGTAGGAACGCGCCTGGGCGTAGCCCGCGCAGCCCTGGATCTCGATTTCCGCATCCTGGTACTCGACCGAGTAGACGCCCGGCTTCAGGATGTCCTTCGAGTCGATCGAAACGAACTTGACTTCACCGGGGCCCAGGTTGAGGCCGATCGAACCGCCGAGGCTGCCACCGTCGAGGCTGACGCCGCCGGAGACACCGGCGGAGATCGCGTCGCTGGCGATGCTGACCTGGCAACCGACGATGTAGCCGGTGGTGAGCGCGGAGACGCCGTGGGTCGAGGAGTTGTTGGTGCCCGGGGCGTTGGTAGCGCCGTTGTAGGGGCCGACGGTTCCTTCCGGAGTGACAGTCACGTCGGCAATGGCGTTGCCGGAAACCCAGACAACACGGCCGGCGCCATTGGCGCTCAGCGACGGCGAAATCAGGGCGCGCTCGCCCGTGCGGTTGATGGTGACGCCTGTACCGATCTTCTGGCCGTCCGGCAACGGCACGAAGGTATCGGCGTTGGCGGCGCCGGTGGAAAACAGGCCCATGGCCACGGCCGCGGCAGCGCCGACGCCCGCGACGCGGACACCGCGGCGCAGACCGATGGTGCGGTTCTCGCTCATACTTCCCCTCATCAGGTTCGAACAGTCAGCCTCGACCATCGAGGCTGGACGGTGGTCCTCTCAGGCCCAGCTCAGTTTGTGCTCCATTTGTTGCCGACTTGTAACCGGCTGTTATTTCGGCGCAACGCTCCAGCCGGCCTGGAACCGAGCCCAGGTTCCGCCAGTTCAGCGCGTACGCGCCGAACCAGGCCCGCAAGGTCCAGCATGTGGGTGGCTCCCGGCGAACACTAAACGTTCGGTAACGGCGAAGCAACGTAGGGAATCGTTAAGATCAATGTGATGTAGATCACTACAGCTGACATGCACATGTAGCTTGACGTGCATAAATAGCTGGAAAGTGTCTCGTTTTGAGCACAAATAGGGGCTATAGGCGCAGAGAGGCCGCCCGTCAAATACGGGCCAAGGCCGTAAGTAATCGCCAAAATACATTCAGCCGGAAGTAATCACAGGTGAATAACGCCGATAACCGACCGTTATACGTAGCTGGGCAGTAGATGAGCCTCAGCCGTGGTGCGGCGGCACCTGTTCGCGGAGCCAGTCATCGGAGGGCGAACCCACCTCGGAATCCTGGTCGCGTTCGTCGCGCGTGGTGTCCGGCAGCGCGTCACCGAAGATTTTGTTCAGACGCGCGGAGTCCCTCGCCCGGCGCACGGCCGGGCGAGGGTCCTCGGAAGAATCCGGCGCCGGAATTATTCGGCCAATCCGGACAGCTCACCGATCACTCGGCTGGCAAGCGGACCGAGGGTGGCCATGCCGTCGCGGATCGCCGACCGCGTACCGGGCAGGTTCACCACCAGGGTGCTGCCCGAGACGCCGGCGAGACCACGCGACAGACCCGCGTCGAGCGAGCCCGCCACCCGGCCGGAGGAGCGCAGCGCCTCGCTGATGCCGGGCAGTTCCCGGTCCAGCACCTGTGAGGTGGCCTCCGGCGTGACATCGCGCGGGGACATTCCGGTGCCACCGACCGAGATGACCAGGTCGACGCCGCCGATCACCGCAGTGTTCAGCGCATTGCGGATCTCCACCTCATCGGCCTGAACCGTCACCGAAGCGTCGACGAGGAAACCCGCCTCGGTCAGCAGCTCGGTAACCAGTGGACCGAGCGAATCCACACCTCCATGCGCCGTTCGATCGTCGACGACCACCACAAGTGCGCGCCCAGCCACCGGAGTATCGATTTCCATGGTGCTCACCGTAGCGTCCGCATCCAGAAGCCGGGCGCCCACGCCCACAAGCTCTGCGTCCATCGCGAGCAGCTCGGCGTCGACGGCGAGTCGGGGCGTCCAGCCGCCGGGCAGCACCCGCGTCACCGGCCACCGCTCGCGGGCGCGCCGGAGAGGGTTACCTCGACGGTCTTGGCGTTGTTTCCCTGTTCGTCGGTGTAGGTCACCTTCACCTTGTCTCCTGGCTGATGTGAGCGGACCGCGGCGATGAGCGCGTTGCCCGAATCGATGGGCCGGTCGTCGAGCTTGGTCACGACCGCGCCCGGGGGAATGCCCGCCTTGGCGGCCGGGCCGTCCGGAGTTGCCTCCAGTACGCGTGCCGCGGTGTCCTGCGGCCGCAGCTTGATGCCGAGCTGCGCATAGGTCGCGTGGCCGGTCTTGACGAGTTCGTCGGCGACCCGGCGGGCCTGATCGACCGGAATCGCGAAGCCGAGGCCGATCGAACCGCTCTGCTGGCCGGGCTGCTCGCCCGCGCCGAGGCTCGCGATCGCGGTATTGATGCCGATCAGCTTTCCGCTGGTGTCGACGAGCGCACCGCCGGAGTTGCCCGGGTTGATCGCCGCGTCGGTCTGAATCGCGTCGATCACGGGATTGACCGAGGGATCGGGGGTGCCCTCGCCGTTGGTCGACACCGGCCGGTTCAACGCGGAGACGATGCCCGTGGTGACCGTGCCCGCCAGGCCGAGCGGCGACCCGATGGCGATGACCGGCTGACCGACCTGAAGGTTCGAGGAGGCCCCGAGCTCGATCGGGGTGAGACCGCTCTTGCCGTTGACCTTGATGACCGCCAGATCCGACACCGGATCCGCACCGACCAGGGATGCGGGCGCGGTGCTTCCGTCGGAGAAGACCACTTCCATCTTGGCGTTGGCGCCGCCACCGGCAGCCACGTGATTGTTGGTGAGGATCAGGCCGTCGGAGGACAGCACCACGCCGGAGCCCTCCCCCTCGGCCCTGTTGCTCGCCACCTTGATCATCACCACGCTCGGCAGCACCTTCTGCGCCACCGCCTGGGTGGAGCCCGCCGGGGTGTTGACCACGTTGTTGACATTGGGCTTCGGGGCATCGAGGGCGTTGGTCACGGCGGTGTGCCCGGTGTCCGACCGAGTGACGAGCGCGCCGACCGCACCGCCGACGCCACCGCTGAGCAGAGCGAGCGCCACCGCACCTGCGACGAGCCCGGTCCGGATCGGCGGCCGCGCCGGTCCCGGATTCGGTTGCGCCCCGAAGGCCGCGCCGGGCATCCCGCCGGGCGGGATCGGCGGATCGAACGAGGACGCGTTGTACTCCTGACCGGATTCATACCCGGGGAAAAACTGGGTCTGATGCGCTGCGGTCTGATGGGGAGCCGTCTGATTCGGCGCGGCCGGATAGTACTGCGGCTGCGGGCTGGACCAGGGCGGCCGCGCATACGTCGAACCCGGCTGTCCCGAGGCCGGGATCTGCTCAGTCGAATGAGAGCCGGTGGCGGCGCTGGCAGCTGCCCGCTCCCCCTGCCGGTCCTTGGCATCCTCGCTCATGGTTTCTCGTTTCTCCTCACGTCTGCCGACCAGCTTGGCGGCGACGGCTTAGAGCGGACTGAGACCCCGCTATCAGTTGGCCGAGATCTTCCGATCCATCGGCTACTGATCGCGTTCTTCGGTGGCGGCGCCCGCACCGGGCGCACCACCTTCACCAGGTAACACGATACGGATCAGCGCGCCACCGCGCGGCGAGGTATCGATGGTGATCGTGCCACCGTGCTTGGTGACCACCTGCTTGACAATGGCGAGACCGAGGCCCGAGCCCGGCATCGAGCGCGAGACCGTTGTTCGATAGAACCGCTCGAAGACCAGTTCGCGCTCATCGGCCGGAATGCCGGGACCTGCGTCGTCGACGGCTAGCTCGAGCAGCCCACGTCCGGCCTCGCGCATGGTGACATTCACCTGAGCCCCGGCCGGACTCCATTTGGCGGCATTGTCGAGGACGTTGAGGATCGCCCGCTCCAGCCCCGCCTCGTGGCCGTACACGAACCACGGTTTCAGCTCGGCGACGAACTCGATCGAGCCACGCCGCCGTCTGGCCCGTTCCAGCGCGCGCTCGGCCACTTCGCCGAGATCGATGCGGTCGTAGACGGTTTCGGGTGCGTCCTCCCGCGCGAGATCGACCAGGTCGCCGACCAAGGTGGACAGCTCCTCGATCTGCCCCATCACATCCGTACGCAGCCCGGCCATGTCCTCCTCAGGAAGCGCGGGTGCGCCAGGACGGCTGGAGGCGATCAGCAGTTCCATATTGGTGCGCAGCGAGGTGAGCGGGGTGCGCAATTCGTGCCCGGCATCGGCGACGAGCCTGCGCTGCCGGTCGCGCGACTCGGCGAGGGCCCGCAGCATGGTGTTGAAACTCTCGGTCAGCCGGGCGAGTTCGTCGTCACCGGTGACAGGAATCGGCGTCAGGTCGTCGGTGCGGGCCACGCGTTCGGTCGCCGCGGTCAACCGTGCGATCGGGCGCAGGCCGGTACGGCCGACCGCGGTGCCCGCCGCCGCCGCGAGCACGACGCCACAACCGCCGACCACGAACAGCAGCCACGCCAGCCGGTCGAGCACCTCGCGGGTCGGCTGCAGCCGCTGCGAAATGATCAGCGTCGCACCGGAATGCGTCGGCATGGCGAGCACTCGCTGATTGCTCACGGTGCGCAGCGACGAGGCGAGTACGCCGTCCGCGACGGCGAACTCCTGACTGCCGACCGGCGGAATCGTCTGCTGTGGTGGCATGTAGGGCTTGTGGTCGGGGAAGACCAGCGCGACGCCGACATCGTTGGAATACAGCCCAGCCAGCACGATCGACTGGAAACCGAGGCTCTCGAAATTGTTGTTGATCATCGTGGCGGCGCGGGCTTTCAGCTGCGCGTCGACATCGGCGTACAGCGCGCGCGCCACCATCGCGTAGGCCGCGATCGAGGTCACCGCGACCGCGATGGCCACCACCGAGGCCGCCAGCAGCGTCACTCGCCAGCGCAGCGAGACCGATCTGGTCAACGGCATGGGCGGGCGCATCTCCGCCGAGTCCAGCGGACCGAGCGCGGCGACGGCGGGTCGCTTGGGAATTGAGCGGGCCATGATCCGGCGGCCTACGGAGGTGTTTCGCGCAGGACGTAGCCGACGCCGCGCACTGTGTGGATCAGCCGCGATTCGCCCTCGGCCTCGGTCTTGCGGCGCAGGTATCCGATGTACACCTCCAACGCGTTGCCCGAGGTCGGGAAGTCGTAGCCCCAGACCTCCTCGAGGATGCGACTGCGAGTCAGCACCCGGCGCGGATTAGCCATCAGCATTTCCAGCAGTGAGAATTCGGTGCGGGTCAGGCTGATCGCGCGTTCGCCGCGCGATACTTCGCGCGTCACCGGATCCAGCGACAGGTCAGCGAACGTCATCGTCTCCGACATCTCGCCGGCATCGGTGGTCCGCCGACGCAACAGCGCCCGCAGCCGGGCAAGCAATTCCTCCAGCGCGAATGGCTTCGGCAAATAATCGTCGGCACCGGCATCGAGTCCAGCAACCCGCTCCGATACCGAATCCCGCGCCGTCAAAACCAGAATCGGCAGATCATCTCCAGTACTGCGCAAGCGTCGGCAAACTTCGAGCCCATCCATCCGCGGCATCATCACATCGAGCACAAGTGCATCGGGTCGCTGCGCGGTTGCTTTCTCCAACGCATCGACACCGTCTACCGCGAGGTCGACGGAGTAGCCGTTGAAGGTCAGCGACCGGCGCAGCGATTCACGGACGGCGCGATCGTCGTCGACTACCAGAATGCGCATGCCACCAGTTTGACCGCACCGACTGAGAGTCGACTGAGAGGGCAGCTTCCGACACGCCGCGTCAGGCTCGTAGCCGGCCCATGAGCAACACTGGTCGATAGACCAGCACCTTTCGTGACCTTCTACAGAACTTCCCGCGTCTGGGAACCAATTGAGTCTTGAATCATGTTCTGTATAGCCATATTCCGTGGAATATCAGACTGAGAGCCCCAGATTGCCGTGGCTCACTCTGCGCGGTATGTTCCCTGCGGTAAAAAGAAGACCTCTAGTTGGTTCTCAGCGGGTTGAATCAAAACCGAACAGCCACGCGCCATCCGGGGGCCACTCGTGAAGCGGAGGCAACGGAAGCGGATGGAAGCTGCACCGCGGTCCTGGCAATTCAGCTTGTCCAACTGGTCTGTCACTCGCAAGGTCGGCATCGTTCTGGTGCTTCCGGTGCTGCTGGCCACCGTGTTCGCCGTACTCCGTATCAACAACGAGCTGCGCACCATGTCGCAGTTGGACGCGGCGACCGAGCAAGTCATCATCATCCGCCCGATCGGCAAGTTCGGCACGGCCACCGAACAACTCGCGATCGCAGCGACCTCCTCGTGGGGCAATATCGCCGATCCCGCGACCGACGCGGCGCTGACGAAATTCGACCAGGCGCTCGCCGACCTCGAGGCCGCGATGCGAACCTCCAAAGTCAGCAACCGGGTCAGCGCCGAACTCGCCTCCGCCGTCGCCACCGGCACCACCATGCGCAACAGCCTGCGCAACGGATCACCCGCGATGGTCGGCGAGCAGGCCGACGAAATCGCGGTGCGCATCGGCAACGCCTTCGCGATGTCGCCCTCGGTCGAAGACCTCATCATCCAGCGGTACTTCCTGCAGATCGGCGCGATCCAGACCTCGCGGCGCGTACTCACCCAGCAGCGCATGCTGGTCGGCTCACCCGAGGCAGGCCACAATCCGGCCGTGCGCCCCCGAGTACTCACCTCCGCGGGCGCCGAGATGACCATGATCAACACCTATGGCGTCATCCTTCCCGACAACTCCACCAACATGCGCCAGATGCTGGACGCGGTCTCCATCCGGCTCGCGGCCTTCAGCCAGAACGCGGGCGATCCGACCTCCAATCCCACAGTGCTCGACTCACTGCAAACCAGCGCCGACCTCTATGAGAAGACCACCGCCCAGCTGACCGACACCATCGACAAGGCGCTCGCCAACCGGACCACCGAGGCCCAAACCGGCGCGCTACGGGAAACCACGATCGTGATCGGCATGCTGCTCGCCGGTCTCGCGCTCGCGCTCGCCGTCGCGCGCACCCTGGTCGTCCCGGTCCGCAGGCTACGGCGCGACGCACTCGAGGTCGCGCACGTCAAGCTGCCGGAGGAACTCGCGGTAGTGCGCAGTGGCGGCGCGACACCGGAGATCACGCCGGTCGCCGTGCACACCACCGACGAGGTCGGGCAGCTGGCCCGCGCGGTCGACGAAATCCACGAGCAAGCGCTGAATCTGGCAGCCGAGCAGGCCCGACTGCGACTGCAGATCGGGAACATGTTCGAAACTCTTTCCCGGCGCAGCCAGTCGCTCGTCGAGCAGCAGCTGGCACTGATCGAGGATCTGGAACACGACGAGGACGACGGCGAACGGCTACAGAGCCTGTTCCGCCTCGATCACCTCGCGACCCGCATGCGCCGCAACGGCGACAACCTGCTCGTGCTCGCGGGCACGGCACTGCGGCGCGGTCAGCTGCACCCGGTGCCGCTGTCGGACATGCTGTGGAGCGCGGTTTCTCAGGTCGAGGACTACCAGCGGGTCGAGATCGGCGCGGTGCCCGACGGCATTGTCGCGGGCGAGCCCGCGGTCGACATCGAGCACTTGCTCGCCGAGCTGATCGACAACGCGCTGCGCTATTCGCCGCCGACGACTCCGGTCGCGGTGATGGTCGCGCGCGCAGTGGACGGCGGCTACCTGATCGAGATCACCGACCGCGGCCTCGGCATGGGCCTCGACGATCTGCAGACGACCAACGACCGGCTCGCTTCCGGTGGTGAGGTCACCGTCGAAACCGCCCGCCGAATGGGTCTTTTCGTGGTCGGCAGGCTCGCGAAGCGGCACACCATCACCGTCAGCCTGCGCCGGACCTCGACGATGGCGCAGCAGCCCGGCATCACCGCGAGTGTGCATCTACCCGGTGCGCTCGTGGCGCCGCCGATGGATCCGGAGCCGACGCAGCAACTACTCGAAGCGCCCGCGCTGCCCGCCACACCGAGCCAGCCACCGCGCACGCTGGTGCCGGTGCCGAGTCTGCCGCAGCGCGAACCACCGCGTTTCACCAGTTCCGGGCTACCGCAACGTCGTCCAGCCATCCGGGTGGCCGACACGGCCGAGCAGCCCGCAATCGGGGCACCGACGGTCGACGACTCCGAACCGCTGCCCGATATGTTCGCCGAACATCCGATCGAGACCCCGAGCCTCGAGCTGCCGAGGGTCGCGGCGTTCGGCCCGCCGGCCTCCGCATCGAACAAGTCGGCGGCACAGTCCTCCGTCGATGTGGACACCCAGGCCTGGCCCATCTTCGACACCGGCTCCTTCGAGGCCATCGAAGATTCGACACCTGTCGCCGACATCGAACCGCAGGTGCCGCTCGGCACCGCGGGCGATACCTGGACCGAAGCCGACGCGGCGGTAACGACCGGTCCCAACCCGGTCGTCGACCGGGAGCCCGCACCGGTGTCGGCAGGCGCACGACCGGCCTCGCCCGCCAAAAAGCCCGCAGGCGCACCGGAACCCGCAACGGTCACCTCATCGCGGCTGCAGCCGGTGGCAGGCGAATCGCCGACGCCGATCTACCAGCGAATGGTCTCGGAATGGCTGGTCGAGCCCGCGACCTCACAGCAGTCGGAGGCGACCTGGTCCTCACCGGCAGTGGACGCGGGCTGGCTGGCCGCCGAGGACGCCGCCCGGCCGACCACCACCTCCCGCACCGTCGGCGGTCTGCCGATCCGGCGCCCAGGAGCGCAGTTGGTGCCCGGTGGTCTTGCGCCTGCCGAAGACGCAGCAGCTCGTGATCCGGAGGAAATCCGGAGCAACCTCACCAGGCATCTCAGTGGGGTCCGCAGTGGGCGGGCCGATGCCCAGTACAACGACGGAGGGCTTGGATGACCAACGCGAACAGCACCACCGATGAAAACCTGAACTGGCTGGTCACCCGCTTCACCAGGGACGTCCCCGGGGTATCGCACGCAGTGCTGGTCTCGGCGGACGGCCTACTGCAGGCAACCAGCCCGCATCTACCCAGTGACCGGGCCGAACAACTGGCCGCGGTTACCGCGGGCCTGGCCAGTTTGTCGGCCGGTGCCGCACAGCTTTTCGACGGCGGCAAGGTGATGCAGTCGATCGTCGAGATGCAGCGCGGCTACTTGTTGGTGATGAGTGTCGGCAACGGCTCGCACCTGGCCGTGCTCGCCAACAAGGCACACGACATCGGCCGCATCGGCTACGAGATGGCCCTGCTGGTCGATCGAGTGGGCACGGTGGTCACCGCCACCGCCCGCACCGCTGTCTGAGGGTGAGATGTCCAGCCCCAACGGCCCCGGACAACACCGACCGGCCACCCGCGTCAGACCGTATGCGCTGACCTCTGGGCGTACCGAGCCCGCGGTCGACCTGCCGCTTGAGGCTGTCATCGAAACCCTGTCTTACACTGCCCATCTCGACTGGCCATCGGGAGATCTCCGTACGGAGATCCTCAGGCTGGGCACCCACCGTCTCTCGGTTGCCGAGATCGCCGCGCACCTGGATCGTCCACTCGGAATGGTTCGGGTCATGGTCGGCGACCTGGTCGTCGACGGACACCTGCGGATGCATTCGACACTGACCGAAGAGGCGAGTTTTGACGAGCGCCGTTCACTGATGGAGAGGACTTTGCGTGGACTCCGCGCGTTATAACAACCTCGCACCGAACGATGCCGATTCCCGCGTCGCATCGACGAAAATCGTTGTAGCGGGTGGCTTCGGAGCGGGCAAGACAACCTTTGTCGGCGCGGTGTCGGAGATCGTTCCGCTACGCACCGAGGCGATGGTGACCCGCTTCTCCGACGGTATCGACGATCTCGCCGATACCCCGGAGAAGGAAACAACCACGGTCGCCATGGATTTCGGGCGGATCATCCTGCCAGGCAACCTGGTGTTGTACCTGTTCGGAACCCCGGGCCAGCGTCGCTTCTGGTTCATGTGGGACGACCTGATCCGTGGTGCAATCGGCGCGGTGGTGCTGATCGACACCAGACGGCTGGAGGACAGCTTCGCCGCGGTCGATTTCTTCGAGGCGCGCAAACTGCCGTTCCTCATCGCGGTCAACCGGTTCCCCGACGCGCCCCGCTTCCCGATCGCCGAATTGCGCGAAGCGCTTTCGGTGCGCGAGGGCGTGCCGATCGTGGACATCGACGCCCGCAACGCCATGGAGGTGCGCCAAGCACTCGCCGCGGTGACCGAATACGCAATCGCCCAGCTGAAGGCCTCGGAACTGGAAGGAACCGCCTCGCATGCATGAGGTCCGGTTGTTCTCGCTCGGGAACAACGGTGCGGTGGACCAGTTCTCGATGGGGTACTGGATCGCCGCGCTCTCCTTGGGGATCTCGGTCGTCGGCGCGGTGGTCGGGGTGGCCTGCATCCTGCACGGTTCGCGGTCGATTCGTTTCCGGCTGGTGTGGCTCGCCTCGGCGGCCGTTTCGGTCGGCGGCGTCGGGATCTGGCTGGCCACTTCGGTGGTGCTGCTCGGCGTGCACGTGCCGGGCAGCGATGTGCGGTTCGACGCGGGCAGCCTCATCACGTCGATGGTCGTGGCATTCGTCGCGGTGTTCGCCGCACTGGTGATCATCGGGCGCACCCTGCACCTGCCGCGCTTGATCGCAGGCGGCGTCGTCATGGGGCTGGGCACCGGGCTGTCGCTCTACCTCGGCATCGGTTCGATCCAGGTTCAGGGCTCGGTCGAGATTTCACCGGCGCTGGCCGCGGTATCGCTGACCGTCGCCATCATCACCGCGACCGCCACACTGTGGTCCGTACAGGCCTTCCAGTTCCCGATGGCACGAGCGGCGACGACGGTGCTGTTCGGCATCGGTGTGGCCGGGATGTACTACGCCGGTATCGGCGCGATCGAGCTCACCATCGATCCGACGGCGAAGGCGCCGACCGGACTTCCGCTGTTCGACTTCGTCTTCCCTATGTTCGTCATCGGGTCGCTGGCCCTGACCGTGCCGATCACCGCCGTGCTCGTCGCACCCGATCGGCGCGACACCGCGGCGATCGCCGAAACCACGCGGCGGGTCGGGCTCGAAGCGGCTCGCTGAGTCGCCTCGAGCCCGACCGAGTTCGCGTGGGGACTGAACCCGCCTCAGCCCTTCGGGGCAGGCATCTCGCCGGCGGCTCGACTCGGATCGATGATGCCGAACGACTCACCCTGCGGAGCCGCGAGGACGGCCGACCGCCCGACCGGGGAGTCCGACGCGGGCTGCAACACGGTGCCGCCCAGTTCGAGGGCCTTGGCGATGCCCGCGTCGACGTCGTCGAACTGGAACCACACCAGCCAGTAGTCCGGCATCGAGTCGCTCACCGTAGCCGAGTCGTCGGTCAGCCCGCCGACCCCTTCGGTCCGGCCCGGCGGGGTGAACATCAGATACTCGGCGTCGCCGAGTTGGAAATCGGCGTAGCTGAAGCCGAAGACATTTGCATAGAAGTCCTTCGCGGCCGGCAGGTCGCGGGTGTGCAGCTCGTTCCAGACGTAGGCGCCGTGCTCGTTGTAGACCGCGGCGCCGTTGTGCTGCTTGGCTTGCCATACCGCGAAGGCCGCGCCGCTCGGGTCGGCGGCGACGAACATCCGGCCGAACTCCATCACGTCGAAGGTCGGCACCATCAACCGGCCGCCCGCGGCCACCACCGCGTCGGCGCTGGTGTCGGCGTTCACGACGGCGAAGTAGGTCGTCCAGGCCGACGGCATCCCGGGCATGGCGTCGGGCTTGGGCCCGATGCCCGCCACCGCCGCGCCGGATTTCGCCGCCATCAGATAGCCGCCCGTATCCGGGCCGCCGTCCTGGATCTCCCAACCGAACAACTGGGTGTAGAACTCGCTGGCCTTCGCCGGGTCGTCGACCTGACAGTCGACCCAGGCGGGTGTACCAGGTTGCCAGGCCTCGTTGCGTATGGGCATTGGACATCTCCGTTTCGATGAGTTTCGTATCGACAAACGGCCGAGCAATCGCCTTCTCACAACTCCGCGGTGCACTCACCATCTCGGCGACCACGCGAACCACCCACAGTCAACCAGCCGGGACCGACAGTTTTCGCGGGTTCGGCAATGCCGCCGATTTCCGTGCCCGACCGTCTTACAGTGAGAGATATGCGTTTCGGTCTGGACTACGCCGCGGGACGTCCTGGGGGTGCAGCAATCCGCGCGGCAGGGTTCGATTTCGTGGTGCGCTACCTGTCCGATGGCGGCCCGACACTGCCGGGCAAGCTGCTCACGCCCGCCGAGGCCGACGATCTGCGGGCGCACGGGGTGTCGATCGTGTCGAACTGGGAAACCACCGCCGCCCGCATGCTCGACGGCCATGGTGCCGGCATCGTGGATGCCCGCGCGGGCCTGGCACAGGTGCTGCGCTGCGGTGGCCGCCGGGACCGGCCGATCTACTTCTCCGCCGATTTCGATTCGACGCCGCAGGATCAACTCGCCATCAACGCCTACCTGAATGGTGCGGCAACGGTTCTCGGCGCCGCGAATGTCGGTGTCTACGGCGGGTATTGGTCGGTCAGCAGGGCGCTGGACGCGGGCAGTGCGGCGTGGGCGTGGCAGACCGATGCCTGGTCGGGGACCAATGTCGAAACTCGCCGCAACATCCATCAGACGCTGCGCCAGGTGGTGGTCGCCGGGGTGCTCTGCGATGTGAACGAGGCCGAAACCGAAGACTTCGGCCAATGGGATTTCCTACAGGAGGAACCGGACGTGACGCCGGAACAAGAGGCAGTGCTGCGTGACATCCAGATTCAGCTGCGTGGGCCCGGCCTTGCCGGCTGGCCGCAGTTGGGCACCGACGCCGATGGCCGCAGCCTGACCCTGGTGGACGGACTGGCCGCGGCGCTGCACCGGATCGAGGACCTGGAGCGCGAATCAACTGGATTGCGAACGCAAATCGGCGAATTGCGGACCGAGATCAGTGAACTGGAGGCCACGACAGCCGATTTGGTTGATGAGGTCGAGCGGTTGAACGGGCGGCATTGGCCGTGGCCGTTGTCCCTGATCGAAGGTCCCGCGGCGCTCGTCGCGGAGCAGCTGGCTCGACTGGAGTCCTTGTTGCCGGACTTGCCCGGTATGCCCGGTCATGGCGAATCGGCGCAGGATGACCGAGCCGAGATCGCACAGCCGGCACAGCCCGGAACCGTGCAGTGAACTGAACGTCGCCTACAGCCCCACTGTTGCTGGATCGGGTGGGGACGCGCGAATCACAGGGGGACAAAGGGATTCGGAAGATCGAGGTCGGCCGATTCGGCCGGAATTTTGGCGATGAGCGGGTTCTCTCGGGGGTCCAGGAGAACCCGCCCTCTCGCACGAGGGTACCGGCGTAGGGACACGAAATCATCACTTCATGAGGACTTTTACGGGCACCAAAAACCAACTCTCAGTACGTATTTCAACCATCGGCTAACGCATCGCAACCGCGCCGTCAAAGAATTGCCATGTGGCGTAGGACACATCGGTAGCTCATCGATTGCCCTTATCGCATCGGATGCAGCGGTGGGCCGGCCGGTTTCCCGGCCGGCCCACTGTCGTTCGAGCGCACCGCGTTCGAACCGGACCTCGATCAGATCCGATCGAGGTCGATCAGCCCACGCCGTACCGCCTGCAACAACCGGCGCGGCACCTTGTGCACAACACCTCCGACAGTGACCGGCACCAGGTCGGGCGGTGTCGCCTTCCACTGTGCGCGGCGGCTGCGGGTATTCGACCGCGACATCCTGCGCTTCGGAACCGCCATGTCAGCCCTCCCCTCGTCCGGGCTGGGACGCTGCGCGGGCCCGCCTGCCGTACTTGCGCTCGAACTTCTCCACCCGGCCCTGGGTGTCCATCACGCGGTGCGCTCCGGTCCAGAACGGGTGCGAATCGGACGTCACGTCCACCATGAGCAACGGGTAGGTGTTGCCGTCCGACCACTGCACCGTCCGCGTGCTGGTGGAGGTGGACCTGGTCAGGAACTGCTTGCCGGTGCTCGAATCCTCGAAAACCACCGGGTGGTAGTCCGGATGTATTCCGATCTTCATGTGCTTTCTCCTTTCGGGCTTTTCGACTGTCCCGCACTGCCTTCCACGGGCAGGCCGGTCGATTCACCGGTCTCGCACGGGTCGGTGTGCCATTCGCCGAACGGGTCTTCCCACTGCGCGACCAGTTCGGGCGCGCGTTCGAGCAGGCGTAGTTCGTCGTCCTCGACAAGAGCCCAGTGCAGGGCCTGGCGAATCTCGGCAGGATCGGCGTCGTGCACCAGGATCACCAGCGAGATGTCCCGATCGCCGAACCTGTCGTCCCAGCGCAGTGCGGCCATCACCCGCCGAGTCGGATCGGCGCTTTCCAGCTCCGCAGGGCTCATTGCCGCCAGCCACGGTCCCGCACCACCGACGCGCAGGCCGCCGCCCGCCGACTCCAGCCACACCACCTCGTCGGGCTGAGTGGCGAGCCAGATGCGGCCACGTGCGGTCACCACACCGTCGAACAGCACGTCGAGCGCTTCGTGCAGGCGCACAGGATGGAAGGGGCGGCTCGCGGCGAACTCCATCAGCGTGACTGCGTGATCGGCGCCGAGCGGTGGCTGTCCGCGCAGGAGCGGCGCGTGCGCGTCGAAGACCCGGCCGCGCCGGGAGTCCACGGGAATTCGGGTGAGCAGGGTCTCGATCTCCTCGGAGCCGGGACCGTCGGGGGCCACCCAGGCGATGGGGGCTTCGGGCACCAGCCTGGCCAGCACCGCGCCGAGCCGCAGCCGCTCTAGCGGGTCACCCGAATCACCGAGCGCCACAACGGCATCGGCGAAATCGACCTGGCCGACCGCGAGCTGCGCGACAGCTCGTTCGTCGTCCGCGGTGGCGAGGCCGCGCTCGGCGAGCGTCTCCTCACCGGTCGCATCGGCGAGCCACCGCTCGGCCTCGAGGCAGGTCACCACGGCCTCCAGGCGCACGTCGCGACCGGCAGGCCCATCCACCCTGCCGACGATGCCGGTGACGACGACATTCTCGATCGCCTGGCAGACCGCTTCGGCTTCGAACGCCGGATCGAGCGCGAGCACAATGCGATACACCGAGTCGCGCGCGGCCAACGCGCACAGCAGGGGCAACAGATCCATGCGCAGGGTGCACGAGACGCAGCCGTGCGCGAGTTCGAGCACCGCCGAGGTCTCGTGCTCGCCGGCGCACACCGTCCGATGCACGATGCCTTCGCGCAATCCACTCAGGTCGTGCCGAATGGTCACGGTGCCTGGCGTCATGCGCAGCGCATCGGCCGCGCGGTCCACACCCGCCGTCGCGCGTCCGGAAGATCCGGCGATCACCACGACGGGCGTTCTCCGGTCGGACTCGATCACCGGTACTCCTTTCGATAACGATTTTCATTTACAGTAGCCCGACGGTACATTGTCGAACAGCCGTTGTCGAAAACGATTGTCATCTACTGGAGGGAGACCGCATGTCGGCCCACTGCCAGGTCACCGGGCGCAAGCCGGGGTTCGGCAAGTCCGTGTCGCACTCGCATAAACGGACGAGTCGTCGCTGGAACCCCAATATCCAGCGCAAGACCTACTACCTGCCCAGCGAGGATCGGCGCATCACGCTGACCGTCTCCGCCAAAGGCATCAAGACCATCGACCGGGACGGAATCGAAGCCGTTGTGGCCCGGATCCGGGCTCGCGGCGACAAGATCTGAGAGGAACACCGATGGCATCCAAGTCGACCGAGCTCCGGCCGATCATCAAGCTGAAATCCACTGCGGGAACCGGATATACGTACGTCACCCGAAAGAATCGGCGCAACGATCCGGACCGGATGGTGCTGCGCAAATACGACCCCGTGGTCCGCAAGCACGTCGATTTCCGCGAGGAACGCTGATGGCCAAGAAGTCGAAGATCGCACGCAACCAACAACGCGAGGAGGTCGTCGCGCGCTATGCCACCCGGCGCGCCGAGCTCAAGGAGCTGATCCGAAACCCGGCCACCTCCGACGCCGACCGTGCCGTCGCGCAGTCGGCGCTACAACGGCTGCCTCGCGATGCGAGTCCGGTACGATTGCGCAATCGGGACGCCGCTGACGGACGGCCGCGCGGTCATCTCCGGAAGTTCGGACTCTCCCGTGTGCGAGTGCGCGAAATGGCCCATCGGGGCGAATTGCCCGGTGTGCACAAATCGAGCTGGTAGACAACCACTGTTCTCGTGAGAAGGAACCCGTCATATGGCAGTCAAGCGAGCACCCTCGAAGAAGGTTCGCGCCGAACAGAACCGGCGGCCCAAGAAGAACCCGCTCATCTCCGCGGGCATCGAGATCGTCGACTACAAAGACGTGAATCTGCTGCGCACCTTCATCTCCGACCGCGGCAAGATCCGCAGCCGCCGGGTCACCGGGCTCACCCCCCAGCAGCAGCGCCAGGTCGCCGTCGCGGTGAAGAACGCCCGCGAGATGGCACTCTTGCCGTTCACCAGTCGGTAAGCCCACCCCGTCCAACGACCAGGGCCCCCGACGCAATGAAGAATGTGTCGGGGGCCTTGGTCGATCACAGCGCGGTCATCCAGCTCCGCAGTCATTCGGTCGCGCGAATCGCCACTGACGCGACCACCACGGAGCGAGTCTTACGAACAACCCGTTCACGACCTGCCTCGCGTCCGAGTCGTCGAAGCTTGAAGCGCCGGGGCGGACGAAGGCCCGACACTCGCGCATGCGCCGAAGGCGCGAGTCTCGACGGCTCGGACGCGAGACCAAGGGGGGCCGCGAACCCGTCGCGCCCGCGGCCAAAATTACGGGATGGTCAGGACCTGGCCGACGTTGATCGCATCCGGGTTGTCGATGCCGCTTGCGTTCGCGATCTCCTGGTAGCGGTTGCCGTCGCCGTAGAAGCGCTCGGCGATCGCCCACAGGGTGTCGCCCGGCTCGACCGTGTAGGTCTGCGCAGCCGGCGGCGGGGGCGGAACCTCTTCGGCGGCCGGCGCGGCCTCGGCCTCGGCCTCGGCGACCGGCTCGGGAGCAGACAGCGGGTTGTCGGTCTGGGTCTCCGACGACCACAGGGCGCTGCCGTCGGTGCCGTACAGCACCACGTTGCGGTCGGCCTGCACGGTCAGCCGGTCCGCGCTCCTGCCGTTGGTCTCGGTGGACCAGGCAGCGCCATCGCCCTTGTAGAGCACAAAGTTGCCATCCGCCTGCAGGACGGCGCGCTCGACACCCTGATCGTGAGTCTGGGTGGCCCACACGACATTTCCATCCGGCTCCGACAACACCAGGTTGCCATCCGGCTGCAGGGTCAGGGTGTACGCACCGCCCACCAGAGACTGGCCGAGCCCGAGTTCTTCACCTACGCGCAGCGTGTCGCCCACGTCGTTCCTTTCGAAGAGTTACTGTGCCAAGCATCCGACATCGACGCACGCCGCGACACCGCTTGCGACTGCACGCGGGTCGCCCGAAACAACACCGCTTGCGACTGCTTGCAGGTCTCCCGAAAACAACACCGCTTGCGACTGCTAGCAGGTCACAACAACACCGCTGGCGACTTGCTTGCAGATCGCTCGAAACAAGATCATGGCGTACGTCGGAGCCGAATCTACTGCCCTTCCGGGCCGCGCGGAAGGATTACGCGCACGGTTCGCCGAAAGTTCACTGTGTGGCGTTGGTCGCTGTGTTGGATTGCCGCACAGTGCAGCAGGCCATCTACGGCGATAGCTGGCACACGGCGAGGGCGATCTGCGCCGGTCGCGGGGCGTGGTCAACTAGGGTGGTGTCCATGTCTCGGATGTCGGGTGCGCGCCCCGTTGCTGCTGCCGCAGTTCTGCTCGCCGTCCTCGCTGTCGCAGGCTGCGGTGGCTCCGACGACGAAGGCGCACAACAGAAAACGACGACCGCAACGACCTCGGCGCCGACGACGCCCACCGAGCAGGCGAGCGGCAAGTCCGGCAACCCCTTCGTCGCCGATCCGACCATCGTCGGAGCCCATCCGATTCCGTTCACCTCGTGGACCCGGGTCGCCGACGATCGGATCGCGGTGAACTTCCAGACCGGCGCACCCGAGTGCTACGGCGTGGACGCAACCGCGAAGGAGACCGATTCGACGGTCACCATCGAACTGCGGTCCGGTACGCGCGCCGATGCAGTCGGGCGGATGTGCACGATGATCGCAGTGTTCGGCACGCTCGAGGTGCCGCTGCAGGCTCCACTCGGGAACCGCCAGGTCCTCAGCGCGACGTAAGGCCCCCTCAGCGAGGTCGCAGCCCCTCAGCGGCGGAAACACATCCTGGTGACCGATGTCGTAGATGTGTACGCACCGCACCGCACCGCACCGCACCGCACCGCACCGCACCGCACCGCACCGCACCGCACCGCACCGCACCGCACCGCACCGCACCGCACCGAAAAGCATTACGCACCAACATGTCTCGAGACATGGCATCGTGGTGTGCAGATCAAAGGATGAGCGCATCGCTCACGAGACGGGTTCGGCGACCGCGTCCGATAGCGCGGCGAACTCCAGGTAGCTGCCCGCGCGGGCCGGGCCCCAGGTCTTCTGCGCCATCACCCGCAGCGGCATCGTGATCGACACGGCAATCTGGGCGGGCGTCCGAACAGTCGGGTCGTCGCACCACACGAACAGACCGGACCCGAGGTTGCCTGCGTTCTGCTGCGGTGTCAGCCTGCTGCCGTCGACGAACACCGCGGGGTCCCACAGCTCGTAGGCTATCGGCGCAGGCACATTGCCGATCGAGGTCGGGCCGCCGGTCACGAAGTAGGTCGGTGTGAAGGCCGCGTTGCGGACCTCGTGTCCCGACGCGATGAGATCCACTGCGGTGCGCGCGATTCCGAAGTACGGCAGCGGCAGTTGCGCAATCCCCGCCCTACTCCAGAAATCGACGACGATGTCGGAATCGATGGCGATGGTTCCCTCGCCGGTGTGCAGACCGTCGTTCCAGATACGCGGTCGCTTGCCGTGCTCCCGCACTATCGCCGCGCCCCAATTGATCAGGCCGAGAAGGGCATCCACCGGTTGAGCCTGCGGTCCGTAGGTGGCGCGCGCATACGCGCCGATCTGTGGATAGTCCTCGAAGCTCGCGACACGGAGGCCGTCGAGCAGGAACTCGTCCGCACCGAGATGCCAATAGCGCCCAGGGAACAACGGCAGGAACTCTTCGAGGATGTCGCGCATCAGGTCGTAGCTGCGCGGATCGGCGATGTCGATGGCGGCGTCGGACACGACACCGTTCACGCTGCGCAGTTTCAACTCCGAATGGGCGGCGAGAATGCCGTTCATATGGCCGGGAAAGTCCACCTCGGGCACGATCTCGACCTGGTAGTGCGCCGCATATGCGATGAGATCGCGTAGCTCTTGTTTCGAATAGTGTTCCTGCGCTGTGACTTCCGGATGCCGGTCGCTGCCGAGCCGGAACCCGAATCGGTCCGAGAGATGCAGATGCAGCACATTCAATTTGAGCTGCCCCATCCGCCGGATCTGGGCGCGCAGCATATCGACCGGCATATACTCGCGGCCGACATCGAGCATCAGCCCGCGCTCGCGGTACTCCGGCCAATCGGTCACGACCCCGCCGGGCAGCGTGGTGCCGCGCCGTAGCAGTTGCAGCGCCGACCTGGTCGCGTAAAAGGTGCCCGCGACATCCACACCGGTCAGCTCGAGGGTTTCCGACACCGATATCCGGTAGGCCTCAGGAGATTCCGGCGCCGCTGGCACCGAACCGGTGCGCAGCACGAGGTCGCCCGACTCGCCCACCGAACCCGACTGCGCCACAACGTCATTGCCGGTGACGGCGCGCAGTCCTTCGGCAAGGTCGGTGGCGCTGTCGCGCAGCACATCCTGCGCGTATAACACCCGCGCGTGTGCACCGAGCGCGAACGAGGACCCACCGGGCACCCAGCTCTTCAGCGACGGAATGGCCTGGGGCACGACCTGCTCCGCACCGGCCTGCCCCTGCGCACCGAACACCATGGTGACCGCCGCGAGCATCATGACCACACCGGACGCCATCGCTGCACGAGTCGACATGCGACCAACTGTAGAAAGCCGGGTTCGATATCCGCCGAAGGTTGGCGACCTGTGTCGTGCGCGGACGCGAAGAGGGCGGACCCGATGGGCCCGCCCTCTTGCTCGACCAAGTGCGTGACGTGGTGTAGCTCAGTGCGCGAAGTGGCGAGAACCCGTGAGGTACAGGGTGACTCCGGCCTCGCGGGCCAGATCCACGGTGTCCTGATCGCGGACCGAGCCGCCCGGCTGCACGATCGCGCGGATGCCCGCTTGAATGAGCTGCTGCGGACCATCCGAGAAGGGGAAGAACGCGTCCGAAGCGGCGACCGAGCCCTTGGCGCGGTCACCGGCGCGCTGCACGGCAAGGCCGACCGCGTCAACCCGGTTCACCTGTCCCATGCCGACGCCGACCGAGGCACCGTCGTGGGCGAGCAGGATCGCGTTCGACTTCACGGCACGGCAGGCGCGCCAAGCGAATTCGAGATCCGCCAGGGTCTCGGCGTCGGCGGCCTCCCCGGCCACCAGCGTCCAGTTCTCCGGGTCATCGCCTGCCGCGTCCAGAATGTCGCGTTGCTGCAGCAACGCACCACCGCTGATCGGACGCAGCTCTCCGCCGGCCCGCTGCGGTGCCGCAGCAACCAGGATGCGCACATTCTTCTTGCGCTGCAACACTTCCACGGCGCCGTCGGCGTAGGACGGAGCGACGATCACCTCGGTGAAGATCTCGGCGACCTGCTCGGCCATCTCGACGGTCACCTCACGGTTGGCCGCGATCACACCGCCGTAGGCGCTGACCGGATCACACGCGTGCGCCTTGCGGTGCGCCTCGGCGATATCGGCGCCGATCGCAATGCCACAGGGGTTGGCGTGCTTGATGATTGCCACCGCGGGGGCGGTGTGGTCGTATGCGGCGCGCCACGCGGCATCGGCATCGGTGTAGTTGTTGTACGACATTTCCTTGCCGTGCAACTGCAGTGCCTGCGCGAGCCCGACGCCGCCGTCGTTGTCGACGTAAAGCGCGGCGGCCTGGTGCGGGTTCTCGCCGTAGCGCAGCACCGCGGCCTGCGCCCAGGTGCCGCCCAGCCAGCCGGGGAACTGCACACCGGCGAGCTCGGCCGACTCGGCCTTCCGCGGCACCAGCACGTTGGTCATCCAGCTCGCCACGGCGACGTCATAGCTCGCGGTGTGTTGGAAAGCCTTGGCCGCCAACGCGGTCCGCTCGGCCAGCGTGAAACCGCCGGCCTGCACCGCGCTGAGCACGTCGTCGTAGTCGCCGCTGTCGACGACCACCGCGACCGAAGGGTGGTTCTTGGCGGCGGCGCGCACCATGGACGGCCCGCCGATATCGATCTGCTCGACGCACTCGTCCGGAGTCGCCCCGCTGGCCACGGTCGCGGTGAACGGATACAGGTTCACCACCACCAGCTGGAACGCCTCGACGCCCAACTCCACCAGCTGGTCGACGTGCTCAGCCTTGCGGGTGTCGGCGAGGATGCCCGCGTGCACGCGTGGGTGCAGCGTCTTGACCCGGCCGTCCAGGGTCTCCGGGAACCCGGTCAGGTCCTCGACCTTGGTGACCGGGATGCCCGCGTCGGCGATCTTGCCTGCGGTCGACCCGGTCGACACGAGCTCGATGCCCGCGGCGTGCAGCCCGGTGGCGAGCTCGATGAGCCCGGTCTTGTCGTACACGCTGACAAGGGCCCGCTTGATCGACTTCCGCACCGATCCTTCGCTGCGCTCAGCCGGGTCAACCGTTCCTTCGCTGCGCTCAGCCGGGTCAACCGTTCCTTCGCTGCGCTCACTCACCGAAGAACTCGCTCATCTGGGATAACTGCCTTTCGTCCGTCGGAGACAATGCCTCTGATGGCGACGGCGGCGACAACTTCCGCCAGCAACCGTCGCTCGACAACCTTGATGCGCTCGTGCAGCGTGGCCTCGTCGTCGTCGTCCAGCACCGGCACCGCTTCCTGCGCGAGGATCGGTCCGGTGTCGACGCCGGAATCGACAAGGTGCACAGTGGAGCCGGTGACGCGGACACCGTAAGCCAGCGCGTCACGTACCCCGTGCGCGCCGGGGAAGGCGGGCAGCAGCGCGGGGTGGGTATTGATGATCCGGCCGCCGAATCGGGTCATGAACGCCGGACCGAGGAGCTTCATGAAGCCGGCCGAGACGACGAGATCGGGGTGGTACGCGGCGACCGCCTCGGTCAGCGCGGCATCCCACGCGGCGCGGTCGGGAAAGTCTTTGAGCGCCACCCGGAAATCCGGGATGCCCGCGGCGGCCGCGTGCTCGGTGGCGGCACAGTTCCTGTCGACACCGACGGCGACGATTCTCGCGGGATAGTCGGATGCGGACGCGGCTTCGATGAGGGCGCGCAGCAGCGACCCGGTGCCCGAGGCCAGCACGACGACGGTGGCCGGGGCCGTGGTGGGCACCCACTGAGCATGCGGGGACGTCAGCGCTCTACTCCTGCGTATCGATCGAAAGGCGGGGCTGTTCATAGTGCGGGCGGCACGAGACCGCCGCTGTAGAGCCTAACGACCGTCCACCGGGTCACTTTCCGGCAGGTCCGCCTCGACCACTTCGGCGTCGACGATGTCGGGGATGGTATCGCCGCCCGGCGCCGAACCGCGCACGCCGAGGGCAGGTTGCTCCTCGACGAGCTCGCCGTCGACTTCCACCTCGAGGTCAGGCCCGTCGTAGTGCTGGTACTCGTCGTCGTCGAAGTAGTCGTCGTCATCGGCCGCGTACTCGTCGTGGTCGGCGTCGTAGTCGTCATCGTGATAGTCGGCGGCGTGGTGATAGTCGGCGTACTCGTCGTCCGCGTAATAGTCGGCGTACTCGTCGTCCGCGTAGTAGTAGTCGTCGTCCTCGTCGTATCGGGTACTCGAAGCACCGACCGGGACGACGAAGAAACGCCCGAATACCAGCCCCGCATAACCCGCGACGGCCAGCCAGACGAAGCTCACCACCGCAAAGATCGGCAGGTCGAGACCGACTCGGCCGAACGTCCCGAGCACACCACCCGCGACCACGCCGAGCAATGCCAGCACCACGGTCGCCAGACCGGCCGAGGTCAGCGTCGCCCAGGGTGCGGCGATCCGGTCGGTGGAGGTCCGCGCGCTGTCCAGCCCGCTGAGGACACCGACCGCCGCCGGGATGAGCAGCAGCACCAGCCACCATCCCGCAGCAGGCCCGGTCGGCACCGCGGCGAGCACCGGCGCCGCCGGAATCGGCCCGCCGACCACCGAGAACACACCGACCGACGCGGCGCCGAACTGTGCGGATGCGCCCATCAGCACGCTCACCGCAGCGACGACCACATTCGGCAGATAGGCGAGCGAGAGCAGAGTCAGTCCGATAACCCCGGCGGCATTGCCGGCCGATTGGTAGGTCTCACCGATCCTGGACCAATGTGCGAAGAATGACATGACGGTGACCGCGGTGGCACAGGCGAGTAGCCGCAGCACGGTCCGGCCCGCGCCGAACGTGCCTGCGACAGCCCAGTCCGGCATCCGCAGCAGAGTGAAAACCCGGCGCCGATTGCGGGAGGCGATCCCACCCGCCGCGGCGAGTAGATGCACGCTGCCGACCCAACCGAACGCGGCGAGGGTGTTCGGCGGTTGCAGCGCGACGACTCCGGAGGCGTCCTCGGCGACCGCCAGACAGACCGCCGTGACCAGTAGGGGCCCGCCCAGCGCCGCACCGAGAATCCAACCGAGATCTGCGCGAGTGCTGTTCGGCTCGACCGCGCGGGCACATTCACGTCCGGAAAGCCAGACCAGCAGACTGGTCGGCAGCAGCGGCAGCAGGCCGAGCGATGTCTTGCCGATCACCAGCGGAACCTGGTGCGTCGCAAGCCAACCCGCGGCGATCGCGCCGGAGGTTCCGGCCATGTCGCTGCCCGAGGCCAGCAGCGTGGCGAGCACGAGGACGATAACGGCGGTGAGCGTGAGAGCCGTCGGGCGGGCGGCGACGAGCACCAGCACGCGGGCGCGTTCCGGACTCAGCGAAAGGAACCCGTGTTCGTCGCCATCGCTTGGTGCCGGAGCGCCGCGACGCGACCTGCGCACCGAGGAATCCGGCGCGCTACGGGACCCGGTGGTCCGGCGAACAAGAGAGGATCTCGGGGAGCTCATAGAAATTCAGCGTGGCAGCTCCCCCGGCGCGAGCGGGTCAGGCGCGCCGCGCCCGCCCGCGATGGGCGCGGCGCCGGGGAGAGCGACCGAAACTACTTGTTGTCGTCCGACGGACGGAACGCCTGGGTGGCGTCCGAGGCCGGGTCCGAACCCTGCTCACTACCGAAAGGCTGGCCCGGCTGGCCCGGCTGACCCGGCTGCGGCTGGCTCTGGCCGTAGCCGGGCGCACCGTACTGCTGCTGACCGGGCTGCGGTGCGCCGAAATGCTGGGTGGCGCTTTCGTCGGGGCGCGGCGTGGGCGCCGGCGCACCGTAGGGCGAACCCTGCTGTGCCGCACCGTATCCGGGCTGCTGACCGTAGGACGGCTGCTGACCGTAGCCCTGGCCGGGCTGGCTCTGGCCGTACGCGGGCTGGCTCTGGCCATAGGTGGGCTGGCTCGGCTGGCTGGGCTGGGCCTGACCGTAGGAGGGCTGGCTCTGGCCGTAGGACGGCTGCTGACCGTAGGTCTGGCCGGGCTGGCTCTGGCCGTAGCCGGACTGGCTCGGGCTTTGACCGAACGCCGAAAACGCCCCGGGCTGCTGGCCATAGCCACCCTGACCGAAACCGCTCGGCGGGCCCTGCGGCGCGGCCTGCTTGGGCGCGGGCGGCGTCAGGATGCCCGCTTCGAACAGCACCGCGCCGACTGCGGCCGCGGCCTGCACCAGGGCGAGGAAGAGCACAACCCATGCGCCCCACTTCAACTCGACACCGTCGGACAGATTGAACGACTGGACGACCAGCCCGAGGAAACCCGCGAGCGACGCGGCGGCGGCCGCACCGGTCCAGTTCTGCTTCGGCAGCAGCGACAGTCCGGCGAGCAGGCCACCCAGCAGCAGCAGTGCGAGCAGCGCCGTCAGCGGGACGTCGAAGCCGTTGGCACTTTTGCTGGCGATCTTGGCGCCGTTCAACGGGTTGACCGCCTCGCGGCCCGCATAGGGCAGGAACCCGAGCAGGAAGTTCAGCACGCCGAGGCCGGCGGCACCGGCTGTGAGGAAGTACGGCAGTCCCTTGGCATCGGGTCCGGGAGTGCTCGAACTTGTGCCGGTACTACCCGCCGACTGGCCGAGGCTGGAAGGAACGGAGGGCGTCGCGGGTGTGTTGTACCCGGAGCCCCCGGTCGGGTAGGACATGTCGTCGTCTCCTAGGTCGAGTCGTACGTTTCTAGACGGCTGGATCTCATCTGACGCTACTGCACTGGCCGGTCCCGGTCATCCTTAACGAACCGGCCGGGCGACCTGATCAAGCCTTCCGTGCCTGGTGCCGCATGACGGTCCCGACTCCATAACAATTCGCGCCCGGGGTATCCGACGGCCGAGTCGCCGTGGACACTCCGGGCGCGAAACCCCTCGAGTCGATGCGCGGAACCTCCGAATGACGTCAGTAGTGCGGCACCAGATAGTAGGCGCCGTAGCTGCCCTGGCAGTCGTAGTCCTGCCATTCGCCGTTCTCCACACCCTGCCGCGAGACTCACACTGCCCCACAGGTCCTCGGCCGGCCGGCCATCCGGCACCGGAACCCCGTTCGCCAGCACCAGTCGCACCAGCACAGCGCGTTCCAAGGGGCGATCGAGGGCGACATTCTCCTCGCCCACCCACACCTGCACTGAGCCCAGCACCAGCACCTCCACGCCAACAGCACGCCAGATTCCAGTGCGCTACCTCGGCCCGCGCAACGCCCGATCAGACCACCCGCAACACGAAAAGGCCGCCGCCCGAATCGGGCGGCGGCCTTTTCGACTATCGCGAATCAGGCGGTGATGCTTGCCTTCTCCAGGATTTCGCGTGCGAGCGCGGCGGTCTCGGACGGCGTCTTGCCGACCTTCACACCGGCAGCCTCGAGTGCGTCCTTCTTGGCCTGGGCAGTGCCGGCCGAGCCGGAGACGATGGCGCCCGCGTGGCCCATGGTCTTGCCCTCAGGGGCGGTGAAGCCCGCGACGTAGCCGACGACCGGCTTGGTGACATTGGCCTTGATGTAGGCCGCGGCCCGCTCCTCGGCGTCGCCGCCGATCTCGCCGATCATCACGATCAGCTTGGTCTCCGGGTCCTTCTCGAACGCCTCGATGGCGTCGATGTGGGTGGTGCCGATGACCGGGTCGCCGCCGATGCCGATGGCGGTCGAGAAGCCGAAGTCACGCAGCTCGAACATCATCTGGTAGGTCAGGGTGCCGGACTTCGACACCAGACCGACCGGACCCTTGCCGGTGATGTTGGCCGGGGTGATGCCGACCAGCGACTCGCCGGGGGTGATGATGCCGGGGCAGTTCGGGCCGATGATCCGGGTCTTGTTGCCCTTCTCGACGTTGTAGGCCCACGCGTACGCGGTGTCCTGCACCGGGATGCCCTCGGTGATGACCACGAGCAGCGGGATCTCCGCGTCGATGGCCTCGATGATGGCGTCCTTGGCGAACTTCGGCGGCACAAACGCGATGGAGACATCCGCGCCGGTTTCCTTGATGGCCTCGGCGACGGTGCCGAACACCGGCAGCTCGACCGCGGCGCCGTCCTTATCGGTGTGCGCGACGGTGGTGCCCGCCTTGCGCGCGTTGACGCCACCGACGACCTGGGTGCCGGCCTTGAGCATCAGTGCGGTGTGCTTGGTGCCCTCACCGCCGGTGATGCCCTGGACGATGACCTTCGAGTCCTTGTTCAGGAAGATAGACATTTCCGATTTCCTTACTTGGCCGCTGCCAGTTCGGCGGCCTTGTCGGCGCCTTCGTCCATTGTCTGCGCAAGTGTGATCAGCGGATGCGCGGCATCGACCAGGATCTTGCGGCCCTCGTCGACCTTGTTGCCGTCGAGACGGACGACCAGCGGCTTGTTCGCCTCGGCGCCCAGGATTTCCAGCGCCTTCACGATGCCGTTGGCGACCGCGTCACACGCGGTGATGCCACCGAAGACGTTCACGAAAACGCTCTTGACCTGCGCGTCGTTCAGGATGACATCCAGGCCCGCGGCCATGACCTCGGCCGAGGCGCCGCCACCGATGTCGAGGAAGTTGGCGGGCTTGACGCCGCCGTGGTTCTCGCCCGCGTAGGCGACCACGTCGAGCGTGGACATCACGAGACCGGCGCCGTTGCCGATGATGCCGACCTCACCGTCGAGCTTGACGTAGTTGAGGTCGTTTTCCTTGGCCTTGAGCTCCAGCGGGTCGGTCGCGTCCTTGTCCGCGAACGCCTCGTGGTCCGGGTGCCGGAACTCGGCGTTCTCGTCGAGGGTGACCTTGCCGTCGAGGGCCAGGATCTGGTTGTCGGGGGTACGGACCAGCGGGTTGACCTCCACCAGGGTGGCGTCTTCGCCGACGAACACCTCCCACAGCTTCTGGATGGTCACGGCCGCGGCATCCAGCACGTCGGCGGGCAGGTGGCCCTGCTCGGCGATCGAACGGGCGAACGCGAGGTCGACACCCTTGACGGCGTCGACCGGGACCTTGGCCAGCCGCTCCGGCTTGGTGGCGGCGACCTCTTCGATCTCCATGCCGCCTTCGACCGAGCACATGGCCAGGTAGGTGCGGTTGGAACGATCCAGCAGGAAGGAGATGTAGTACTCCTCCGCGATGTCCTTGGCCTCGGCGACAAGGAGCTTCTTCACGATGTGGCCCTTGATATCCAGGCCGAGGATGTTCTGCGCATGGGTAAGCGCGTCGTCCGGGGTGGCGGCGTACTTGACGCCACCCGCCTTGCCACGGCCGCCCACCTTGACCTGCGCCTTGATCATTACCGGCTTGCCGATTTCCTCCGCGATGGCGCGGGCTTCCTCGACCGTGTCCGTCACGCGGCCCTCGGACGAGGGCACTCCGTGCTTAACGAAGAGCTCCTTCGCCTGGTATTCGAAGAGATCCATGTACTCACCGTCTCGTCTGCGTTGCTATGACAACGTCTTTGTTGGCGGCCCGACGTCGGAAGCGGGTCGGGTCGGACTCTAACCAGTCACATGGATGGCCAAACGGCCACATTCATCGTAAGTGGCGCAGGTCACGGGCCAGTGTCCAGGCCGGAAAAACCGCTGGCCAACACTACTCGCGAGTAGCTTTTGGCGGTGCGCCAGGTAGATCAGCCGAACCCGGAAGGGGGAGCCGTCTACTACAAGCTGTCGTCGAATGACCTCACCCGAGTGCCCAGCGCGCGGTGCGATATTCCGTAGTGTTACCGTGATCAATCTCACATGTTTGGATTGATCGCGCGCAGCGCTTGCGGACCCCGCAATCGTTTCGTTACCGTCAGTGCGGTCGATGTCACAACACGGTCACGACGAGGAGGACGGCAAGCTTGACGCAGCACAGCACTCCGCACACGGAGAGCCGTTCCGCAGATGACCTGTCAACACCCCATCGGGGCAGGGATCTCGACACCGCGAACATCTCCAGCTTCATGATGTGGCATAGCCGATGAATCATCGCTCGACCCTCCCTACTTCCAATCGCGGTCGCTCCGGCCATCGTTATCGTGCCGATGACGAACCGTTCGGCGGCTACGCCGACCAGAGCAGACAGGGTGCCCCGGCAGCCGACGCCCGATATGCGGCCCCCGCCGCCGGAGCGCATGCCGGATACGACTTCCACCCCGCAGGCGACCACCGCGACGACTCCTGGTCCGCGAACGGTGCATGGTCGCAACAGGATTCGTGGTCCGACGGCGGCGCGTGGTCGGCCGAGGAAGCGTGGGCGCCCGCCGCCGACAACTCGTGGGCGCCCGCCGCCGACAACTCGTGGACGCCCGAAGCCGACAATTCTTGGACGCCCGAAGCCGACAATTCTTGGACGCCCGAAGCCGGCGACTCCTGGACGCCCCATTCCGACGACTCGTGGACTCCCGATACCGGTGATTCCTGGGCCCCCGACGCGGACGACTCGTGGGAACACGAGACGGACGACGCCGAATCCCCTGCCTTTCCCACTGTCATCCCCGGGCGCCGTTCGCAGCGCCGCGGCGGCGCACATCGAGTGCCCGCGCCACCGTCCTCGCTCAAGGGACGTGCCGCGGTCGTCGCTGTCGCGGCCGGCGCTGTCGTCGCCGCAGGCCAGGCCGCGTTCGCCTCGCCCGAACAGCCTTCGGCGACCGTCGACTACGAAGCCGCCGGTCAGATTCACGAGATCGCCGCGCAGTCGATGAGCGTGTCCGATCCCACTGCCGCTCCGGATTCGCCTCAGGTGCTCAATGTCTCGGCCCCGAGCAACCTGGGCCAGTTCAACGACATCCTGCAAAAAGGGCAGAAGTACGCCGAGGATCTCGCCGCTGAAGAAGCCGCCAAGCTGCGCCCGCTGTTCACGAAGTTCGCCGCGGGCAATTTCACCTCCGGCTACGGCGCCCGCTGGGGCGTCCAGCACCTCGGCATCGACATCGCGGGCCCGATCGGAACCCCGATCTACGCGGTAGCCGACGGCACAGTCATCGAGGCCGGCCCGGCCAGCGGATTCGGCATGTGGGTTCGGCTGCTGCACGACGACGGCACCGTCACCATCTACGGCCACATCGACACCGCAACGGTGTCACAGGGCCAGCGAGTCCTGGCGGGCGATCAGATTGCCACCATCGGCAACCGCGGCTTCTCCACCGGCCCGCACTGCCACTTCGAGGTATGGCTCAACGGCCACGACAAGATCGACCCGCTGCCCTGGCTCGCCACCCGCGGCATCAGCCTCGGCCAACAGCGCGACTGACCAAGCCGCCACACCCGCCTCTGTAGGCATAGAACCCGCTTACCGGTGGGCTCGGCGCCGCCTCGGACCGATGGTCGCTGTGCCCTGATGTAGTGGCGCGGACTGCTGCCGCAGGTCTTGGTGCCGTGTCCCACACCGTCAACTGCTGCAGGCCTTGGACGCGTGTCTCGGACCGGCGATCGCTGGAGGCATCGCGCTCTGCCACACCGCCGCATTGCGCGCACCGACCACAGCTACTGCGCCCTTCGCGCATCGACGGCCACGGTAGGACTCGGCACCATGTCGCGCACCCCGACAGCCGACCGGTGTCCTGTCACAGGTCGGCGAATCCGAGGCCGCGCCGCGCCACGGTGAGAAGGCCGAGATCGTGGCCGTCGCGTGGGTAGGTGATCAACGGCACGCTTCCTGCGTGCACCGGAGCGAGATAGCTTCTGGGTATGGCTCGTACAACGACGTACACCCAATTCATTGCGCTGCCAACGGAAGACGTATGGCGAGTGCTGGGGGATCTGGATCGGTGGCCGGAGTGGAATGCGGCGGTCACTTCAGTGCGGTTGCATGGGGTGGTCGCGGTCGGCACTACTGGGGACTATCTGCCGCGCGGGTGGGTCCGCGAGGCGGTGCATGGGCGGACTGCGCCGCCGTTTGTGATCACGATGCTTGTTCCTGGGCGTGAACTGGCGCTGGAGCAACCGGAACCGGCGGGGCGAATGCGGATGTCGTGGACGCTGACGCCGCGCGACGGTGGGACCGAGGTGACCCAGCGGCTCACCTTCAGCGGGGTGTCCGCGCCGATCGCCAGGGCCGTGGTCGGTCCGCAGCTGGAAACAGATGCCCGTGTGTGCTTTGCACGGCTCGCTCAGCTCGCCGGGATCGCTCCGGACGCTTCGGCCTTGCATGCGGTGATCGCGGGCGGCACCGGGGCATTGGGCAAGCAGATTGCCGCAGACCTGACCTGCCGGGGCCATCGCGTGACCATCCTGACGCGGCGGCGCGACCCGGGGCTGCCGTTCGCGCAGGCGGAGTGGGACGGCAGGTCCGTCGGCGAATGGATTGGTGTGCTGAAGAATTCGGAGCCGACCGCGGTGATCAATCTGGCCGGCAAGCTGGTCGACTGCCGGCCGACCCGACGCAATATCGATGAATTGCGCCGCAGCCGAGTGGATTCGACGCGCGCCCTGGTCGACGCAGCCGCCACGCTGGACGCGCCGATCGACTACTGGGTGCAGGCCGGCACGACCGCGATCTGGTCTGATGCGGGCGAAATCCGTTGCACCGAAACAACTCCGCTGCCGGTCGGGCTACCGCAGATGACCGGAGTGGCCGAGCCATGGGAGCGTGCCTTCGATGGTGCAAATGCGCTGCACTCGACGATCCTGCGCACCTCGATCGTGCTCGACGCCCAGGCTCCCGCACTGAAACGACTCGGCCAATTGACCAAAGCCGGCCTCGGCGGCCGGGTCGGCAGCGGCAAGCAGTGGTTCAGCTGGATTCACATCGCAGACTGGCTCGCCATCGTCCGCGCCGCCCTCGGACTCGACCCCGAGGTCACGCTGCCGAACGGAATCCTGGTGGCCGCCACCGACTTCCCGGTCCGCAACCGCGAACTGATGACGGCGCTGCGCCGACACCTGCACCGCCCGCCCGCACCGCCGACCCCGGCAGCCCTGCTGGCAGTAGGCGCGATCCTGCTGTGCTCGGACCCCGCCCTCGGCCTCACCGGCAGGCATGCAACCTCAACGGTGCTGCGCGAGGCCGGTTTCCGCTTCCAATACCCAAGCCTGGACGAAGCACTCAGCGATCTGCTGCCCCGCTGATCGAACAACCAGATCGCAGAAAGCTGCCCGCTGGACCACAACGACCACCCACGACAGCGAGTGGCGCTGCCAGCGCGACCAGCCCGTCAGCGTGCTCACGCAGCCGCAGCTCGACAGACTCGATGCACCCGAGCGGACACGTCGAACCACCTCGGGGCGGCGGCTTGTCACCCTTCGATCAGCAGAGCGGTTGGCAGCCGCTGTCTCAGAGCTTGACCAGCGTCCGGCTGTATTGCGGGATCAGGCGGATCTTTCCGGCAGTGCCGAAATCGATGGTGACGGTGGCCAACGGCCCGAAGCCTTCGGCCGCGACAACTCGGCCGAGGCCGTATTTGTCGTCGGTGACCCGGTCCCCAACGGCAAGTACGAGATTGGCGTTGTTGCGGGTGGCGCCGCCGGGTGCGGGGCGGCGCGGGCCGCGGTCACCGCGCACGCCGGGGCGCTGCTCGTTCCAGCCGTCGCCTCGGGTCCAGTCCCGTTCCACGCTGTCGTCGTCACCGCGACGCCGGATGCTGCGCGTCAGCGGTGAACCGCTCGGCTCCAGCCGCTTCCAGTCGATGAGGTGGCTCGGAATCTCCTGCAGGAAGCGAGATTCCGGGTTCGAGACGGGCTGGCCCCAGCCGGAACGGACTACCGCGCGCGACAGGTACAGCCGTTGTCTGGCCCTGGTGATGCCGACGTAGGCGAGGCGGCGTTCCTCGGCGAGCTCGGAGGGATCGCCGAGCGCCCGCATGTGCGGGAACTGGCCGTCCTCCCAGCCCGTCACGAACACGACGGGAAACTCCAGGCCCTTGGCGGTGTGCAGGGTCATCATCGTGACCACGCCCGCGCCCTCGTCGGGGATCTGATCGGTGTCGGCCACCAGCGAGACCCGCTCCAGGAAGGCCGCGAGCGAACCGGGATCCGGTTCACCATCGGCCGCCTCCGGCACCAGGCCCTCCTCGCGGGCCGCGGCGGCGTTGTTGTAGGCCTCGGAGCTGAATTCCCGTGCGACGCTGACCAATTCGTTCAGGTTGTCCAGCCGGGCGCCGTCCTGCGGGTCGTCGGACGCCGCCAACTCGGCGCGATAGCCGGTGCGTTCCAGCACCGCATCGACCACATTCCCGACATCCGGGAAGTCGAGGTCGGCCTGCGCGCCCGCCGCCCGAATCTGCTCGAGCAGCTCGAGGAACCCGGCGATCGCGCGCTGGGCGCGGGTGTTCAGCAGTGCGACCTTGCCCTCGGCGGCATCGCGCAGTGCCGCGGCGAAACCGATGCCGCGCTGTTCGGCATGCACGGCCACGCACGCCTCGGCGCGGTCACCGATGCCGCGGCGTGGGGTGTTGAGAATCCGGCGCAGGCTCACCGCGTCGTCGGGGTTCTCCAGTACGCGCAGGTAGGCGACGATGTCGCGCACCTCTTTGCGCTCGTAGAAGCGGACGCCACCGACCACCTTGTACGGCAGACCCATTCGAATGAAGATCTCTTCCAGCGCGCGCGAGTTGTTGTTGGTGCGATAGAAGACCGCGACGTCGCCGTACGTGGCTTCCTTGGCATCCACCAGCCGGTCGATCTCGCGGGCCACGAAGGAGGCCTCGTCGTGCTCGTTGTCGGCGACATAGCCGGTGATCAGATCACCTTCGCCGGAATCGGTCCACAGTCGCTTGTCGCGACGGTTCTCGTTGCGCGAGATCACCGCGTTCGCGGCCGAAAGGATGTGCTGGGTGGACCGGTAATTCTGTTCCAGCAGAATAGTTTCGGCATCCGGGAAGTCGCGTTCGAATTCCTCGATATTGCGGATGGTCGCGCCGCGGAAGGCGTAGATGGACTGGTCCGCGTCACCGACCACGCACAGTTCACTCGGCGCCACCGCGTCCGGCGCCTCGCCGTCGCCGGATTCCGCTGCCTCGGTGTGGTGTCCGACCAGCTCACGCACCAGAATGTACTGCGCGTGGTTGGTGTCCTGATACTCGTCGACGAGCACGTGCCGGAAGCGGCGACGGTAGTACTCCGCGACCTGCGGGTGGTTTTGCAGCAGCGCCACCGTCTCGCCGATCAGGTCGTCGAAATCCATCGCGTTCGCCGCGCGCAGTCGGCGCTGATATTCGGTGTAGACCCTGGCGATGAGACCCGGCAATTCGGTCTCGTCGGATTCGGCGTCCGCCGTTGCCTGCGCGGGCCCGATGAGCTCGTTCTTCAGATTCGAGATGGCGGTCGCGAGTAGCCGCGCCGAGTATTTCTTCACATCGATGTCGAAGTCGCGGCTGATCATCGTGAGCAGTCGCCGCGAATCGTCGGCATCGTAGATGGAGAAATTCGAATTCAGCCCGGGCAGCAGGGCCGACTGCATGCGCAGGATGCGTACGCAGCTGGAGTGGAATGTGGAAACCCACATATTGTTGGCGCGCGGGCCGACCAGACCGATGACGCGTTCCCGCATCTCCGCAGCAGCCTTGTTGGTGAAGGTGATGGCCAGGATCTGGCCGGGCGTCGCGCCGCGCGCGGCGAGCAGATAGGCGATGCGCCTGGTCAGCACGGCGGTCTTGCCCGAGCCCGCGCCCGCGACGATCAGCAGCGGCGCGCCGGTGTGCACGACCGCGGCGCGCTGTTGCGGGTTGAGACCCTCGAGTAGCCGCTCGGCCTCTTCGGCCTTGCGTTGCTCCCTTTCGAGGCGGCGCTGCTCAGGGGACTGCGCCGAATCCACGGCACGACCATCGTCGACCTGCGGTTTCTTGGCTGAGTCCTGGTGCCGAGTCTGCCCGGCCTGCATCTGGGGAGCCACCGTGATGTCCATCGTCCATCAACGCTACCGGCGGCTACCGACAGAGATGAAGTCCCCGCTCCCGTCGATGTCTGTTCGGCGGCGTGTCGGCGAACGATGAGTGAACAGCCGCAGCGTGTCCCGGGCGGCAAATCTGTGACGGCGCTCTCAGCAGATTCACAAAATGAAGTGTTTTGCATTGCTTCGGACCCATGGCACACTGGCCACATGGTCTGCGCTCGAGGGATGTATCCGATACGGTTAACAGCCGGATATCGTGATGGCAGACCCTACGCCTGAGCGCCCGTCCGGGGGGACAATGCAACACCCAAACAGGTCTGTTGCACGGTGAAAGAACCGATCGGTAACGAGCCGGGCTCACCCGCCGATCCATGTTCTGACACGAGGAGATGAATGATGAGCACGCCTGCCACGACGACCGGGTCCGACTCGGCTCTCCCGCACTCCGAGGCGGAGATCGAGAAGCTCCGCAAGGAGATCGACCAGCTCGACGCGGAAATCCTCGCCGCCATCAAGCGCCGAACCGAGATCTCCAGGATTATCGGCCGCACGCGCATGGCTTCCGGCGGAACCCGCCTCGTGCACAGTCGTGAGATGAAGGTGCTCGAGCGCTTCAGTGAACTCGGCCAGGAGGGCCACACCCTCGCGATGCTGCTGCTGCGGCTCGGCCGCGGCCGCCTCGGCCACTGACTGCCTGCCCGCCGGGCTACCGACCCGCCGCGCACGCGGCCCCCACACTCATGCGGCGATCGTAAGACCTCCGCATTCCCAAAGGCCGCCCCGGGTGTTCACCCCCGGGGCGGTCGTTTCGCGTCCGGGACCGGCGCTCAGGTGAGCGCGATGTACTTGGTGGACAAGTACTCTTCGATGCCCTCGATACCGCCCTCTCGGCCGAAGCCAGAGGCCTTCACACCACCGAAGGGCGCGGCGGGGTCGGAGATCACGCCACGATTGACCCCGACCATGCCGCTGTCCAGACCCTCCGCGACGCGCAGCGCGCGATCGAGGTCGCGGGTGTAGACATAGCTGACCAAACCGAATTCGGTGTCGTTGGCGGCGGCGAGCCCCTCGGCCTCGGTCTCGAAACCGACGATCGGCGCGACCGGCCCGAACACCTCCTCGCGCAGGATCCTGGCGTGCGGCGGCACCTCCGTCAGGATGGTCGCGGGGTAGAACCAGCCGGGGCCGCCCGGCGCCTTGCCGCCCAGCTGCACCTGCGCGCCCGCCGACACCGCGTCCTCGACGAGTTCGCTCACGATGTTCAGCTGGTCCTCGCTGATCAGCGGGCCGAGGGTGGTGCCGGGGTCGGTGCCGGGACCGAGCGTGACGGTGCTCGACATGATCTCGACGAACTTGGTGGTGAACTCCTCGAGCACGCCGCTCTGCACATGGAAGCGGTTGGCCGCGGTGCATGCCTCGCCGCCGTTGCGCAGCTTGGCGAGCATCGCGCCCTGCACGGCCGCGTCGATATCGGCATCGTCGAACACCACGAACGGCGCGTTGCCGCCGAGTTCCATCGAGGTACGCAACAGTCCGTGGGCCGACTTCTCGACGAGTTGCTTGCCGACCTCGGTCGATCCGGTAAAGGTGAGCTTGCGCAGGCGCGGATCGTCGAGCAGCGGCTGCGTCACCGTGCCGGAACGGCTGGAGGTGATCACCGAGAGCACGCCGTGCGGCAGACCGGCCTCGCTGCACAGCTTCGCTAGCAGCAGCATGGTCAGCGGGGTCGCCGAAGCGGGCTTGACGATCATCGTGCAGCCCGCGGCGAGCGCGGGACCGATCTTGCGAGTCCCCATGGCCAGCGGGAAGTTCCACGGCGTAATCGCCAGACACGGTCCGACCGGCTGCTTGTGCACCATGATCCGGCCGGCGCCGGACGGCGCGTGCAGATAGCGCCCGTGCACGCGCACGGCCTCTTCGCTGAACCAGCGAAAGAACTCGGCGCCATAGCGCACCTCGTTGCGACTCTCCGGCAGCGCCTTGCCCATTTCCAAGGTCATCAGCAGCGCGAATTCCTCGGCGCGTGCGGTGATCGCCTCGAACACCGCGCGCAGGATCTCGCCACGCTCCCGCGCCGAGGTCGCGGCCCAATCCGCCTGTGCCGCGTCGGCCGCGTCGAGCGCGCGCACCGCGTCCGCCGGCGTCGCGTCCGCGACGTGCGTCAACACCTCCCCGGTGGCCGGATTGTGCACCTCGAAAGTGCCGCCTCCGGTGGCATCGACCGGCCCGCCGATCCACAACTGTGTCGGTACTGACTGAAGAAGTTCGCGTTCGGACACCATGTCGCCAGCCTATGCCGACCGCTCGACCGATCGCCGGCGAAATCTCCCGCGACCGAGCGGGTGCCACGGACCCGGCTCCGGTGGCCCAGGGCCCAACACCCGCCCAAGTTTCCGTACCTTCCCTGCGCGGCGGATCGAGGGCTTGTACCCTCGGCGAACGTGAGCAGCGACATCACCGCATCGGCGGCATGGGGGAAACTGCACGATCACCACGGCGCGGTCGCCGAGCGACACCTGCGTGAGTTCTTCGCCGACGATCCTGCCCGTGGCCGTGAGCTGACCGTCCAGGTTGCCGACCTGCACATCGACTACAGCAAGCACCGCGTCACGCGGGAAACCCTGGAGCTGCTGGTCGAATTGGCGCGCGAGGCAGGCATCGTCGAGCGCCGGGACGCGATGTTCCGCGGCGCGCACATCAACACCTCGGAGAACCGGGCGGTCGAGCACATCGCGCTGCGCCTGCCCGCCGGTGAATCACTGATCGTGGACGACGCCGACGCGGTCGCCGAGGTGCACGAGGTGCTGCGGCGGATGGGCGAATTCACCGACTCGCTGCGCTCGGGCGAATGGCGCGGCGCGACCGGCGAACGGATCACCACGGTGGTCAATATCGGGATCGGCGGGTCGGATCTCGGACCCGAGATGGTCCATCGCGCGCTGCGCCACTACGCCGACGCCGGGATCGGCGCACGCTTCGTGTCGAATGTCGACCCCGCGGACTTGGTCGCGAAACTCGACGGCCTCGATCCGGCGACCACGCTGTTCATTGTTGCGTCCAAGACGTTCTCGACACTGGAGACCTTGACCAATGCCACCGCCGCGCGGCGCTGGCTGGTGGCGGCACTCGGCGCGGACGCCGTCGCCCAGCACTTCGTCGCGGTGTCGACGAACGCCGAGCGGGTCGCCGAATTCGGCATCGACACCGCGAACATGTTCGGGTTCTGGGACTGGGTCGGCGGACGCTACTCGGTGGATTCCGCCATCGGCCTTTCGGTGATGGCGACGATCGGCAAGGAACGCTTCGGCGAGTTCCTCGCCGGCATGCACGCCGTCGACCAGCATTTCGCGACCGCCCCGCTCGCGGCGAACGGTCCGGTGCTGCTCGGCCTGCTCGGTGTCTGGTACTCGAACTTCTTCGGCGCGGAATCCCGTGCGGTGCTGCCTTATTCGAACGATCTCGCACGCTTTCCCGCCTACTTGCAGCAGCTGACCATGGAGTCCAACGGCAAGTCGGTGCGCGCCGACGGCACGCCGGTGACCACCTCGACCGGGGAAATCTTCTGGGGCGAACCGGGTACCAACGGCCAGCACGCCTTCTATCAGCTGCTGCACCAGGGCACCCGCCTGATCCCTGCGGACTTCATCGGATTCGCCCGTCCCACCGATGATCTACCCACCCGCGACGGCACCGGCAGCATGCACGACATCCTGATGAGCAACCTGTTCGCCCAGACCAAGGTGCTCGCCTTCGGCAAGACCGCCGAGGAGATCGCCGCCGAAGGCACCGACCCGAAGGTGGTGCCGCACAAGGTGATGCCGGGCAACCGGCCGAGCACCAGCATCCTCGCCCCGCAACTGACGCCGTCGGTGGTCGGCCAGCTGATCGCCCTGTACGAACATCAGGTCTTCGTCGAAGGCACCATCTGGGGCATCGACAGCTTCGACCAGTGGGGCGTCGAACTGGGCAAACAGCAGGCCCTCGCGGTGGCGCCACTGCTCACCTCCCCGGAAGAGCCCGAGCCCCAAGGGGATTCCTCCACCGACGCGCTGATCCGCTGGTATCGCGCCAACCGCTGACAGACGTCGCTGAGCGTGCTGTCTCGGAAACGTCTGTCATGCCGGGTGTTTCGCACGCCTGCGGCCTCCAGTGGGCGGGTAATGCTGGTGTCGCCGTGTTGCGCGTCGGGTGCGCGAGCCCGGAGATTCGCCGAGACTGCTTCATCGGTCCAAGATTGCCGTCGAGCCGCAGCACTCGCCGAGCCGTTTCGACCCGGACGAATGTCCGGGTATCGAGACCTCAGGCATCCGCGGTGTAGTAGCGGCCCTCGCGCTGACGGAGCACCAGATCGGCGCGCTGCCTCGTGCCCGCGATCAGGTCGGCATTGGGCAGATCGCTGTCGCGCACCTTGATTCGGGCGGCGTCGGCGCTGCGGCCGCCGCGAATATGGCGGCGTATCAGGCGCTGTGCGATCACGTCCCGATCGACGTCCAGGTACCAGACTTCGTCGAGCAGCGGGCGCACCCGGCACCACGAGCTGGATTCGCGATCGTCCAAGAGCAGGTAGTTGCCCTCGGTGATGGCGATCTCGTGCCCGTCGAAGACGACGCCGGCCTGCGTCGGCTCCTCGATGGCACGGTCGAAAGTCGGCCATGGCACCGGCTCGCCGATCGGGGTATCGCGCAGGCGGCGCAACGTGTCGAGGTAGCCGTCGACATCGAAGGTATGCGGTTCGCCCTTGCGCTCGACATCGCCCGTCGCGCGCAACGCCGCGTTCGGCAAATGGAAGCCGTCCATCGGCGCAATCTCGGCGATCGGCACGCCCGCTCGAATGTTCAGCTCGTCCCGGATGGACTTGGACAGCGTGGACTTGCCCGCCCCCGGCGGCCCCGCGATACCGAGCACATACCGGCGGGCGCACGCCGCCGCCCTTATCCGCAGGTGCTCGACGAGCGAGCGCACAGGCATTTCGACGGTAGTCCGCGTCATCGGAGCCACAGTACTCAGACTGCGCACCGCTGCCGCGAATTTGCCCCCGTGGCCGGCGAAGTCGGCTATCGGAGTCGCTGCCGCACCTCGGCGGACAGCTCGGCCGCGCCATCGCGCAGCGCCTCGGTGAACATGCGACGCGGCTCGGTGGCTCCGGCCTCGGATCGATAGACGACGGCCGTGCCGCGCACCGCCGCGGGATGGTCGATGCGGACGAGCGCGATCGTCGGCGGAAGCACCGGCACCGCGATGCCGGGCACCACGGTGATGCCCATACCCGCCGCGACCAGACCGAGCTTGGCAAACCAGTCGCGTGCGACGAAGGCGATGTCGGGCTCCCAGGTGGCGTCGCCGAACACACCGAGCAAGGTGCTGTTCAACTCGGTGCTGCCCGCGATCCAGCGCTCGCTGCGCAACTCCGCCGGCGTCACGCTGACACGATCCGCGAGAGCGTGGCCCGGCCCGACCGCGATGAGCAGCGGATCGTCGAGCAGCGATTCGAGCACGAGGTCGCCGGGCAGGTTCGGTGTTGCGGTCACCACGGCCAGATCCAGCCGACCCCGGGCGACCGCGGCGAGCAGCCGCGGGCTGGTCCCCTCACGCAGCGGCACCCGGGCCAGTCGGGTGGACGTGGCGGCAATGGCCCTTGGCACCAGCGCCGCCATTGCAGTCGAGAACGCGCCGACACGAAGCAGCGCCGGCGGACGCGCGACGAGCTCCTCGAGGTCGTGCCGGGCCGCGCCGATCCCGGCGAGCACCGTTTCCGCGTGCCGAAGGATGATCCGCCCCGCATCCGTCGGCCGGACCCCGCGGGCGTGTCGTTCGAACAACGTCTTGCCCGCCGCCTGCTCCATCAGGGCTATCTGCCTGGACACCGCCGACTGCGTGTAGCCGAGATTCTCGGCGGCGGTCGAGAACGATCGACATCGGCCGGCCTCACGAACCACACGCAAGCCGACAATCGTGAATTCACCCATGCGATCTACTCATACCAAATATGCGAGACTCTCGCTTGTCGCATGTCGAGGAACTGCATACCGTCGAATCCATGAGCGCAGCCGAAAACAAGAAACTGATCGAGCACATCTTCGATCAGATGGCACAGGGCAATACGCGGGCGATGAGCGATGCCATGGCCGACGACTTCCGCTGGACTTTTCCGGGGAACTGGTCGTGGTCCGGCAGCTGGGAGCCGAAAACCATTGTGCTGAAAGAACTTCTGCGCCCACTCATGGCGCAGTTCACCGAATACCGGAGCACAGCAGACTTCATCATCGCTGAAGACGACCACGTCGTGGCACAGGTCCGCGGCCACGCGATCACAATTAGCGGCGAGCCGTACGAACAGACCTATTGCATGATCTTCCGACTCGCGGACGGACAGCTCACCGAACTGATCGAGCACTGCGACACCGCACTGGTCGAACGCGTACTCGAACCGCCCGCGGGCGGCCGTCGTCAACAAGTGTGAACTTCCCATGGGCGGCAAGCCCGGACCCGGAGAATATCGATCACTTTTCCTAAACTCGGGCGGATGACACAGCCAACTCCCTGGCAAACGGGCAAAAATCCACCCGGGCGGGTCGACCCGCCCGCCCCGACTGCACGCGGCGCACCACGGCGTCGAGTCGAGGTCCAGAACGCAATAGCCGCGCTTCGACCGCATCTGGCCCCGCTCCGCGGAAATTGGGGCTACGTGGTCGCCGCAGTCGGGAGCATCATTACTTTCTTCACACTGTTCCAACCGTGGGTAAACGCTGCCACGCTCGACGGCAGAATCAAAGCCACCCCTTTCGGGAAATTCGAAATATCCAGCTCCCTTGTCGCCCTGTGGTCGGGAGCACCACCGCCGCAGGCGAAAGTCAACGGCATGTGGGCCGTCCTGGCCTGCGTCGCCATCGCCGTCACACTGTTCGCCGTGGCTGTCAATCTTCGGGCTCGCACAACGGCACTGTCGCATTTGGCCGCAGGATCTTCGGTGGCCATGGCACTATTCATTGCCTTCGCCGTTGTACATATGAACGGCAAAGCCCCCGAATTGCGGGCGATGCTCGGATACGGACGCCCGACAGATCTGGGCAGCCAGATCGGCCTGCTGATGCGCTGGGCTTCCGGCAACGGCAATTACCCGATGCCCGGTATCCGCCAAGTTTCGATAACTACCGCCAGTCTCACCGCCTGGGCATGGTTCGCCATCGCGATCGCGGTGGTTTCGGCCGTCGCGGCCATCGCCCAGTGGGTCCGCAACCGCCCGGCCGGACCCATTCACATACCGCTGCAGATACCGCTGCGCATGCCCGTCGTCATTACGCGGCCATCGTCGGTACCTGCACCTGCACCTGCACCCACACCCACTCCAGCGCCCACACGCGAACCACCCGAGTGACACGGAAAATCTCTACCGCATGGTGACCCCCGGCCGGACGGATGCGCCGACCGATCCGAGCTTCCCACCGGCGGTGGGTTCGGGCTGAACTACACCATGGGATGACTCCTAAACTTGGACCAATGGTGCAGCCGACGCCCTGGCAAGCGGGCAAAACTCCACAGGCGCAGGCTGTTTCGCCCAGCCGAGCAGCAGGCGGTGCGCCACGACGTCAGGTCGACATCGCGAGCACCCTTGCCACGCTCCGACCGTTACTTGCCATGCTCCGACCGCTACTTGTCTTGTGCCGCGGCAATTGGGGCTACCTGGGCGCCGCGATCGGAAGCGTCATCACGCTGTACGCGCTGTTCCAGCCATGGGTCAACGCTTCCTCGACCGACGGCAAGATCAAAGCCACCCCGTTCGGGAAATTCGAAATATCCAGCTCCCTCGTGGCCCTGTGGTCGGGATCGCCACCGCCTGCCGCGAAGATCAACGGCACCTGGGCTGTTCTCGCGTGCATCACCATCGCCGTTATCATCGTCGCCGCAGTCGTCAATCTGAGGGCGCACACTCAGGCGCTTTCGACTTTGGTGATGGGTTCCTCGATAGCCCTGTCGCTTTTCGTCGTCTTCGCCTTGGTCCACATGAACGGCAAAGCGCCCGACGTGCGGAACATGGTCGGAAACGGCCCCACGCGGGATCTGGGCAGCCAGGTCGGCATGATAGTGCGCTGGGCCTCCGGCAACAGCGGTTACGCACTGCCCGGCGTCCGCAGGTACACCTGGACCACCGCCGGTCTCACCTCTTGGGCATGGTTCGCCGGCGCGATGGCGGTGGTTTCGGCCGTGGCCGCTATCGCCCAGTGGGTACGCAATCGCCCGGCCGGACCCATCCAGATACCGCTGCGCATGCCCATCGTCATTACGCGGCCATCGTCTGGCCCCGCACAGCCGGCACCTGAGCCGCAGCAACCCTCGGCTTCCCCACAGCCGGCTCCCGAGCCCCAGCAACCATCACCGGCCCCTCGACAGGCTTCTACCGAAGCCGCCTCCCAACAGGCACCGCCCGAGGCTGCCCCCCAACCGGCGGCCCCCGACCCGGCCACCAAACGGCCATCTCCCGGCCCCGATCAAACCAGCTGACCCAGTCGAGATTTCGACCACGCCGCAGCACACTGTTGTTCGCATGAGCAAACGAAGGGATCACGGCGACGCTGGTCGAGCGGGCACTCGACCAGCGCGGCGCCGATCAGACGAAGGCGCGTTCGATGATGGCGCCGGTGTCCACGCCCGTCGGCAGGGTGCCGAAGGCGATGCCCCAGTCGTCGCCCAATCGGGTGGCGCAGAAGGCGTCCGCGACGGCGGGGTGGCCGTGGCGGACCAGTTGCGCGCCCTGCAGGACGAGGGCCATGAGTTCGATAATGCGGCGTGCGCGGTATTCGATATCGCTGAGGTCGGAGAGTTCCTTGCCGACGCGGGTGATGGCGTCGTCGAGACGGGGGTTCGCACCCCGGGCCAGCGAGACCTCGTTGAAGTACGCCTCGACGGTCTCGGGCTGACGACCCATGGCGCGCAACGCGTCCAGGGCGGCGACATTGCCGGAGCCCTCCCAGATCGACATCAGCGGAGCCTCGCGGTAGAGGCGCGGCATCCCGGATTCTTCGGCATAGCCATTGCCGCCGAAGCATTCCAGTGCCTCGGCCGCGTGCGAAGGCGCACGCTTGCACACCCAGTACTTGGTGACCGCCAAGGCGATTCGGCGCAGCGCCGCCTCGGCCGGATCCTGGCCTGCCCGATCGGTGGCGCCCGCCAGGCGCATCATCACGGTGGTCGCGGCGTCGGATTCGATCACCAGGTCGGCGAGCACATTGCGCATCGCGGGCTGATCGATCAGCTTCTTGCCGAAGACATCCCGGTGCCGTGCGTGGTGCACCGCGTACACCGCACCGATGCGCATGCCGGTCGACGAGCCGATCACACAGTCGAGGCGGGTCATATTGACCATCTCGATGATGGTCTTGACCCCGGACCCCTCCGCGCCGACCAGCCAGCCGGTGGCGTTCTCGTATTCGATCTCCGAGGAGGCGTTGGACTTGTTGCCGAGCTTGTCCTTGAGTCGTTGGATCCGAATCGGATTGCGGGTGTCGTCGGGCAGCACCCTGGGCAGCAGGAAGCAGGACAGGCCGCCGGGCGCCTGCGCCAGCGTGAGGAACATGTCCGACATGGGCGCGGAGGTGAACCATTTGTGTCCGACGAGCCGGTAGCTGCCGTCGGGCTGCGGAGTCGCGGTGGTGGTGTTGGCGCGGACGTCGGAGCCGCCCTGCTTTTCGGTCATCGACATGCCCGCGATGAGCCCGGCCTTGGTCGACGGCTCACGAAGGCCGAAGTCGTAGGTCCTGGAACCGAGCAGCGGTTCGTATTTCGCCGCGAGCTCCGCATTGTGGCGCAGCGCGGGCACCACCGCGTAGGTCATCGAGATCGGGCACATATGGCCCGCGTCGGCGACACCCCAGGTGTAGAACTTGGCCGCACGGGCGGTATGAGCGCCGGGCCGGTCGTCGAGCCAGGGTGAGCCGTGCAGTCCGTGCGAGACCGCGACATTCATCAGGTCGTGCCAGTGCGGGTGGAATTCGACCTCGTCGATGCGATTGCCGTAGCGGTCGTGGGTGTGCAGCACCGGCGGATACTCGTTGGCCAGCCGACCCCACTCCTGCGCCGCGAAACCGCCCGCGAGCCTGCCGAGTTCACGCACCTCCTGCTCGGCCCAGCCCGCGCCCTCACGGTGCAGGCCCTCCAGCAGCGCCGGGTTCTGCGAGACGTCGAAAGGCACGATGTTCGGAACCTGGTTGAAGACTTCATGCGTCGGCATCGGACAACTCCTGTTTCTCTCGAGCGCCCGGGGCGCTCTGATCATCGCGCACGCCTAGCGCGCGCATCGCGAAGGCAACGAGTTCGGGGACAACGGATTCGCCGTGTGGTGCGTGGGCCAGCGGACCGACGAGCACCTCACCGATCGCACCGACCAATGCGGCGGCGCTGGTTCGCGCGTCCTGTGCGGGCAGTTCCCCACGCGAGACACCCTCGGTGATAGCCGATTCGAAGGCCTCGGCGAAAGCGCGCCGGAAGTGCAGGCGCTCGTTGTCGACAGCCGCATCGACCGGTTCGACGAGCAGTACGTAGGCGAGCTTCGGGTTCTTCAGCGCACGCCCCGCGAAGGTTTCCACCGCGGCGGTGACGCGTTCGACCGCGGAGGCTGCGGTGTCGGCATCCGCGATCCGTTCCGCGGCCGCGGCGGTGACGGCGGCGACCTCACGGGCGACCACCCTCCGGAAGACCGCACTCACCAGTTCGGACTTGCCTTCGAAATGCTTGTACACCGTCCCGGTCGCCACTGCGGCCTCGTTCGCGACCGCCACCATGGACAGCCCGGCAAAGCCCTCTCTGGAGAGGACCTTCGTCGCGGCCTGCACGATCAGCGCGGCCTGCGCATCGAGGCGGGCCTGCACGGCAGGGGTTCTGCGGTACACCACGCAAGAAGTGAAACACAGATTCATTTCTTGGCGCAAGGACTGTTTCCAGGCTGTTGTACGTCGTATGGTCGTGTACGTGACTGACCAAGCCAGCGGTCCCGCCGTCCGTGTCGAACACTCCGGACCCGTGACCACCGTCATCCTGCATCGCCCCGCCGCGCGCAATGCCGTCGACGGCCCGACCGCCGCCGCGCTCGCCGACGCGTTCCGCGCCTTCGACGCCGATCCCATCGCGTCTGTCGCGGTGCTATGGGGTGATGGCGGCACCTTCTGCGCGGGCGCGGACCTCAAAGCGCTCGGCACCGAGAACTCCAACCGGCCGATCGAAGACGGTGACGGCCCCATGGGCCCCACCCGCATGAAGCTGTCCAAGCCCGTGATCGCCGCCGTCTCCGGTTACGCGGTGGCAGGCGGCCTCGAGCTCGCGCTCTGGTGCGATCTGCGAATCGCCGAGCAGGACAGCACCTTCGGCGTATTCTGCCGCCGCTGGGGCGTGCCACTGATCGACGGCGGCACCGTGCGGCTACCGCGCATCATCGGGACAGGGCGTGCGATGGATCTGGTGCTGACCGGCCGCGCGGTGGGCGCACCCGAGGCCTTGCAGATGGGCCTGGTGAATCGCGTGGTGCCGACCGGTGATGCGCGCCGGGCCGCCGAGGAGGTCGCCGCCCAACTGGCCGCGCTGCCGCAAACCTGCCTGCGCTCCGATCGGATGTCGATGCTCGAACAGGACGGCCTCGACGAGGAAGCCGCGATCCGCAATGAGTTTCGGCACGGCATGACCGCCCTTGCCGACGGGGCTCTGGAGGGCGCCCAGCGATTCGCCGCGGGCGCAGGCCGACACGGCGCACGCGCCTGACCCGGATGGGCCGACCCAGCACACGGAATCGCCCCGGCGGCACCGACCGCCCCGGCGGCAGCAACCGCCACGACGACAGCAATCGACACGATGACGCCGAGCGATTCGACCCCACGGATCGGCTCGGCAGCAGCCGTCGACTGAGCGTCGTCGACGAAATCTTCCTGCGCACTCATCGCGGCCTCGGCACCCCGATCGCCCTACAGGGTCTCTGGCGCACGGCCGACCGCATCGACCCACGGCTGCTCCAGGAGGTCCACACCGCCTTGTGCACAGGGCCGTTGGGCCGCCGCGTGATCCGCCCGCGCGTACCCGGCGCCCGACGGTCCTGGCGACCCAACACCAGGGCCCACCCGCTCGACAGCACCACCCAGCCGATCCGCACCGAAACACTGCTCGACTGGGCCGACAGCCGAGGCGCCGACCTCGACCCCGAGTTCGGCCCCGGGTGGCGACTGTCGGCCGTAGCCCTCGACGACGGCGGAACCCTTGTCTCCCTGACCTGTTCACACGCCATCGCCGACGGCCGCGCACTCGTCCTCGCCGTCGACGAAGCCCTGCGCAGCCGAGCCGCAAGGCATCCCCCCGCATCCGACGGCGGCTCCGGCACGAGCTCGACAGCACGGCAATCACCTCGAGCCGGCGCCACCCGCGCCGTCGACTACACGCCGAGCGGATCGGACCCGATCGATTCGGCGATCCTCGCCAATCAATCGACTAATTCCATTGCCTCGAAATCGGATTGGGCCGATGCGCTGCGACAGTGGTCGATCGTGTTGCGCGGCACTGCCCGCGCATTTCGCAATGGCATTCCAGCACGCCCCAGGACAGCCCCAGCCGACCGTACCCGCGCCGGTTCCAGCATTGCACCGACGCACAGCGCGATCATGCGGTGCGCGGTATCCGACTGGGACCAGGCGGCCGCCGCACAGGGCGGTACCGCCAACAGCCTGTTCATCTGGCTGGTCGCGAACATACTGTGGGCCACTGGATTCCCCCACGCGACGATCGACGCCAGCCTCCCCGTCGACACTCGAGACGAACCCCGTGTCGACAACGATCTCGCGATGACGGAGATCACCATCGACCGCGCCGATACCCCCGCGACGATGCGCGAGAAGTCCCGCATCGCCTACGAGCGTCGCATGTCCAGCCCCGGCGGCATGCCCGAGGAGCTGCTACAGGTGATTCCCGACCGCTGGGCCTACGCGCTGTCCAAGGGCGCCGGTGAACGAGACATCCTGTGCTCCAATATCGGAACCCTCCCCGCGTCCCTGCGCACCCTCGGCCCACACCACTGCACCGGCGTCGCCGCCCGCGCCATCCACCCCGGCCTCACCGCGAACCTGCTCCCCCGCACCCGCCTATCCGGCTACCTGTGCCGCATTGCCGACGACTACGTCTTGTCGCTGGTCGGCCTCGACTCCACCCGCATCGAATCCACCTCAGCGTTAAGGGATCTCGTTCGCACGACAGCAGCAGATCGGCAATTGCCGCTCACCATGTGGTGACGAGCCGATCTATCCGACGCCCGGCGCGTCCGGCGGCGCAAGCGGCGCCGCGCACTCGTCGTCGTTCCGTGGGTAGTCGAGGCTGGATGAGGGTAGTTTTCGAGCCCGTCAGGCGCACACATCGCGCGCGGTGAATCGCTTGGCGAATGCACAGTGACCGGACGGTCCGCAGCTCCGCGGATCGCCCTAGTCTTCGTCGACTACCGGCGAAGCTGTGACCGGCTCCCGGAAACGAATGCCGTCCATTACCAATGAGATCAGCTGTTCGGCTTGCTCGCCGCCGTCCAACTCTCGCTCGGTGACGAAGGCGATCGCGTTGACGAGTTTGAGTAGTTGCGCCGCCGTGATATCAGGGCGCACGGCTCGGGACTGCCGAGCTCGGGTGAGCAGTGCTGTCGCGGCGGCGAATATCGTTTCGCGGCACCACGACATATCCGATCCCTCGTTGTGCAGGGCGGCCGTCAGTGCGGCAACCAGCCCACGTGAGGTACTTCCGTGGGCAGCGACAGCCCGCAACCAGGTGGCCAGTGCCTCGCCCGGTGCTTGCGCGGTAAGCAGCTCCCTGGCCTCTTCCGAGAGTGCCTCGATCTGGTCGCGGTGAACAGCTTCCAGCAGTGCCTGCCGTGTCGGGAAGTGCCGGTAGAGCGTCGCGTTTCCGACTTCGGCACGCCGGGCGATGTCGTCGAGAGACGCGTCGATGCCGTGTTCGGCGAACGCGGTCCTGGCGGCGACAAGCAGCTGTTCGTAGTTACGCCGCGCGTCGGCGCGCATCGGACGCTGGGCGAGAGCGTCCTGGCCCTTCGGTTTCGTCACGAGTCTCTCTCGGATTGCCAAACGGGGATAGTCCCCATATCGTAACAGTGGGAAAACGGGGACACTCCCCGATTGACCGTGGTGGGCCACGATGGAGGAAGACATGCCTGCAGAACACCCGATTCTCGTAACGGGCGCCACCGGATGGCAGGGCGGCGCCGCGGCGCGACACCTGCTCGCGAATGGCTGGCGGGTCCGGGTGCTCGTCCGCACGCCGTGCAGCCGAGCGGCTCAGGCACTAGCCGAGGCCGGTGCCGAACTCGCGCCGGGCGACATGGACTCCCGCACCTCGCTCGATGCCGCGATGCGGGACGCGTACGGAGTCTTCAGCGTCCAGCCGACCCAGGGCTATCCCGGCACCCCAACCGAATTCACCATCGATGACGAAATCCGACTGGGCGTCAACGTGGCCGACGCAGCGAAAGCCGCTGGCGTTCAACACTTTATCTACGCCTCCGTCGGCGGCGCGGACCGCAAGACCGGCATTCGACGATGGGAGAGCAAGCGGCAAGTCGAGCGGCACATCGACAACCTCGGCCTGCCCGCAACGATCCTGCGCCCGGTCAGGTTCATGGAGAACCAGGCCGACCCGCAACTCGGCGTGCGAGACAGCACCCTCGCCGATGTCTTCCTCCCCGAAGTTCCCGTGCAGCTCATCGCCGTGAGCGATATCGGCGCCTTCGCCGCACTGGCCTTCGGCAGCCCGCACGAATACCTAGGTAAGGCAATCGAATTGGCGGGCGACGAACTGACCATGCCACAGATAGTCGACGCGATCACCAATGTCACCGGACACCCCGTCACCTACCGTCACATCCCACGAGAAGCACTCCAAGGACGAGACCCCGACGCGATCGCGGGTTACATCGTCGCCAACGAAAAAGGCGGCTGGCAGGCCGACATCCCCGCCCTACGAAAACTGCACCCCACACTCATGACCTTCGACACCTGGCTCACCAAAGAAGGCAAAGCGAAATTCGACACACTCCTGGGCAACCAGCCCTGAGCCGCGGGGCGAGGTGTGATCAGGATGCCGTGACGGCGTCTGCGCGGTCGAGCACATCCCGCGGCACCTCGATGCCGGGCTCGAGATCCGCCGAAGGCACCGGCGTATCCCACGCCTGACGCACGGGCAGCACGCCCGCCCATACACCGCCGGCCTCGATGTCCTCGGGATCGTCGTTCGGGCCACCGGTCCTGACCTTCACCGACGCCTCGGTGAGATCGAGCGCGAGCACCTTGGTTGCGGCCAGTTCCTTTTTGTTGGGCTTGCGGACCCGATCCCATGCGCCGGGTGCGGAGTGCTCGATCACTATGCGCAGCGCGTGCATCCGCGCTTCGGGGTCGGTCACCTCCACGGCGCGGCCGCGCACCACTGCCGAGCGATAGTTCATCGAGAAGTGCATGGCCGAGCGCGCGTAGATGAGGCCGTCGACGAGGGTGACGGCGATGGAGATATCGCCGTCGAGTGCGGCCCGCAGGTTGCCTGCACCGGTCGAGCCGTGCAAGTAGAGCGTGTCGCCGGCACGCCCGTAGACGGTGGGGATCACCACGGGAGAGCCGCCGAGCACCACACCGAGATGGCAGACCAGTCCCGCGTCGAGGACCGCGTCCAGGTCGGCCCTTTCGGTCCTGGCTCGCTCCTTTGCGCGGGTCGGCGTGCTGCGCGGGGTCGGCGAGAGCGGGGGCCGGGAAGTGATCGACTTGGTCATAGCACTATCCTGAAGCGGAAAGTGGCACTTCGAAATAGCCAATTCAAGGAAAAATCAACAGTCCAATTCTGGAGGGCCCAGTGCTCGACGAGCTCCCGCTCGTGCTCGATCGCGATGCCGCGCAGCCGCTATCCGCGCAGGTCGCAGCAGGTTTGCGGGCCGCGGCGAGCACCGGCGTGCTACGGACCGACGACCGGCTGCCTTCCTCGCGGTCGCTCGCGCAGCGGCTCGGAGTGAGCCGCACGGTCGTCGCCGCGGCCTATGACCAGCTGCACGCCGAGGGCTGGATCGCAGGCAAGCGCGGGTCGGGCACCTACCTGACCACCGCCCCCGTCGCGAGCCCTACCCGGCCGAGCGCCTTATCCGGATCGACGGACACCCCGGAGCTTCTCGACCTGGGCCCCGGCGCACCCTGCGTCGAAGCCATCCACCAGCCGGCCTGGCGACGGGCCTGGCGGGCCGCCTCCGACATCGCCCCGATGGTCCGCAAGGACCGCGGCGGTGAGCCGGAGTTCCGGTCGACGATCGCCGAACACCTGCTGCGGCACCGCGGTCTCGGCGCGAACAGCGACACCGTCGTGCTCGCCACTGCCGGAACCAGTTCGGCGGTCAGCGAACTCGCCGCCGCGCTGCTGCGACCCGGCGATGCGATCGCGATGGAGGACCCCGGCTATCAACGCGCCGCGGGCGCGTTCCTGGCCGCGGGGGTCCGGGTACTGCCCGTCCCCGTCGATGCCGAGGGACTGCGGGTCGAGCTGCTGCCGCCCGGCATCAAAGCGGTGTATTGCACACCGGCACACCAGTTTCCGATCGGCGCGCGCATGCCGGCGGCACGCCGGGTTCAGCTCGTCGAATTCGCCCGACAAGCAGGCGTGCCCATCATCGAGGACGACTACGACGGCGAGCTGCGCTACGACACAGCGCCTTTGCCGTTGCTCGCGGCAATGGCACCGGACGTGGTGGTGCACCTGGGCACCACGAGCAAGATCTTGTCACCGAGCCTGGGAACCGGCTGGTTGGTCGCAATGCCGGAGATCGCCGACGCGGTGCTCGCGCACCGGGAGCTGACCGGCACCGGGCCGAGTCCCGCGGGCCAGCAAGTGCTCGTCGAATTCGCCAGGCACGGCGACCTGGCGCGACACCTGCGCAGGCTGCGCCGTGCCCTGCCGCCGCGCCGGGCACTGGTGGTCGATGAGCTGCGCCGGCGGGGTCTCGAGGTGGTCGGCGACGACGCGGGTTCGCATATCGTGGTGCCGCTGACATCGGCGGCGGCCGAGCAACAGGCCATCGCCGAGGGCCGGGCGCGCGGCATCGCCCTCGACGGATTGGCCCGCCACCACATCGGCGCCCAACGGTCCTTCGGCGTCGCCCTCGGTTACACCGCGCTCAGCTGGGCCGACCTGGAGATCGCCATTCCGTTGGCCGGAGATTGCCTGGCCCGGTCGTAGCATGGTCTCCATGACCGAACAGGACATCCTGGCGCGTATCAAGAATTTGGTCGACCGCGAGCACGATCTGCGGTCCAGAGCGACGGCCGGTGAGGTAGATCCGATCACCGAGCGGCAGCAACTCGCGGAGCTCGAAGTCATGCTCGATCAGGCCTGGGATCTGCTGCGGCACCGGCGGGCGCGCATCGATCAGGGCGGCTCGCCCGACGATGCACAGGTCAATTCGGCCCGTCAGGTCGAGGGCTATCTGCAGTGACCTCGGGGCCGGAGACCACCGAGTACGACGTCATCGTGATCGGTGGTGGGCCTGCCGGGGAGAACGCGGCCGCCTACGCCATCGCGGGTAGCGAGCGCACCGCAGCCATCGTGGAGCGCGAACTGGTCGGTGGCGAATGTTCATATTGGGCCTGCATGCCGAGCAAGGCGCTGTTGCGACCCGTGCACCTGTTGGCGAGCGCCCGGGCAATGGCCGGAATCTCCGCGAGCGGCCTGGACGTCGAAGCGGTATTGCGCAGACGAGACAGCTTCACCCACAACCACGATGACAGCTCGCAGGTGCAGTGGGCCACCGACAACCGGATCGACGTGATCCGCAGCAGCGGCCGCCTGGCCGGTGCACGGCTCGTCGAGGTCGGGGGCCGCACGCTGCGCGCCAGGCACGCCGTGGTGCTGGCTACCGGAACCACCGCCAGCGTTCCGGACATTCCCGGCCTGCGCGAGGCACTCCCGTGGACCTCCCGGGATGCCACCAACCTGCACGAAGTCCCCCGGCGGGTGGTGATCGTCGGCGGCGGTGTCGTCGCCTGTGAGGCCGCGACCTGGCTGGCCGGTCTCGGTGCCGAGGAGGTCACGCTGCTGGTGCGCGGGAATTCATTACTCGGCAATGCCGAACCGTTCGCACGGGAGCGCGTGGCCGCCGGATTGGCCGACGCGGGTGTCCGGGTCCGCTTCCGGACCCAGCCCGCGCAGGTGGCGCGCGCGGACGCGAAGGACACCGGCGAGGGGCGCATCCACGGCGGCCCGGTGACCGTGCGGTTGCGTGGCGATGACGTGGATCCGGATAGTGCCCGGATCGAGGCCGACGAGATCATGGTGGCCGCCGGGCGCGGACCGGCCACCGAAGCACTCGGCCTGGCCACGGTCGGATTGCCCGATGGCCCGGTCGCGGTGGACGACCGGCTGGCCGTGCGCGGTGTCGAAGGCGACTGGCTGTACGCGGTGGGCGATGTGAACGGGCGCGTCGCATTGACACACATGGGCAAATACCAGGCCAGAGTGTGTGGGGATGTCATTGCCGCACGGGCGGAGGGCCGGAAGCTTTCCGATGCGCGGTTCGCCGCGACCGCCGATCACCAGCAGGTACCGCAGGTCGTATTCACCGCACCCGAGGTCGCCTCGGTCGGACTCACCGAGGCGGCGGCGCGCACAGCTGGGTATTCGGTGGAGACCGTGGAGATCGACATCGCCGTCGCCGGTTCGTCATTGGCGCGCGACGACTATTCCGGGCGCGCCAAGCTGGTGATCGACGCCGCCGCCGACACCGTGCTCGGTGCGACCTTCGTCGGCCCCGAGGTCGGCGAGCTCATCCACGCGGCGACCATTGCCGTGGTCGGCAAGGTACCGCTGGCAACACTGTGGCACGCAGTGCCTTCCTACCCGACGGTAAGCGAGCTCTGGCTACGCCTGTTGGAAGCACGTCGAACGTAGTTACCATCGGTAGATGGCAGATATCACGACCGCCGACGGAGTTGTCCGCGGTCACCGCGGCCGTCGTGTGGTGCGCTGGCGATCCCTTCCATACGCGGCAGCTCCGGTGGGAGACCTGCGCTTTCGTGCACCGCAACCGGTAGTCCCGTGGACCGGCGTCCGGGAGGCGACGCGATTCGGTTCGGCCGCGATGCAGCACAGGTCCGGTGCGCGGATCGGGCCGCGCCGCTACCAGCCGACCAGCGAAGATTCGTTGACACTCAATGTCGTTGCACCGGCCGAGCACTCGTCGACACCACGTCCGGTGCTGGTGTTCATCCACGGCGGTGGCTATGTGATCGGCACGTCGGCGCTGAGCCTGTATTCGGGCGCGCGGCTGGCGGTGCGCGGCGATGTCGTCGTGGTGTCGCTGAACTACCGACTCGGCGCGTTCGGCTATGTCGACTTCGGCGAATTCGGCACGCCGGAGCGGCCTTTCGATGCCAACCTCGGGTTACGCGATCAAGTCGCCGCATTGGCATGGGTGCAGCGCAATATCGCGGCATTCGGGGGCGATCCCGGCAATGTCACCATCTTCGGTGAATCCGCGGGCGCACACGCGGTGCTCTCGCTGCTGGCCACACCCGCGGCCGAGGGGTTGTTCCACCGCGGCATCGCACAGAGCCCGCCCGCCGATTGGGCGATGAGTTCCGATGATGCCCGCGCCTTCGCCCGCCGCTGCGTCGAAGCTCTCGGTGCCACTGCGGAAAACGCGGCCGACGCGCTGATCGCGGCCGACGCGAACGACATTCGCCGCGCGGTCGACCGGAGCAGCGGGCGGGTGCTGCGCGAACACCCCGGCCTGTTCCCCATCGCACCGACAGTCGACGGCGCCTATCTACCGAGGGCCCCGATCGAGGCGATCACCGACGGCACCGCACACCGGGTGCCGCTCATCATCGGCACCAATCGCGAGGAAGGCACCCTGTTCGCGAGGTTCGCCGATGAACTGCCCACCGACCCCGACCGACTGCACCGGCTGCTGTCGCGGGCGGGCGACGAAGCAGAATCCCGGGTCACCGCCGCGTATCCCGGCTATCCCGCGCCGAAGGTCGCGGTGCGCATGGGTGGCGACTACGTCTTCTGGCGGCCCTCGGTCACCGCGATGGAAGGCCACAGCCGCCACGCACCCACGTATGCCTACCGCTACGATTTCGCCCCGCGCGCATTCCATCTCGCGGGCGTCGGCGCGACCCACGCGACCGACTTGATCCCGGTCTTCGGCGCGGTCGACTCCCCCTTCGGGCGGGCCATCACCGCAGCGGGCGGTCGCCGTGGCCTGCGCGCCGTGACCCGCCAGTTCCAGGACAACTGGCTGTCCTTCGCCCGCAACGGCGTACCCCTGCCGTCGTGGCCCGCCTACACCGAGGACCGCCGCACCACCTTGATCATCGATGATCCGACCCGGCTGGAAAACGACCCTGACTCAGCGAAACGCAGTGCCTGGCAAGGCATCGGAGTGCCGACGCTGACGTGAGGTCCGAACCGGACCGGTCGCGAGCGATGCACCAGGGCGACGTCTGCACATGGCGCTGACCGGCAGCCCGTGCTGCCGCCGAGTGCGGTGTGGTCAACCGAGCAATAACTGGGGCGTGACCGCGGATAGGCGCTGTCCACGACCCGACATCCGGCTGCACACCGGCCTGCTCGCCATACCGGTCGGCTACTTCAACAACCGCGACATCCGCCGATCGGCCAGTACCTTGCCGCCGGTCTGGCAGGTCGCGCAGTACTGGAACGAGCGCTCGGCGTAGGAGACCTCGCGGACAGTGTCGCCGCAGATCGGACACGGCAGCCCGGTGCGCGCGTGTACCTGCATGCCGGAACGCTTTTCGCCCTTGAGGCGGGCGGCATCCTGGCCGACCGATCGTTGCACCGCGTCGGTGAGCTCGGCCCGCATGGCCGCATACAGTGTCGAGATCGATTCCGCCGACATGGTTTTGGTGTTGGCGAAGGGAGAGATCCGCGCGGTGTGCAGGATCTCGTCGGAGTAGGCGTTGCCGATCCCGGCGATCAGCGCCTGGTCGACGATCGCGGTCTTGATGCGCTGGGAAGTGCCGTGCAGGATTTCGGCGAACTGCGCCTCGGTGACGTCGAGCGCGTCGGGGCCGAGGCGGGCGATGCCGGGCACCACCTTCGGGTCGTCGGCGATATAGACGGCCAGCCGCTTCTTGGTGCCCGCCTCCGTCAGATCGAAGGCGGGCGTCGCCCCTTCCTGCGTGAAGAAGTGCACACGCAACGCCAACGGTCCCCTGCCCTGTTTCGGCGGTGTCGCACTCGGCTCATCGATCCAGCGCAGCCAGCCACCCCGGGACAGATGCGTGATCAGCCACAGCCCACCGCACTCGAGCCCGAGAAACTTGCCGAACCGGCCCGCCCCGGTCACATCTCGTCCGGACAGCGCCGTCACCGGCGGGTCGAACGTCTTCACCGCGCTCAGCGCGGCCACATCGACACGCCCCACGACAGCGCCGACCGCATGTTCCCGCAGGAACTGCGCCAACGCCTCCACTTCGGGTAGCTCGGGCACGAATCCCAGGCTACCCGGGAGCACCGACAAAACAGCTGGATGCGCAGCAGCAACACCACCCACCTCCGCGCGCAACCAGGGATAAGCGAGCGTAGTGAAATCGTGGCCCCACAGCCCTACGCAACCACCGTTCCACTACCGCCGACAACCACTTTCGTGCGCACGCTATGTGTCGACGCGAAGTAGGTAGATGTCCATGATCCAGCCCTTTTCGGCACGCAATTCCGCACGGCGTCGGACGATCTCGTCCTCGACCGCACGCAGCGGGCCCTCGATGAGGGTCTCATCGGGCATGCCGAGGTAGGCACCCCACCAGATGTGCACATTGTCGCCGGGGACTTCGGTGAAGGCACAGTCGCCGTCCAGCATCACCAGGTTCGAGCCAGGGCCGAGGCCCTCCGTGCGCAGGCGCCTGCCCGTGGTGATGTGTACCGGTTCGCCGATGCGGTGCAGCACCATCCGGTGCCGGGCGGCCAGCGCCTGGGCGCTGGTGACGCCGGGGATCACCTCGTAGTCGAAGCTCTGCGCACCACGTTCGAGTACCCGTTCGATAATCCGCAAGGTGCTGTCGTACAGCGCGGGATCACCCCACACGAGAATGCCGCCGACTCCGTCGACCTGCGCGAAAGCCTCCTCCAGCAGTGCCGAGCGGCGGTCGTGCCAGTCCTCGACGACGCCCTGGTAGTCCGCGGGCACGCGGTCGCGCGGCGGGTCGGGAATCTCCACGATCCGGTAATCGCCCGCGAGGTGCTCGGTCAGGATGGCGGTCCGCACGTCGACGAGCTCCCGCTTCTCGACGCCCTTGCCGATGACGAAGAACACCTCGACCTGCCGCATGGCCTTGATGGCCTGCACCGTCACCTGGTCGGGGTCGCCGGCGCCGATGCCGATCACGTAGAGCTTGCGCATGTGCGGAGAGCTTGCCAGGCATCAGTAAACTCGCGAGGCGTGGCCACCAATGCTCGCGATACCCAGTACGAGGACCTGCTCCGTCTGGTCCTGGACTCCGGGACGGCGAAAGCGGACCGTACCGGGACCGGCACCCGCAGCATCTTCGGCCACCAGCTGCGCTACGACCTCGCGGCGGGCTTCCCGCTGATCACCACCAAAAAGGTGCATCTGAAGTCGATCGTCTACGAGCTGCTGTGGTTCCTGCGCGGCGATTCCAACGTCTCCTGGCTGCACGAGCACGGCGTTTCCATCTGGGACGAATGGGCCGACGCCGATGGCGAACTCGGCCCGGTCTACGGCGTGCAGTGGCGGTCGTGGCCCACGCCGGACGGCGCCCACATCGACCAGATCTCCGAGGTGCTGCACACCCTGCGCAACAATCCGGATTCGCGTCGCATGATCGTCTCCGCCTGGAACGTGGCCGAGCTGGACAGGATGGCACTGGCTCCGTGCCATGCGTTCTTCCAGTTCTATGTGGCCGACGGCAAGCTGTCCTGCCAGCTCTATCAGCGCAGCGCCGACCTGTTCCTCGGCGTCCCGTTCAATATCGCCAGCTATGCGCTGCTCACCCACATGGTGGCCCAGCAGACCGGGCTGGAGCCCGGCGACTTCATCTGGACCGGCGGTGACTGCCACATCTACGACAACCACGTCGAGCAGGTCACCGAGCAACTCACCCGTGACCCGTACCCGTTCCCGACGCTGCGGCTGCGCCAGGCGCCGACGCTGTTCGACTACACCTATACCGACGTCGACATCGTCGACTACCAGCATCACCCGGCCATCAAGGCCCCGGTGGCGGTGTGAGCGGACCGGACCGGACGATCGGGCTCATCTGGGCGCAAACCCCTGAGGGGGTAATCGGTTTCGAGAACACCATCCCCTGGCGCGTGCCCGAGGACATGGCGAATTTCAAGGCCGTCACCATGGGTCATCCCGTGGTGATGGGCAGGCGCACCTGGGACTCGCTACCACCGAGATTCCGCCCGCTCGACGGCCGTCGCAACATCGTGGTGACCAGGCAATCCGATTGGTCCGCCGAGGGCGCCGAACGCGCAGGATCGCTGCCAGAGGCGATGGCCATGAGTACACCGGGCACCGTGTGGATCGCGGGCGGCGGCGAGATCTATCGCGCCGCTATGGATTTCGCGACGGATCTGCTCGTCACCGAGGTCGACACCACCGTGGACGGCGACGCGTACGCACCTCTCATCGGCCCCGAATGGCATGCCGTCGAACCGGCGCAGTGGCAGGAGTCGACGACCGGGCTGCGCTTCCGTATCCGGCACTACATCCGCCACCGATCCGACTAGGAGGCAAACCTCCGGCATCGGTCAGCCGCAGCAGCACAACACCGTTCGACCGGTGGGGACGGCCGTGAACACGCCGCACCGAGGGCAGGCGATCAAACCTGGCCCGCGGCGCGCAGACGTCGGGCATACTCCTGAATAGGCGGCGGTTCGGACATCCGTCCACCCACCGCCCACCAGCCCGAATCACCAGCCCTGATCCGGGTGGATGTGATCTGCGAAAGGCGGTCCATGGACAAGAAATCGCTGACAGCGGTCGCTCGCCAACAGCTCAAGTTGGCCGCCACCGCCACGAGCGGGCGCAGTTCGCAAACCATTTACGGCGGACACGCCAATTCGCTGCGCCAGACCGTTGTCGGTCTCAGCGCGGGCCAGAGTCTGGCCGAGCACGACAACGCGGGCGAGTCGACGCTGCTGGTACTGAGCGGCACGCTGACGCTGATCAGCGGCACCAACGAATGGAAGGGCTCGGCGGGTGACCTGCTGGTTGTACCGAAAGCACGACACAGCGTCAAAGCCGTGGACGACGTCGCGTTCCTGCTGACAGTCGCCAAGTAGCCCGCACCGCTCGACCGGTGTGTCGGCGCCGGCCACTACGCTGTTGATCATGGGTGAGCCGCAGCCGATCCTCGAACCGCTCACACCGGCCGCGATCTTCCTCGTCGCCACCATCGACGAGGGCGGAGAGCAGACGGTGCGCGAGGTGCTCGCCGATCTGTCCGGATTGCGCCGTTCGGTCGGGTTCCGGTTGCCGGGATCTGGACTGACCTGTGTGACGTCGATCGGCTCGGCCGCGTGGGATCGGCTGTTCACCGGACCGCGGCCCGCCGAGTTGCACGACTTCCCCGGTTACGACGGCGCACACCACAAAGCCCCCGCCACACCGGGCGACCTGCTGTTCCACATCAAAGCCGAAGTGCAGGACGCCTGCTTCGAGTTGGCGATGCTGCTCAGCGACCGACTCAACGGCGCGGTGACCATCGTCGACGAGACCGTCGGTTTCCGCTACTTCGAGCAGCGCGATCTGCTCGGCTTCGTGGACGGCACCGAGAATCCCGAAGGCGCCTCACCAACCTCGGACGCGGGACGGGTGGCACTGATCGGCGACGAGGACCCCGACTTCGCGGGCGGCAGCTACGTGATCGTGCAGAAATATCTGCACGCCATGACGGACTGGCGCGAACTACCCGTCCCCGAGCAGGAACGGGTCATCGGCCGCACCAAGCTGGACGACATCGAGTTCTCCGACGCGGACAAGCCCCTGAATTCCCATGTCGCCGTGAACACCATCGTCGATCCCGATGGAACCCAACGTCAGATCCTGCGCGCCAATATGCCGTTCGGCAGCATCCGCGACGACGAATTCGGCACGTACTACATCGCTTACGCCGCCACGCCCAGCGTCACCGAGGCCATGCTCACGCGGATGTTCCTCGGCTCGGACGAGGCCGAATACGACCGAATTCTGGACTTCTCCACCGCGGTCACCGGCACGTTGTTCTTCACACCGCCCCAGGACTTCCTCGACGCTCCCCCGGACGCTCCCGAGGTCGAGGAATCTTCGAGCGCCGAGGGCGTTGACAAGTCGGACACCGGAGATGGATCACTCGGTATCGGCACGTTGAAAAGGAGCACGCAGCAATGAACAACCTCCATCGCGAACTTGCGCCGATCACCTCCGAGGCGTGGACGGCAATCGAGGAAGAGGCGACGCGAACCTTCAAGCGGCACATCGCCGGACGTCGCGTCGTCGATCTGTCCGGCCCGCACGGCACCGATTACTCCGCTGTCGGTCTCGGGCGCACCACCGCGATCGCCGCGCCCGACGTGGGCGTGCAGGCCCGTCAGCGCGTTGTCGCGCCGCTGGTCGAACTGCGGGTCCCGTTCACACTGTCGCGCGATGAGCTCGACGATGTCGAGCGCGGCGCCAAGGACACGGATCTGGATCCGGTGAAGGAGGCCGCGCGACGCATCGCGTTCGCCGAGGACCGCGCGATCTTCGAGGGCTACCCGGCCGCGAATATCACCGGTATCCGGGCGAGTTCGTCCAACGAGGCGATCAACGTGCCGAGCGACCCGCGGCTGGTACCCGAGGCCGTCACCCAGGCGCTCAGCGCGCTGCGGCTGGCGGGCGTCGACGGCCCGTACTCGGTGCTGCTCAGTGCGGACCTGTACACGGCGGTCAGCGAGACGTCCGATCACGGCCACCCGATCCGCACTCATATCGAACGCCTGATCCCCGACGGCGAGATCATCTGGGCCCCCGCCATCGACGGCGCGTTCGTGCTGACCACCCGAGGCGGCGACTTCGACCTGCAACTCGGCCAAGACCTGTCGATCGGCTACCTGTCGCACGACGCCGAGTCGGTGCAGCTGTACTTCCAGCAGAGCCTGACCTTCCTGGTGTACACGGGCGAGGCCGCGGTCGCGTTGGAGGCCTGAGAAACCGGAGCGCCTCGGGACACCTATCACAAGACGCCGGTGCATATCCGCCTCACCTACTGGCGGCCGGAGCCGAATCGGATGGTGATCGTCGGCGACTTCGCCGGGCACCGCGGGCACGCTTGGTTCACCGGGGTGAGCATCGGGTCGTTCCCGCTGATCGACCGTGGTTCCAACTGGATTCAGGAGGAGCCGTACAACCGCTGCTCCCCTGCGCCTCGACGGGCGGGTCGGCCCGGTACGGTGGGATTCGCAGTCGGCAGGAGGCGAGATGACGATGGTGCGCGCTGGCGTGGTTCCCACTCAACGAGCGCTGCTCTACGGCGCGCTCGGCATCGGGGTGACCACACTCGTCTGTGCTGCGATCGTCACGGGGTTCGGACCGAACCGGGTGTTCACCGGGCTGCTCGCCGGTGTGGTCGCGGGTATCGCGATCCTGGTCGCGCTGTTCGGACGCGATGTCGTCGTCCTGACCGACGGCGGGATCTACCGGCGCACCCCGTGGCGGGAATCCAGTATCGACTGGGGTCGGGTGGTTGCCGGACGGTTCGCACTCGACGAGCGGGCCAGGTGGTCGCTTGCCCTCGACCTTTCCGGTGGCGACGAACGCCACGGCGAGCTGGTGCTGCTGTCCATTCCGCCGGTGATTCGCCCGGTGTCGGGTGCCTATGACATGCGCAAACGTGAGCAGGTGCAGGAGATTCGGGAGATGCTGCGCCGCCAACGCGTCCCGGTGACCGTGCTCCCGGAGATTGCGGGCGGGCTGCATCGACATTGGCAGATCGCGCCGCCGACCCGCGGCGTGGAGCCCTGACGCGGGCGGCCCGTTTCCGATACGTTGGCAGCTGTGTCGATGATGAAGGGCGCCAATGTTCCGGTGCCGATGTCCGCGGTCCGCATCGAACTGGGGTGGCAGTCGGGACCCGCGGTTCCCGATGCGGATGCGTCCGCGCTGCTGCTCGTCTCGGGCAAAGTGCGGTCCGACAGTGACTTCGTCTTCTACAACCAGCCTGCGCATGCCTCCGGCGCGGTCCGGCACGAGGGCAAACAGCAGGGTCCGATCGTGCTGGACACGTTGTCGGTAAATCTGGCCCAGGTCGAGTCGCAGATCGACACCATCGTGATCGCGGCCTCCTCGGACGGCGGCACCTTCGGGCAGTTCCACGGTCTCTATGTGCGGGTGATCGACGCGTCGAACGGCGGCGAGGTCGCCCGTTTCGACAGCGTCGGCGCGACCACCGAGACCGCGTTCGTACTCGGCGAGCTGTATCTCAGGCAGGGCACGTGGAAGTTCCGTGCCGTCGGACAGGGATACGCCTCGGGGCTGGCCGGTCTTGCCACCGACTTCGGCATCTCCGTCGATGACGCACCGGCTCCCGCCGCATCGCCCGCGCCGCCCCAGCAGTTCACCCCACCACCGCCCGCGCCGCAGCAGTTCGCACCGCCGCCCGCGCCACCGCAGCAATTCGCCCCGCCCGCACCACAGTTCGCACCACCGCCGCCGACCTACAGTGCGCCCACGCCACCACCGCCGTATCCGCCGCAGCCGCCTTACCCACCACAGGCTCCCTACAGCGCGCCGCCACCGCCCTACCCACCGCAGCAGCCTCCGGCAGCCGGGCCGTCGGGTGCGCCGATCAACATGAGCAAGATCTCGCTGACCAAAGAGTCGCCATCGATCTCGCTGACCAAGCAGGGCGCGATATCGGGCACTATGCGCGTCAACCTGAACTGGACGACCTCGGTCGCTCCGAGCGGTGGCGGGCTGTTCGGCAGGAAGCGCGGCGGGGGCACCCTCGACCTCGACCTCTGCTGCTTCTTCGAGCTGACCGACGGCCGCATCGGTTCCGTTCGCGCACTGGATCGTTCGTTCGGCGCGCTGGACCGTCCGCCCTTCATCCGGCTCGACCAGGACGACAGGACCGGCAGCAGCAGCACCGGCGAGAATCTCGACATCAACCTCGATTTCACCGCGCAGTTCCGCCGCATCCTGGTGTTCGCGTCCATCTATGAGGGCGCGACCGATTTCCGCGGTGTACAGGCCACCGCAACCCTGTACCCGGTCAACTCGGTGCCGATCGAGATGACCATGGATGGCTGCACGGACGACTCACGCGACGTGGTTCTCGCCCACATCGAGAATCTCAACGGCGAGTTCGTCGTTCGCCGCGACGGCACCTTCATCCGTCCGCCCGGCGGCCGTCCCGGCAGCGGCATCCGGGAGATCGCCCAGATGTACGGCTGGGGCTTCGAGTTCCAGGCTTCCAGCGGCAAGGGCTGACGAACCGAAGGTCAGGCGGCCTGCAATCGGTGCAGCAGCGTGCCCGCCACCGTACGCAACTCGTCGAGGTCGCCCGGCCAGCTGAGCATCCGCAGCACTGCGTCGGGGATCGCGCGTTCAGCGTAAGCCGGCGCGCTGCCTGCATCGGAGCGGATGCCGATCACCGTCTCGACGAGGCGGAACGGGAGCCCCGCCAGCCCGGCGACGCTCGCGCCGACCGTCTCGGCGAGCACGCTTGCGGCCAATACCTCGTAGTGCCTGCGTAATTCGTCGCGCCGCAAACGGAAGGCGGCGAAGCGTTCGGTACGCAGCTCGGGAAGCAGATACAGCGCACCCAGATTCCAGCGGGCCGCGCACAGCTGGCGGACATCGAACCAGGCCAGCGCGTAGAGTCGCGCGGCCACCGACTCCGGCACATCGCGCAGCCGTTCGGCGAGTTCCAAGGGGGCGGCGACAGTTTCGCCGAGCAGCGCGTCGAGGATGTCGTCCTTGGCGGCGAAGTGGTGGTAGAGCGAGGCCTGCCGGATTCCGACCGCATCGGCGACAACACGCGTCGAGGTGTTGGCGTACCCGTTGGTGGTGAACAGCTCACCGGCGGCGTCGAGGATCTCGGCGCGCGGTGTCTGCCCGCGACGCGGTCGCTGTGCCAGTCGAGGACGGCCGGGGCCGAGGTTTGCCACCTGCCCATTCTGGCATCGCGTTTCGGGGCTTTCACCGGCGCATCAGCGGTCACACGGCCGGTCGTGGCCGAGCGGAGAGGTTTCTGTCACTTGACAGAAATCAAGGCAATCCAGAAGTTACCGGGGTTCCCGTAAGCGATACACACCGGACACCGAAAGCGCGATCGCGAACGCAAAACTGTCATCTGATAGGTATTGGCCACTCGCCGAAGGACCCCACCCATGGCCATTGAAGTCGATTCGCCCGCCCCCACCATCGCTGCCCTCGCAGCACTACCGGACACCAGCGCTGACGGCGTGGACCTCGCCGGCTTCGGTTATCAGCCGGTGCTGCACCGCAAGCTCGGCCGCTACGCCTCGTTCGCGGCCGGATTTTCCTTTGTCTCGATCCTCACCACGATCTTCCAGTTCTTCGGCCTCGGCTACTCGTTCGGCGGCGCCGCGTTCTTCTGGACCTGGCCGATCGTGTTCGCGGGCCAACTGCTCGTCGCGCTCAACTTCGCCGAACTGGCCGCGCGGTACCCGATTTCGGGCTGCATCTACCAGTGGTCGCGCCGACTGGGCGGTGAAGTCGTCGGTTGGTTCGCGGGCTGGATGATGGTCATCGCGCAGATCGTCACCGCCGCGGCGGCGGCCATCGCACTCCAGGTGGTGCTGCCCTCCATCTGGAGCGGATTCCAGGTTGTCGGCGCGGACAGCGCGCTCACCTCTTCGTCCGGGGCCGCGAACGCGGTCCTGCTCGGCAGCGTCCTGCTGGTGATCACGACAGTGGTCAATGTGATCGGCATCGACCTGATGGCCAAGATCAACTCGATCGGTGTCACCGTCGAGATCGCCGGTGTCGTCGCGATCGTCGCGCTGTTCTTCACCCACACCGAACGCGGTCCGGGCGTGGTGTTGCAGACCGATCAGGCCGCACCCGGCCCGTACTGGGCCGCGTTCCTTGTCTCCGGCCTGATGGCCGCGTATGTGATGGTCGGATTCGATTCCGCCGGTGAGCTTTCCGAGGAGACCAAGAATCCGCGCACGGTAGCGCCGCGCACCATCCTCACTGCACTGTCGGTCTCCGCACTCGGCGGCGGCCTGCTGCTGATCGGCGCACTGATGGCCGCACCGAGCTTGTCCGACGGCGCGCTGGCCACCGACGGCCTGGCCTATGTGCTCACCTCGAAGCTCGACAGCCCGGCGGGCAAGGTGCTGCTCGGCTGTGTCGCAGTGGCGATCATGGTGTGCACCTTGGCAATTCAGACCGCGGGTTCGCGACTGATGTTCTCGATGGCGCGCGACGGCAAGCTGCCCTTCGCCGAGCGACTCGCCGCGGTGCATCCGCGCTACGGCACACCCATACTGCCCGCCATCGTGATCGGTGTGCTCGGCATCGGCCTGCTGGTGCTCAACCTCGGCAACGCCGCGATCTTCGCGACGCTGGCCAGCGTCTGCATTGTGACGCTGTATCTGGCCTACCTGCTTGTCACGGTGCCGCTGCTGGCCGCGCGCTTCAAGGGCTGGGGCCGCGACAACGCCGACGCCGGGCTGTTCAACCTCGGCCGCGCGGGCATTCCGATCAATCTGCTGGCCGTGGTGTGGGGCATCGCGATGGCGGTGAATCTGATCTGGCCCCGCGCGGAGGTGTACACACCGAAGGGCGGAAGCTGGTGGATGCTCTGGGCCGCACCGCTTTTCGTGCTGATAGTGGGGGCCGTCGGGATCGTCGTACATCGGTTCGTCAATGCCGGACCGCGCCGCGCCGACCTCACAGAACCCGCCGTAGTACCTGCCTGACCCCGGCGTGCGCGGTGGTGCGCCGCCATTGCCCGCCACCGCGCACGTCCGATCCGACACCTCGACACACCTGACCCGAGGGACCAATCATGACAAGCACCGCTTCCACAACCGACGCCCGCGCGCACGCCCGATCGCAGGCCGCAGCGGCCGCCGTCGCCGCCCCTGTGCTGCCCGACGGCGTCGCCACCACGAAGATCACGTGGGCCCAACGCATTCCGGCAGGCGGCTACACGAACGTTGTGCTCGGCCGCGGCACCCGCATCCGGCTCGGCGATCCCGCGGGCGCCGCATGCGGGCACCTGCTGCTCGTGCGGGCCGACGCGCCGTGGGAACGCCTCAATGTCGCCGACACCGTCAAGGTGCCGTGGCAGGCCTACCTCGCGGACGGCCATCCACTGCTCTCCGATCAGGGCCGGGTGCTCGCCACCGTGCTCGCCGACACCTCCGGCCACCACGACACCCTCTGTGGACCCACCTCGCAGGCCCGTGGCCTGCTCCGGCTCGCGGGAACCAAACAGGGCCTCGAACCACGGGACATCGCACCCACGGTGTCGTTCTTCCGCGGTGTCCGCGTCGAATCCGACGGCACGTTGATCGCCACCGGCAGCGCGGGTGCGGGCGCCTCGGTCGACCTGCTCGTGCACTTACCGGTAATCGCGCTGATCGCCAATGCCACGCACCCGCTGGACAACCGGCCCGCAACAGACCTCGATGTCATCGCCTGGTCGGCGCCGGAGGAGCTCACCGCCACCCACAACTCCGACCCGGAATACCAACGGGCCGTGCAGAACACCGAACAAGCGTGGGCGGCCGCGCTGACGTTGGAGGCATCGGCATGAACTCGACACCGACGCGCACCATCGTGCTCGACCAGACCGTTCCCGCGTGCGCGCCGTGGTCCACGGTAGTCCGGGCAGGCGAACAGCTCGAGATCATCGACCTGCACGGCAATCAGGCCGTCGACTGCCTGCTGTACTCGGCCGCCGACCACACCGACCGCTACAGCGCGCAGGCCACCATCACCGCCCAGCGCAATATCTTCCTCACCACCGGCAGCGTGCTGCGCACCGATGTGGGTACCGCCCTGATGACCGTGGTCGCCGACGAGGTCGGCAACCACGACACTATCGCGGGCGCCTGCTCCCAGGAGTCCAACACCCTGCGCTACGGCCACCACACCCGCCAGCAGCACGCCTGCGTGGAGAACTTCCTGGCCGAGGCACTGAGATGGGGTCTCGGCAAGCGAGATCTGGTGTCCAACATCAACTGGTTCATGAACGTCCCGGTGGAGGCCGACGGCACCCTCGGCATCGTCGACGGATTGTCCGCTCCCGGAAAGAAGGTCACCCTCCGCGCCGAGACCGACACGCTGGTGCTCGTCTCGAATTGCCCGCAGATCAACAACCCCTGCAACGGCTTCGACCCCACCCCCGTGCGCATGGTGGTGACCCGATGACCGTCGCCGAACTACCGCGCAGCGGCGCAACGACCAGCAGCTCACCCGGAAAATCCGCCGAAACCTCGACTCCGACAGCGGCCCGGTCGGGATACGGAGAATCCGACCGGGCCGACAGTCGGCCTCCCGCCGGTCCTTTCGGTCAGGCCGCCGCAGACCTTCTCGACAGCGGTGCAGCCGACTGTCCGGGCCGGAATGCTCGCCCCGCTGTTGCGGACCGCAGAGCTGTGGACTCGTCCGCCCTCGCGCAGGTCGAGGTAGTGCGCCCAGGGATGCTCACCACAGTGCAGGACTGGCCGGGCCGGGTCGGCTTTTGGCATGTCGGTGTACCGCCGTCGGGACCGATGGACGATCTTTCCTTCAGGCTCGGCAACCGGGTGCTGGGCAACGACGAGGGCGCGGCCGGACTCGAATGCACCCTCGGCGGGCCCGCACTGAAGTTTTCCGCACCGACCTGGGTGGTCGTGACCGGTGCACCCACCGATATCACGGTGAACGATGCGCGCGTGCACCAGTGGCGGACCGTGCAGGTTCCGGCCGGCGGCGTGCTGGATGTCGGGGCCGTTCGCGGGCCGGGCATGCGCTGCTACGTGCTGATCGCGGGCGGCATCGAGCTGCCCGAATACCTCGGCAGCGTCTCGACTTTCACGCTCGGCCGGTTCGGCGGCAGTGCAGGTAGTGCGCTGCGGGTGGGCGAAATACTGCCGCTTGCACCGCATATCGGCCGAGTTGCGGCGGCGGTGCCGATGGAGGAGCAGCCGGTGCTGAGCCGACAATGGGAGCTGGCGGTCACCGAGGGTCCACACGGTGCACCGGAGTTCTTCACCCGCGCCGACTTCGACACCGTCATCGGCACCGATTACGCAGTGCACTTCAACTCCGATCGCACCGGAGTCCGGCTCATCGGCCCCAAGCCGGAGTGGGCACGGACCGACGGCGGCGAGGCGGGCCTGCATCCGTCGAATATTCATGACACGCCGTATTCCGTTGGTGCACTCGACTTCACCGGTGACACCCCCATCCTGCTCGGACCGGATGGGCCTAGTCTCGGCGGTTTCGTCTGCCCGGTCACCGTGGTCGCCGCCGACCGGTGGAAGCTCGGCCAGCTCGCCCCTGGCGACGCCGTGCGCTTCGTTCCGATTCGCAGTGCGCACGCCGCCTCGATCCGTGAACTGGGTCCGGCGCGTCGGGCCGCATGGCCGACAGTCATTTCGACCGGCGGCGACGATGACGACGGCGTGCTGCGCCGGACCGACGTCGACGACCAGACCGGCGTGACCTACCGACGCCAAGGCAATGACGGTGTGCTCGTCGAATACGGCGCCATGACACTGGATTTGGGTCTGCGTGCCCGTGTCCACGCACTGCACCGGCACCTGCTTGCCGCCGGTGTGCGCGGCGTGACCGAGCTGACCCCCGGTGTCCGGTCCCTCCAGGTCCGCGTCGACCCTGCCATCCTGCCGGTGCCCGCATTGCTCGACCTGCTCGCCGAAGCCGAACGCACCATCCCGGCCTCCGACCAGCTCATCGTGCCGAGCCGCACGGTCCACCTCCCCCTCTCCTGGGACGATCCGTCGACCCGAGAGGCCATCACCCGCTACCAGCACGGCGTCCGCGCCGATGCCCCCTGGTGCCCGTGGAACATCGAATTCATCCGCCGTATGAACGGATTGGCGGCGGTACAGGACGTCTACGACACCGTGTTCGGCGCCGAGTACCTGGTCCTCGGCCTCGGTGACGTCTATCTCGGCGCGCCGGTAGCCACCCCCACCGATCCGCGCCACCGGTTGGTCACCACCAAATACAATCCGGCCCGCACCTGGACCCCCGAGAACGCGGTCGGCATCGGCGGCGCCTACCTGTGCATCTACGGCATGGAGGGCCCCGGCGGCTATCAGTTCGTCGGCCGCACCACCCAGGTGTGGAACCACCGCAACGCCGGCACCGACCCCGCAGACAACCCGTGGCTGCTTCGCTATTTCGACCGAATCCGCTGGTATCCCGTCGAAGCCGAGGAACTCCTCGATCTGCGTGCCGATTTCGCGGCGGGCAACGTCGGGGTGAAAGCCGAAGACGGTGACTTCCGACTGGCCGACTACCGGCAGTTCCTCGCCGACAACGCCGGATCCATCGAGGAATTCCGGGCAATGCAAGCCGAGGCATTCGCCGCGGAGCGGAACTCCTGGCAGCGCGCGGGCGAACTCACCGGGTGAGGCGTCGACGTTCAGGTCACCAGCCGAACAATTTCGCCATGTCGATCGACTCGTCGTCCCAGCGGTTTTCGATGATCACGCGGTCGGATTCCGGCATGGTCGGTGACCAGCCGCAGCGCCCCCAGAAATCTTCACGCTGTTCCTGGGTCAGCCAACGCTGCTCGCTCATGACGGTCACTCCTGTACATCCGATCGTGGCCTTGCCGCGGCGACGATATGCCGACGCGAGCACCACAGGCTTCGGTTTTAGCACAAGTCGTGGAAGAACGCGCGGGTGTCGACCACCAACAGTTCCGGCTCCGCTCTGACCCACTTAGGACACTTTTCGCCCTATGTCCGGGGCAGACTTTGTAGTCATGTTGGAAACCTCCGCCCGCCTGCTGCGTCTGCTGTCGCTGTTGCAGACGCCTCGCGACTGGACCGGCGCCGAACTGGCCGAACGCCTCGAGGTCGATGCACGCACCGTCCGCCGCGATATCGACAAGCTACGCAACCTCGGCTATCCCGTCGACGCCACGCCGGGCGTGGCGGGCTACCGCCTCGGCGCGGGCGCGAAACTCCCGCCCCTGCTGCTCGATGACGACGAGGCCGTCGCGGTCGCCATCGGCCTGCGCACCGCGGCGGGCGGCACCATCGCGGGTATCGAGGACAGCTCGCTGCGCGCACTCACCAAGCTCGAGCAGGTGCTCCCCTCGCGGCTGCGCCACCGCGTCAGTCTGCTGCACTCGACCACCATCACCGTCCCCGCAGCGGCGGCGACCGTCGATCCCGATGTCCTCACCGCGCTCGCCGCCACCATCCGCGACAACCACCGCCTGCGCTTCGACTACCGGAGCCATCGCGGCACAACATCACTGCGCACCACCGAACCCCACCGTCTCGCCCACACCGGCCGCCACTGGTATCTGATCGCCTGGGACCTCGACCGCGCCGACTGGCGCACCTACCGCGTCGACCGCATCAACCCTCGCATCCCCACCGGCCCGCTCTTCACCCCGCGCGAGGCCCCCGATATCGACCTCGCGGGCTATGTTTCCCGCGGCGTCACCACCTCCCCCTACCGCTACTCCGCCCGCATCACGCTGGACGTCCCCGCCGAGGTGGCCGCCGACCGCATCGCCCCCACCGTCGGCACCATCGAACCCCTCGACCACCAATCCTGCCTACTCCGAACAGGTTCCAACTCCCTGGACGAACTGGCCATCTATGTAGCCGGCTTCGGCTTCCCGTTCCACATCCACGAACCCCCCGAACTGATCGCCCACATCCGCACCCTCATCGCACGACTCACCGCCGCCGTCGACGACGAGCCGAGTGGCACATGAGCGAGAGAACTTCTCGACCTGCGCCGCACCTATGTGCCACTCGACCACAGGAACTGCGTACGGGGCGGCCTATACGCCGAGCGCCTCGATCACCAGCCGGGCCGCCGCGGCGCCGGAGTACTGCTGTTGGCCGGTGATCAGGTTGCCGTCACGTACCGCATGCGGTACGAAGCGACCGGCGACGATGAAGTTCGTACCGTCGAGTTTGCGTGCCTCGTCTTCGATTCGGAACGGCTGGATGGTCTGGCCGACGAACTCGTCGGCGAAGTCTTCCTCGGCATTGGCGAATCCGGTCCAGGTTCGCCCGTCCACCACGAGCCGTCCATCGGGCAGCGTGGCCTTCAGCAGGACACAGGTGGCGTGACAGACGACGGCGACGACGCGGTCTGCCGCGACGCGGGAGGACACCAAGTCATGAATGCGAGGCTCGTCGATGAAGGTGTACATCGGGGCCTGCCCGCCGACGAGAAACACCGCGTCGTAGTCATCTGGATTCACCGCGTCCAGCGCCAGCGAATTTTCCACCAATGCAGCATGTTTGGGCGAGGAGAGGAACCCCAGGCTGATCAGGTCCTCGTCGCTGTAGGCGGAGTCGTCCCGCGGATCGCTCCACGGATCGGCGGACAATGCGCCGCCGTCGAGGCTGGCGATGTCGACCTGATAACCCCGCTCGACGAATTCCCAGTACGGATGGGTCAACTCCGCCCACCAGAATCCGATCGGCCACCCGGTCTGCCGCGAAACCGCCGGATTCGAAGCCACCATCAGCACCCGCTTGGGTCGCTGCGGGTTCAATACATCTACTCGTGCGCTCACCGGCTGCACCTTCCATCGCTACGGCGCGACGCGTCCCGCGTCGCGCCGCCTATTGTGCGGTGTCGCACCTCATTTCCACGCACGAGTTCACTGAGAGCCGAATTCACCTCTGAGCCAACAGCTTTGATGATTCAGGCGCCTTACGATCACCCGAGGATCACCGTCTCGCCCTGCGCATGACCGTCGGCCAGGTGCACGAAGGCGTCCGCCGTCTCGGCGAGGGGATACCGCCGTTCGATCAGCGGACACAGGGTGCCGTTCTCGGCGAGGTCGGTCAGGAATTCCAGGTCGGCACGGGTCGCGGCCCGAGTAGTTAATCGCCCAGTGCCGTCGCCTCGGGATTGGCCGCGTCGCGGATGATGCGCAGCCCCGCGACCAACTCGTCCAACTGCGGCCCGGTCAGCAGCCCGGTGAACCATTGCTCGATGCCCTCCAGATACGCGGGCAGCACGCGCGCGATCCGCGTCGCTCCCGCCGCGGTCAGCACCGCGTAGGAGGTGCGCCGATCACCCGCATCGGCTTCCCGCCGAACAAACCCGTTCCTTTGCAGCCGATCCACCAATCGCGTGATGCCACTGGTGGACAGGCGGGTCTGTGCGGCGAGATCGGTCATGCGCAACCGCCGACCGGGCGAGCGACTCAGCCGCATCAACGCGTTGGCATCCAGACCCGAAAGGCCGTTCTCCTTCCAGGTCGGTTCCAGCTTCGCGATCAGCCCGTCGTGCGCCTCGTAGAGCAGGCCGATGGTGGTGAGCCTCGGGTCGTCGAAGAGGTCTGTCGCGTCCATGGCGCCGAGCCTATCCGAGATAGTTGCATCGCGGATAGTTGACATGAGGAAAATGTGAGCTAGATTGTTGTCAGCACAATATTCCTCATGTCAACTAAATGGAGATTCAGATGGCTGCCACATCGCGTTGGATCGCGGGATTCCGTTCCGCACTGGTCGACCCCGCCGAGCAGATTCGGCTGGCCGAGCCGAGGAGCTTCACCGACCAGACGCTGCGGCAGGTGCTGCACCTCGCCGGTGGCGGTGAGCAGCTGCGAGTGCGCTTGACCAACCGCTACGGCCGGACACCACTCACCATCGGCGCGGCCCGCATCGCGGTGCGCAAGACAGGCGGCGAGATCGTGACCGAGACCGACACCGAGGTGCGGTTCGGCGGCGCTACTCGGGTGACCATCCCGGCCGGGGGCGAGGTCATCAGCGACACCGTCGATCTGGCCGTGACCGCAGGCACCGACCTGGCGCTGAGCCTGTACCTGCCCGGGGAAACCGAGCTTGCGCCGTTCGCCCAGATCCCCGTGGAGTCCGCGTACGTCGCCACCGGAAACCACACAGCGGCAGTCGGTTTGCCGGATGCCGAGGAGCTCACCTCCCGCTTCTACGTCACCGGCATCGACGTGCTGACCGCGACCGACGCTCCAGTCATCGTCGCCTTCGGCGACTCCTGGTTCGAGGGCGTCGGTTCCAGCCATGGCGCCAATCGGCGCTCTGTCGACGTGCTCAACGAGCGCTTGACCACAGGCTGGGCGGTCAATCAGGGCACCGGCGGAAATCGACTGCTGACAAACGAAGTCGGCGACCGCGCGCTCGCGCGATTCGACCGCGATGTGCTCGATGTCCCCGGCGTGACGCACGTCCTGGTGAACATCGGCATCAACGACCTGATCGTGGCGGGCACCGCTCCCGCCGCCGACCTGATCGCCGGTTTCACCAGTCTCGCGCAGCGCGCGCACGCCGCCGGACTGCCCATCTACGCCAACACCGTCGGCCCCTTCGCCGGGGTGATCTACCCCGGCCTCAGCACCGAGACCGGCGTACCCGTCCGCAATGAAATCAACGAATGGCTGCGTACCACCGCCATTTTCGACGGCGTCTTCGATGTCGCACGAGCCGTGGAGGACCCGGACAACCCCGACTACATCCGCCCGGATTTCGACAGCGGCGATGGCCTGCACCTCAATGACGCCGGGGCCCGCGCAATGGCCGAAACCTTCGATATCACGGCACTGACACAACGCTCTCGACACTTCGCGCCGACTGCCGGCTAAGGCGCGAGGCCGCGCAGCACGATCTCCAGGCCGCCGCGGAATTCGTCTGCAGCGGAGACTGTTTGCGCATCGATGGCCGTTCGAGACAGATGCGGGTAATCGTCCGGGGCGAGATCCGCCATGGCGGCGGTGCCGGTTCCCTCGAGTGACGCGTAGTGGGCATTCTGCAGAAACCCGAGCAGAAAGCCGATCAGGGTGCGCTGGGCGATCACTCGTTCACGACCGGTGAAACCGGCATCGGTGAGGATCTCGAGCATTGCCTCGATCCAGGCCAGGGAGCCGGCCGAGGATTGCCGGTGCCGCAACAGCAGCGGCACCACATCAGGGTGCGCCGCGGCGGCGTCGCGCACCCGCGCCAAGAGCGCCGCCACGCGATCGCGCCAGTTCGGCTCCGGCGGCGGTGACGCATCGATCGCCTGGAAGATCTCGTCGACCACCAGCGCTTCGAGACCGTCGCGGTCGGGGACGTAGCGGTACAGCGCCATGGTCGCCATGTGCAGTTCCTTGGCGACGGCCCGCATGGTGAGCGCGGGCAGGCCGTCGCGGTCGATCACCGCGAGCGCGGCGGCCGCAATGGCCCCCGGCGTCAAGGAGCGCGAACGAGGCATGGGTTGACAGCGTACCGGGTACGCTCATACTGGATGTAGGCGTACTTAGTACACCTACGAAAGGAGCATCATGCCATCCACCGTGACCACCAGAACGCTGGACTCTGTCACCGGTGTCACCGTGCCGGTCCCGGACCCCGATCACCTGATCCACCTACAGTTCCGCCGCTTCGCCGGTTGCCCGGTGTGCAATCTGCACCTGCGTTCGATCGCCACTCGACACCACGAGATCCTTGCCGCCGGCATTCGCGAAGTGGTCGTGTTCCATTCCAGCGCAGCCGAATTGCGCACGTACGAGGGTGACCTGCCGTTCGACCTGATTGCCGACCCGACCCGAATGCTCTACCGCGAGTTCGGCATCGAATCCGCCCCACGTGCGCTCCTGGACCCCCGCGCCTGGCCGGGCATCGCGCGTGCTGTCGCAAAGACACTGCCGACCGTCCTCCGCAAGGACAAGCCCGCTCCCCCGAATAGACCCGACGGCGGCCGCCTCGGCCTGCCCGGCGACTTCCTCATCGCACCGGACGGCCGTGTACTGGCAAGCAAACTCGGCAAGCATGCCGACGACCAGTGGTCGGTCGACGAACTGCTCGCGCTCGCACCCATCCGCGTGCCGCGTCCGTAAAAGACCATCGTTTGCGGCAAGCCGGCAAGAGCATTCGTATCAGCACCGGTTGTCGCCGAGGAGCACGTCATCTCGGCGTAGCACCGCGAAAGCCGTTGCCACGAATGGGCAACGGCTTTCGCGTATCGATGTTGTCCTACTCGGCGACCACGATTCGGATCTCCGCATCGGCCGCATCCGTCGATTCGCCGGGAACGACGAACCAGTGCGTGACCTCCCCGTCGGCGAGGTCGTCAGCGAGGTCACCGCCGCTCGGGAGCACCGACAGTGCGCCCGCTGTGGCCGCGGTCAGGAACTCCAGCATCGCCGCCTGGCCTGCGGCTGCCGTGGTGAACGTCGTCGACTCGTAGTCGATTCCGTACTCCTCCCGCACCTGCGCGGCCCGGTCGAGTGCCTCGGCCTGGCTGAGCACCACCGGCGCACCGTTCGCGAGCACCACAAAAGCGGGGTGCTCGTCGGCAAGCGGACGGACCCGATCCGAGTACGAGACCGGATGCGATGGCGCGGCGGCCAATTCGGTCTGCACCTGCGGATCCGACAGCACCAGCCACTGCACCTCGGCCGCCGCCGCCGGTTCGAGGGTGATCCCGAAACCGGCTCCCGCATTCTCGATCTCGTCGACCGACGGTGCGAACAGGCAGGCGGCCCCCGCCTTCTGCACAGCCCATGCCGCGACCACCGCGTCCACCGAACGCGGCAGTGCCACCGCGACGATATCGCCGGGGCCCGCACCACGATCGATGAGCACCCTGGCCAGCTGCGAGGAGCGGCGATCCAGGACGTGGTACGCGATTTCGTCGCCGTCGACCAGCAACGCGGGCGCTTCGGGGTCCGCCTCGACGACCTCGGCGAGCACCTTGGCCACCGTGCGTGCACCGACCCGGCCCACTGGTTCCAGCGTGGCTGCCGCCGCACCGATACCGGATTCGGCGAGCAACCGGGTGCGCTCGCTGCTGTCGAGGATATCGATGGCGCCGACCAGTCCGGCCGGATCGCCGAGCAACGCCTCGAGCACCCGAATCAGTCGGGCGGACAAGGTCTCCACCTCATCGGCGGAGAACCTGCTCGTCAGGTACTCGAGGGTGAACTCGATGGTCGAATCGGCGTTCACCTGCAGGGTCAGCGGGTAGTGCGCCGCGCTCTCGACGCTGACATCGGTTATCGACATCCCGTCGATCGAGCTCGCCGCCGCGATCGCCTCGCGGTCGACCGGATACGACTCGAACACGACCAGCGTGTCGAATTGTGCGCCGGGACCGGCCACCCCCTGGATGTCGGTGAGCCCGACAAAGTGGTGGTCGAGCAAATCGGCCTGATCGCGCTGCAACCGCTTCAGCTGTTCGTCGATGGTCGAGTGATCATCGACGCGCACCCGCACGGGCAGCGTGTTGATGAACAAACCGACCATCGATTCCACGCCGGGCAGTTCGGCGGGCCTGCCGGACACGGTGGCGCCGAAGACCACATCGTCGCGACCGGTGAGCCTGCCGAGCAGGATGCCCCAGGCCGCCTGCACCAGGGTGTTGACCGTGATGCCGAGTTCGGCGCAGTGCTTGGTCAGCCTGCGGGTCCGCTCGGCGTCGATCTCGGTGCTCAGCTTGCGCGTCTCGTAGGTCTCCACCGAACGCGACGGCGGCGCCAGCTCGGTCGGTTCGCCGACACCGTCGAGTGCCTGTGCCCAGGTGCGCAACGACGAGGCCACATCACGCTCGGCGAGCCAGTCGAGGAAGCTGCGATAGGAACTCACCTGCGGCAGTGCCGCAAGATCACCCCGCGTCGCATAGAGCACCAGCAGATCGCGCAGCAGCAGCGGCATCGACCAGCCGTCGAGCAGGACATGGTGGGTGGCAATCGCCATATGCCACTGCTCGGCACCGGTACGGAAGAGCGTGTAGCGCACCAGCGGCGCGACGGACATGTCGAACTTGGTCGCCCGGTCCGCGGCCAACTGCCGTCGTAGTTCCTCGGCCCGCTCGGCTTCCGGCAGCCCGGTCAGATCGACCTCGCGCCACGGCACCTCGAGCCGTTCGACGACAACCTGCATCGCCTGGCCATCGGAGCCGCTGACGAACGCGGTGCGCAGGTTCGGGTACCTGTCGAGGATCGCCTGCGCGGACGCACGCAGTCGATCGCCCTGCACAGTGCCGCTCAGATGCACAACGGCCTGCATCGTGTAGACGTCCACCGTGGCCGCGGTCATCAGCGCGTGGAAGAGCAGACCGGACTGCAGCGGCGAGACCGGCCACACTTCCTCCAGGCCCGGGTAGGCCTGCTCCCAGCGCTCGATGTCGGCCTGGCCGACCTGCACCAGCGGCATATCCGACGGCGTGAGGCCACCGGCATCCGGGCGCTGTGTGTGCTCGGCCAGCGCGGTCACCGCGGCGACCCACAGGTCGGCGAGCTCCTGGACCTGTTCCCTGCCGAGCAGCCCGGCCGGGAATGCGAAGGTGGCGGCCAACTTCGGACCGTCGGCGGCCTCGATGACATGCGCCTCGATATCGACCGCGGCAGTGGCGGGCGCGTCGGCGGACGTCTCGGAGGTGACCGTGATCGATGGCAGACCCCGGTAGCGGAAGCCGACCTGACCCACCTGCGGCAGCGCGAGCAGGCTGTGGCCCGCACCGTGATCCGGCACGGCGAGCAGCTGTTCCTTGACGGTCTTGACGATCCCGCTCACGGCGATTCCGCCGGTGAACGCGTTGTCCAGGTCCGCGTCGGCCAGATCGAACCGGAACGGGTAGGCGGTGGCGAAGGCGCCGATGGTGCGCGAGAGCTCCGCACCGGACACCGCATCGCGACCGTCGGCCTCGAGCCGGACCAGCATCGCATTGCCCTGGCCGCGCCAGCGCACCAATGCCATGGCCAGCGCCGAAACCAGCCCGGTGGTCACGCTTGCGCGATACAGCTCCGGAATCGCGGTCAGCACGGAATCGGTGACCGTAGCGGGCAATTCGACCTGCACCCGCTGCACGGTGGCAGCGGTGTCGATCGCCGGATCGAAGGCACGGGACCCGAGCAGCGGATCCGGCGTCGCCGAAACCTCTTGCCAGAACGGCAGTTCCGCAGACCGATCGGTGGCTTCGTCGGCCAGGCTGTGGGCCCAACGCCGTAGCGAAGTACCCACACTCGGCAATGCGACCGGCTGCCCGGCTGCGACCTGCGCCACCGCCTGCGCGAGATCCGACATCAGGATCCGCAGCGACGCGCTGTCGACCGCGAACCGGTGCGCAACGACAAGCAGTTCGTCACCGCGCTCTTCATCCGCGAAGCACAACCGCACGAACTGCGCCATGACGGCGTTCGCCGGATCGAGACGATCGGCGGCGGCCGCGCGTTCGGCATCGATGATGCGCGACAGTTCCGCGTCATCGGCCACCACCGAATCGACCGACGCCTCGTGCACCAGGTCGTCGATGTCGGGGATGCCGTCGAGCGCCTCGAACACCCAGTTCTCGTCCACCCGACGCAGGCGCGTGCGCAGCGCGTCGTGGTGCTCGAGGACCGCGGTGATCGCCGCGATCAAGGGCGTCCGATCGAGCACGGCAGGCAGTCGCAGCGTCGTTGCCTGCGAGCGGCGCTGGTAGTCGGCGCCATTCGACAGCACCGCCGCGATGCTCGGCGGCAGCGCGATCGCACCGACACCGCCCCCGGGCAGCTCCGGCAGACGCACCGGGCCGACGGCCGCCGACCTGGCAATCGACGCGAGCCCAACGACGCTGCGCTGCTCGAATACTTCGCGCACGCTGAACACCACGCCGAGCGCCTTGGCCCGCGAGACCAACTGGATCGACAGGATGCTGTTACCGCCGAGTGTGAAGAAGTCGTCGTCGGCGCCGACCCGCTCGACCCTGAGCACGTCGGTGAACACGTCCGCGACGATCTGCTCGGTCGGCGTGGCCGGCGCGCGGAACTCCGCTTGCTCGAAGACCGGCTGTGGCAACGCCTTTCGATCCAGCTTGCCGTTCACGTTGAGCGGCAGCGCATCCAGTTGCACGAACACCGAAGGCACCATGTAGGACGGGAGTTCGGCGGCGAGGCGCGACTCCAGATCCCGGGTGTCGACCGCGTCCGATCCCGCGACGATGTATCCGACGAGGCGATCACCGAGGTTCGCGTCATTGTGTGCGACCACGGCCGCCGCGGTGATCTCCGGCTGACGCAGCAGCGCGACCTCGATCTCGCCGAGCTCGATGCGGAAGCCTCGGATCTTCACCTGGAAGTCGGTGCGGCCGCGGTAATCCAGCTCGCCGTCGGCGGTCCAGGCCACCAGGTCGCCGGTGCGGTACATCCGGGTGCCGGGCTGGAACGGGTTGGCCACGAACCGATCCGCGGTCAGGTTCGGCTGACCGAAGTAGCCGCGCGCCAACTGCGCACCCGCGAGGTAGAGCTCACCGGAGACGCCGACCGGAACCGGCCGCAGCCGAGCATCCAGCACGTACACCTGGCTGTTCCACTCCGGCGCGCCGATGGACACCGACACTTGGTCGGCGTCGGTGACACCGTGGCTGGTGATCGAGACCGCGGCCTCGGTCGGGCCGTAGAGGTTCCACAGCTGCGCCGAGTTGTTGCGCCGGAACCGCTGCGCGGTCGCCGGGGGCAGCCCCTCGCCGATCGCCAGCACCCTGCGCAGCGAATCGGCCAGCGTGTCACCGGAGTCGATCAGCAGGGCATCCAGCATCGAGGGCACCACATGCAGCGTCGTCACCGACTCGCGGGCCATCAGCGCGTTGAGGTATGCCGGATCCTGATGCCCGTCCGGTACGGCGATCACCAGGCGCCCACCGCTGACCGCGGCCGACCAGAACTCCCACACCGACAGGTCGAAGGTGGCGGCCGTCTTGAGCAAGACGGCGTCATCCGCGGACAGCGCGAATTCCGCTGTCTTCCACGACAACTGGTTGACGATCGCACCGTGCGGGACCGCGACGCCCTTCGGACGGCCGGTGGAACCCGAGGTGAAGATCACGTATGCCGTGTGCTCCGGACGCAGCGGCGCGACCCGTTCGGCGTCGTCGATCGGATCGGCGGCGTGACCCGCCAGATCGACAGCATCGATCCGGACGGACTCGACGGCACCTGCGGTGAACCCGTCGCGACTGGTGGTCAGCACACACACCGGCACCGCGGTATCCAGGATGTACTCGGTTCGCTCAGCAGGCTGATCGGGGTCGATCGGCACATATGCCGCACCCGACTTCGCCACCGCGTACATCGCGACGACGAGATCCACCGAACGCCGGATCGCCAGCGCGACCCGATCCTCCGGACCGACGCCACGACCGATCAGGTACCGCGCCAAACGATTGACCCGAGCGTCGAGCTCGGCGTAGGTCAGCACCGTCGGCTCGGCCGCTGATTCGTCACCGATCAGCGCCACCGCATCCGGGGTGGCCGCCACGGTGGCATCCAGCAACGACACCAAGGTGGCGGCCGCATCGACCTCGTGCTCGGTCGCGTTCCATGTGGTGACCACCCCGGCGCGCTCGGCGGCGTCGAGTACTTCGATGTCACCCACCGAAGTCCGTGGTGCGGCGGCGATTTCCCGCAGCACCCGCAGGAATCGGTCGGCGAAGCCCTGCACCGTCGCCTGGTCGAACAGATCGGTGGCGTAGGTGAAGTAGCCGCCGATGCCGGCCGGGTTCCCGTCGGCGTCGTAGCCGTCGGTCACGATCAAGTGCAGGTCGAACTGCGAGAGCTGCGCGTCGATGTCGAGCCCGGAGACCTTCAGGCCCATCAGTTCCAGCGTAGCTCCGGCGAGGTTCTGGAACGACAAGCCGACCTGGAAGAGCGGATGCCGCGCCGTCGAACGCTCCGGGTTGAGCACGTCGACGAGTCGTTCGAACGGCACCTCCGCGTTGGCGAATGCCTGGATGTCCGTCTCACGTTGCCGGGCAAGCAAACCCGTGAACGGCTCGCCCGCATCTACCGTGGTGCGGAACACCAGGGTGTTGACGAACATGCCGATCATGTCATCCAGCACGGCCTCGCCGCGACCAGCGATCGGCGTACCGATGGCGATGTCGTCGGTACCCGACAACCGGGCAAGCAGCACCGCGAGGGCGGTGTGCACGACCATGAACAGCGTCGCGCTTTCGGCGCGCGCCAACTCGGTCAGTGCCCGATGCAGCTGCGCGTCGACGCGCACCTCCACCTTGCCGCCGGCGAAGGACTGCACCGCGGGACGCGGGTGGTCCGCCGGCAGATCCAATTGATCGGGAAGCCCCGCCAATGTCTGCTGCCAGTGCGCGATCTGCTTGGCAACCAGTGAATCCGGGTCGTCCTCGCTGCCGAGCACCTCGCGCTGCCAGATGCTGTAGTCGGCGTACTGCACCGCGAGCGGAGCCCAGTTCGGAGCCTCACCCGCCGAGCGGGCCGCATACGCGACCATCAGGTCACGGGTCAGCGGACCGACCGACGAACCATCACCGGAAATGTGGTGCACGACCATGGCCAGCACATATTCCTGCGCGTCACCACTGTCCTCGATTTCGAACAGCGCGACCCGCAGCGGCACCTCGATGGTGACGTCGAAGGTCGCCGACATGAAGGCACGCACGGTGGGTTCGATATCCCCCGGCGCGACGACGGTCACGGTGACCTGCGGTATGGCCTGCGCCACCGGCAGGATCACCTGTACCGGCGCGTCGTCGATCTCCGGGTACATCGTGCGCAGGATCTCGTGGCGGGCCACGACGTCCGCGATGGCCTGCCGCAGCGCCTCGACGTCGAGTTCTCCGGTGAGCCGCACCGCGACCGGCACATTGTAGGCGGCCGATTCGGTGTCGAACCGGTTGAGGAACCACATGCGCTGCTGTGCCAGCGACAACGGAATCCGCTCCGGGCGCGGACCCGCGACCAGGGCCTTGCGACCACCGGCACCGGCGTCCTGCTCGACCTTGACGGCCAGGCCCGCGACCGTCGACGCCTCGAACAGCCTGCGCACCGGCACCTGAGCGTCCAGCGCGGCACCGATGCGTGCGACGGTGTGCGTGGCCAGCAGCGAGTTGCCGCCGAGTGCGAAGAAGTCGTCGTCGACACCGACGCGCTCGACGCCGAGGACCTCCGCGAACACCGACGCCACGATCTCCTCGATCGGGGTCGACGGCGCGCGGAAGACCTGCGCCTCGAATTCCGGGTCCGGCAACGCCTTTCGATCCAGCTTGCCGTTCACATTGAGCGGCAGCGCTTCCAGCACCACGAACGCCGACGGCACCATGTACGACGGCAGACCGGCGGCAAGCGCCGACTTCACCTGCGCCACATCGATATCGCCACTCGACGCCACCAGGTACGCGACGAGCCGATCACCGGTCTTGGGATCGGACTTCGCGAGCACCGTGGTCTGCGCGATCTCCGGCAGCGCCAACAGTGCCGCCTCGATCTCGCCGAGCTCGATCCGGAAACCACGAATCTTCACCTGGAAGTCCGTGCGGCCGCGGTACTCCAACTCGCCGTTGCCGTTCCACGCGACGAGGTCACCGGTGCGATACATCCGGGTGCCCGACTCGAAGGGGTTGGCCACGAACCGATCCGCGGTCAGATCCGTCCGGCCGAAGTACCCCCGCGCCAACTGCGCACCGGCCAGATACAACTCACCCGACACGCCCGTGGGCACCGGGTTCAGGCGCGCGTCCAGAACATAGACGCGGCTGTTCCACTCCGGCACACCGATCGATACGGACGCCAGGTCCTGGCCGGTCACCCGATGACTGGTGATCGACACCGCTGCCTCGGTCGGACCGTACAGGTTGAACAACTCGGTACCCGGCTGATCACGGAGGAACCGCTGCGCCAAGGCACCCGGCAGCGCCTCACCGATCGCCAGCACCCGCCGCAGGGAATCGGACAGACCCATGGTGAGCAGCGCGTCCAGCATGGACGGCACCGCATGCAACGTGGTCACCGATTCGCGAGCGATCAACTCGTTCAGATATGCCGGGTCACGATGCCCATCCGGTGCCGCGATGACCAGACGTCCGCCGCAGACCGCGGCCGACCAGAACTCCCACACCGACAGGTCGAAGGTAGCGGCCGTCTTCAACAGCACCGCGTCCGCCGCGTCGAGCCCGAATTCGGCGTTCTTCCACAACAGCTGGTTCACGATCGCCGCATGCGGCACCGCGACACCCTTCGGACGGCCGGTCGAACCGGAGGTGAAGATGACGTACGCGGTGTGCTCCGGACGCAACGGCGCCACTCGATCCGCGTCGGTGATCGGCGCGTCGTCCAGATCGCCCAGCGCGTCCATCGACACCAACGGCGCGACATCGGTGCTGAACTGCGCTTCCGCGTTGGTCAGCACACACACCGGTCCCGCGGTCGCGAGGATGTAGTCCGTGCGTTCGGCGGGCTGATCCGGATCCACCGGCACATACGCGCCACCGGCCTTCGCGACCGCGTACATCGCGACGACGAGATCCACCGAGCGACGCACTGCGAGCGCGACCCGGGACTCTGGGCCGACACCCAGCGAAATCAAATGCCGGGCAAGACGATTCACCCTGGCGTCGAGCTCACCGTAAGTCAGCTTCGAACCGTCGTCGGACACCAGCGCGACACGCTGCGGGGCTACGGCCACCGAGGCATCCAGCAGGCCGACCAGAGTCGCCGCCGAATCCACCTCGTGCTCGGTCGCATTCCGGCCGACGGTCAGCTCGGCCCGCTCGGCGTGATCGAGGAACTCGATGTCGCCGACAGCCGTGCGCGGCGAGGCGATGATTGCACCGAGCAGTCGCGCGAACCGATCCGCGAAGCCCTGCACCGTCTCCCGATCGAACAGGTCGGAGGCGTAGGTGAAGACGCCGGCGATGCCCTGGGGTTCACCCGCGTCGTTGTAGCCATCGCTGGCGATCAGGTGCAGGTCGAACTGCGACAGTGCGGTGTCGATATCGAGTCCGGCGACGGTGAGTTCGGGCAGTTCCAGCCCGGCCTTGGCCAGGTTCTGGAAGGACAGACCCACCTGGAACAACGGGTGCCGTGCGGTGGAACGCACCGGGTTGAGCACCTCGACCAGGCGCTCGAACGGCACGTCGGCGTTGGCGAAGGTCTGGATGTCCGTCTCACGTTGCCGCGCGAGCAGTTCGGTGAACGGCTCGCCCGCCTCGACGCGGCTACGGAACACCAGGGTATTGACGAACATGCCGATCAGATCGTCCAGCGCGGCCTCACCACGGCCCGCTATCGGCGTACCGATGGCGATGTCGTCGGTGCCCGAGAGGCGAGCCAACAGCACCGCGAACGCGGTGTGCACGACCATGAACAGCGTCGCGCTTTCGGCACGCGCCAGCTCCATCAAGGCCTGATGGGTGGCCGCGTCGATCCGCATCTCCACCTTGCCACCGACGAAGGACTGCACCGCGGGACGCGGCCGGTCCGCCGGCAGATCCAATTGATCGGGCAGCTCCGCCAATGCGTCACGCCAGTAGGCGATCTGCTTGGTCGCCAGCGATTCCGGGTCGTCCTCGCTGCCGAGCACCTCGCGCTGCCAGATGCTGTAGTCGGCGTACTGCACCGCGAGCGGAGCCCAGTTCGGAGCCTCACCCGCCGAGCGGGCCGCATACGCGACCATCAGATCACGGGTCAGCGGACCGACCGACGAACCATCACCGGAAATGTGGTGCACGACCATGGCCAGCACATATTCCTGCGCGTCACCACTGTCCTCGATTTCGAACAGCGCGACCCGCAGCGGCACCTCGATGGTGACGTCGAAGATCGTCGATGCCAGTGCCACCACAGCGGATTCGATGTCCTGCGGCGCAAGCACCCGCACGTCCAGCTCGGACCTGGCCTGCGCCGGTGACAGGATCACCTGCACCGGACCGCTCTCGGTCTCCGGGTAGATCGTGCGCAGGATCTCGTGGCGGCCGACCAGGTCCGCCACCGCGGCGCGCAGCGCGGCCACATCCAGAGCGCCGGTCATG